>NZ_WIQI01000027.1 GCF_009602535.1 Ornithinicoccus halotolerans | reverse complement strand
GTCGGCGGCGGTCGCCGAGGCGGCCGCCGAGGCGGCCGCGAGCACAGTCACCAGCGCGGCAGTCTCCTCCGGTGTCGGGTTGCCGCGCACGACGCGGATCGCGGCCTCGGCGGTCGCGGGGGCAACGGGCGGCTGGTCGCGCTGGCCGGACTGGTCGGTGCTCACAGCGGGATGTTCCCGTGCTTGCGCGGCGCCCGCTCGGCACGCTTGCTGCGCAGCGTCCGCAGCGCCTGGATGACCTTGGTCCGGGTGTGCGAGGGCGGGATGACCGCGTCGACGTAGCCACGCTCGGCCGCGACGTAGGGGTTGGCCAGGGTGTCCTCGTACTCCTGGATCCGGCGGGCACGCTCGGCCTCGACGTCGCCGCCGGCGTCGGCCACCTCCTGCAGCTGCTTGCGGTAGAGGATGTTGGCCGCGCCCTGGGCGCCCATCACCGCGATCTGGGCGGTGGGCCAGGCGAAGTTCATGTCGGCGCCCAGGTGCTTGGAGCCCATCAC
The DNA here is from genome assembly GCF_009602535.1 of Ornithinicoccus halotolerans. Taxonomy (GTDB): domain Bacteria; phylum Actinomycetota; class Actinomycetes; order Actinomycetales; family Dermatophilaceae; genus Ornithinicoccus; species Ornithinicoccus halotolerans. The sequence continues at coordinate 28,646 of NZ_WIQI01000027.1, read as the reverse complement.
GTCGTAGGCGCCCCCGTAGGCCTTGCGGGTGATCACCGTCACCAGCGGGACGGTGGCCTCGGCATAGGCGTACAGCAGCTTGGCCCCGCGCCGGATGATGCCGCCCCACTCCTGGTCGGTGCCGGGCAGGAAGCCCGGGACGTCGACGAAGGTCAGGATCGGGACGTTGAAGGCGTCACAGGTGCGCACGAACCGAGCGGCCTTCTCCGAGGCCGCGATGTCCAGCGTGCCGGCGAACTGCATCGGCTGGTTGGCCACGATCCCGACGGCGTGGCCCTCCACGCGCCCGAACCCGACGACGATGTTGGGGGCGTAGAGCTCCTGGACCTCCAGGAAGTCGCCGTTGTCGAGGACGTGGCGCACCACGGCCTTCATGTCGTAGGGGGTGTTGGCCGAGTCCGGGACCAGCGTGTCCAGCTCCTCGTCCTCGGCGGTGACCACCAGCTCGGCGTCGGCCTCGAAGACCGGCGGGTCCTCCATGTTGTTCTGCGGCAGGTGGGCCAGCAGGTCCTTGACGTAGTCGATGGCGTCGGTCTCGTCGGAGGCCATGTAGTGGGCCACGCCGGACTTGCTGTTGTGGCTGCGCGCGCCGCCGAGCTCCTCGAACGTCACGCTCTCGCCGGTGACGGTCTTGATGACGTCGGGCCCGGTGATGAACATGTGCGAGGTCTGGTCGACCATGACGACGAAGTCGGTGATGGCGGGGGAGTAGACCGCCCCGCCGGCGCAGGGACCCATCACCAGCGAGATCTGCGGGATCACGCCGGAGGCGTGCACGTTGCGCTTGAAGATCTCGGCGTAGAGGCCGAGCGCCACCACGCCCTCCTGGATCCGGGCGCCGCCGGAGTCGTTGATGCCGATCACGGGGCAGCCGACCTTCATCGCCAGGTCCATGACCTTCACGATCTTCTCGCCGAAGACCTCGCCCAGCGAGCCGCCGAAGACGGTGAAGTCCTGGGCGAAGACGGCGACCGGCCGGTCGTCGATGGTGCCGTAGCCGGTGACCACCCCGTCGCCGTAGGGCCGGTTGGTGTCCTGGCCGAAGTTGGTGGACCGGTGCCGTGCCAGCTCGTCCAGCTCGACGAAGGATCCCTCGTCGAGCAGCTCGTCGATCCGTTCCCTGGCGGTCCGCTTGCCCTTGGCGTGCTGCTTCTCCACCGCCCGGGCCGAGCCCGCGTGCACCGCTTCGTCGATCCGCCGGTAGTAGTCGGCCAGCCGGCCGGCGGTCGTCCGCATGTCGGGTGTGGCCTCCTCGGTCATGGGACACAACCTAGCCTTGCCGGGTGGTCGCGATCAGGTGGGCCCGCCCGGAGTGGCACGAGAACACCGACTCCACCCAGCTGCTGGCGCTGCAGGACCCGCGGCCCGGCCGGGTCGTGGTGGCGCGTCACCAGCGCGCCGGCCAAGGACGCCGGGGGCGCGTCTGGACCGCCCCGCCGGGGACGGCGCTGGCGGTGAGCGCGGTGGTCCCGGCCCCGCCGCCCCCCGACCTGCCGTGGCTGCCGCTGGTCGCCGGCCTCGCCGTCGCCCGCGCGGTGGGGGAGGGCGCGCACGCCGTCCCCGCCCGGCTGAAGTGGCCCAACGACCTGCTGCTGCAGGACCCGGCGGACGGGCAGTGGCGCAAGGCCTGCGGTGTGCTCGCCCAGGTCGTCCCCGGGCGCGTCGTCGTGGGGGCCGGCCTGAACGTGCGTCAGCGGCGTGCGGAGCTGCCGGTGCCGACCGCGCTGTCCTGGGCGCTGGCGCGGGGCGCCGAGGAGCTGCCGCGAGCGGAGGAGGTCGCCTGGCTGGGCCGCTACCTGGACCACCTGGCCGCCGGGCTGGCCGACCTGCCGGCCGCCCGGGAGGGCTACCAGGGGTACTGCGACACGCTCGGGCAGCAGGTGCGCGTCGAGCTGCCCGGTGGCGCGGTGCGGGAGGGGACCGCACTGGGGCTGGGGCCCGACGGCAGTCTGCGGGTGCGGGGCAGCGACGGTGGCGTGAGCATCCACCACGTGGGCGACGTGGTCCACGTCCGGGCGGCGGGCCGCTACCCTGCCGGGCATGACTGAGCCGCAGGCCCCGGCGTTGCTGCAGGTGCGCCGCCACGGCGACGGCGAGCACGTCGCCGAGCTGGTGCTGGACCGCCCGGAGGCGATGAACGCCGTCTCCACCGCGCTGGCCCGGGAGCTGGCCGCGACCACCCGCGAGCTGGCCGAGGACCCTGGCGTGCGGGCGGTCGTGGTGACCAGCAGCCACCCGCGGGCGTTCTGCGTGGGCGCCGACCTGAAGGAGCGCAACGCCCTCACCGACGAGGAGCTGGTCCGGCACCGCACGGTGGCCCGGGCCGGCTACGGCGGGGTGCTGGCGCTGCCGGTGCCGGCGGTCGCGGCCGTCGACGGGTTCGCCCTCGGCGGTGGGCTGGAGATCGCGCTGTCCTGCGACCTGATCATCGCCGGTGAGGAGGCCACTGTCGGCCTGCCGGAGGTGTCGGTCGGCGTCATCCCCGGCGCGGGCGGCACCCAGCTGCTCACCCGCCGCGTCGGCTGGTCCCGGGCCGCCTCGCTCATCTTCACCGCCCGGCGGCTCGGCGCGGCCGAGGCCGCCGGGCTCGGGGTCGTCGACGAGCTGGTGGCTGCCGGGAGCGCCCGGGAGCGGGCGCTGCAGCTGGCCGGCGAGATCGCGGCGCACTCCCCGGTCGGGCTGCGCAACGCCAAGAAGGCGATGCGGCTGGGGGCCGGCACCGACCTCGCGGCAGGGCTGGAGATCGAGGACGCGTGCTGGCGCGCGACCGCCTTCTCCGGGGACCGCCGGGAGGGCGTCGCGGCGTTCGTGGAGAAGCGGTCGGCATGCTGGCCCGGCGAGTGACCCGAGGACTCGTATAGTCATGGCCATGACGCGGGTGCTGCTGGCCGAGGACGACGAGAACATCTCCGAACCGCTGGCGCGTGCCCTCCGGCGGGAGGGTTACGACGTCGACGTGCAGGGCGACGGGCTGAAGGCCCTGGAGTCGGCGCGGGCCACGATGCCGGACCTCGTGGTGCTCGACCTCGGGCTTCCGCACCTGGACGGCTTGGAGGTGTGCCGCCAGATGCGCCAGGACGGCGTGGAGAGTCCGGTGCTCATCCTCACCGCGCGCGGCGACGAGGTGGACACCGTCGTCGGCCTGGACGCCGGCGCCGACGACTACGTCACCAAGCCGTTCCGGCTCGCCGAGCTGCTGGCCCGGGTGCGGGCGCTGCTGCGGCGGGGCACCGAGGGCCGCGAGAGCGGCAACGGTGACCGGCCGGTCACGATCGACACCAACGCCCGTCGCGCCTTCTTCAACGGCCAGGAGCTGCAGCTGACCGCCAAGGAGTTCGACCTGCTGCGCGTGCTGATGCGCGAGGAGGGCAGCGTCGTCTCCCGCGAGGAGCTGATGCGCGAGGTCTGGGACAGCGCCTGGTACGGCTCCACCAAGACCCTGGACATGCACGTGTCCGTGCTGCGCCGCAAGCTCGGTGACGACGCGGCCGACCCCAAGCACATCGTGACGGTGCGCGGGGTGGGGTTCCGGTTCGAGAACTCGCCCGAGTCCTAGCACGGGGCCGGCGTGGACACCGAGCTGCGGCGGCTGGCCACGCGGGTGTCGGTCGCCACAGCGATCAGCTGCATCTCGGTGGTGGGCGGTGCCGGTCTGGTGCTCGTCGCCCAGCAGCGCGAGCGGCTGCTCGAGGACGGTGGGCCGCTCCCGACGCCCGTGCTCGTCCTCATCGGGCTGGTCGCGCTCGGGTTGGCCGCCCTGGCGCCGTGGGTGGTCACCCGGGCGCTGGTGCCGCCCCACGCCGAGCGCCTCGTCATCCCCATGCGGCAGCTGGCGCAGCGGGCCGAGGAGTTCGGCGGCGGCGGCTACGGCCTGGAGCCCGGCGGCGGCGCCGCCGAGGTCGACCCGGTGCCGCTGGAGTCCGGCATCCCCGAGATCGACAGCGTCGCCCGCATCCTGGACCGCAACTCCCGCTCGCTGGCGCGGGCGCTGACCGCCGAGCGTTCCTTCGCCGCCGACGCCTCCCACCAGCTCCGCACCCCGCTGGCGGCGCTGCTGCTGCGGCTGGAGGAGATCGCCGAGGCCGACGACGTCGCCGTGGCCCGGGAGGAGGCGGCGCTGGCGATCGCGCAGACCGAGCGGCTCGCCGGCGTCGTCGACGAGCTGCTGCACCGCACCCGCGCCGGGCACGCCGACGGTGGCCGCTCGGTCTCCCTCGACACCGTGCTGAACACGCTGCAGCAGGAGTGGCAGCCCGCGTTCACCGACGCCGGGCGGCGGCTGACGGTCACCATGGAGCGCGGCATGATCGTGCGCTCCAGCGCCTCGGCGATCTCACAGATCCTCAACACCCTGGTCGAGAACTCCCTGGTCCACGGCAGCGGGGCCGTGACGGTGGCCGCGCGGCGCAGCGGACCGTCGGCGGTGCTGCAGGTCTCCGACGAGGGGCCGGGAATCCCCGACGAGCTGGCCCGGCGGATCTTCGAGCGGGCGGTGACCAGCGGCGACGGCACCGGGCTGGGGCTCGGCGTGGCCCGGGACAACGCGGAGTCGTTCGGGGGGCGGCTGGAGCTGGTCCAGCCCCGCCAGCCGGTGCTGTTCGCGCTCTACGTGTCGATGGCGCCGGCCCGCTGAGAGCGGGCGCTGGCGTCGTCCGTGCCCGAGCGGCCGTGGCCGGCCGGCGGCTCCTCGCGGTCCCGGTGGTGCAGCAGCGGCACCTCGATGTCGGCCAGCGCGTCGCCGCGGAAGACGAACCTGCGGTAGGCCCAGAACCGGAACAGGGTCCCCAGCACCAGCCCGACACCGTTGGCGCTGACGTTGTCCGCGAGCTGGCTGTCCAGCCCCAGCAGGTAGCGGCTCACCCCCAGGCAGGCCAGCGCGATCCCCAGGCCCAGGGCGTTGAACATCACGAACAGGGCGAACTCCCGGGTGCGCTGCGCCCGTCGCCGGCGCCGGAAGGTCCAGTACCGGTTGCCCAGCCAGGCCACGACCGTGCCGGCCGCGACCGAGGCGGCCTTGGCCCGCAGCGGGACGTCGTACCACGCGCCGACCCCGTCACCGGGCACCCCGAAGACCAGCAGGTTGTAGACGGTCAGGTCGACCACGAAGGCCACCAGCCCGACCGTCCCGAACTTAGCCGCCTCCCGGACCAGCACCTCCAGCGTGTCCCGCAGCCGGTCGAGCAGACCGGGCCGGCGCACGTCGGGGGAGGTCACCGGGGCAGTGTATGTCTGCCGAGGCCAGTAGGCTGGGCGGCCGTGAGCCACCCTGCGACGCACACCGACCGGTCCACGGCCCTTCCGGCCCCCTCCTCGGCGGCACCCCGGCTGGCCCCGGTGCGCGCCGAGGGCGGCTTCCCCGTCGTCGGCATCATCGGCGGCGGCCAGCTGGCCCGGATGTGCCAGCCGCCGGCGGTCGCGCTCTCCCTCACCCTCTCGGTGCTGGCCGAGTCCGAGACCGCCTCGGCGGCGCTGGTGGTGCCGCACAGCCCGGTCGGCAGCCACGCCGACCTCGCAGCCGTGCGGGAGTTCGCCGCCGGCTGCGACGTGGTGACCTTCGACCACGAGCACGTGCCGCCGGCGGTGCTGCAGGCCCTGGAGGCCGACGGGGTCGCGCTGCACCCGCGCCCGGCCGCGCTGCGGCACGCCCAGGACAAGCTGGTGATGCGGGAGCGGCTCACCGCGATGGGGATCCCCTGCCCGCGGTGGGTGCAGGCCCGCACCGCCGAGGAGGTCGCCGCGTTCGGCGGGCAGGTGGGCTGGCCGCTGGTCGCCAAGACGCCCCGCGGTGGCTATGACGGCAAGGGCGTGCGCGTCGTGCACGCGGTGGAGGAGCTGACCGACTGGCTCGCCGACGCGGGGCGGCCCGAGAGCCCCGCGCTCGCCGACGGGCTGCTGCTGGAGGAGGCGGTGCCGTTCACCCGCGAGCTGGCGGTGATGGTGGCCCGCAGCCCCAGCGGCCAGGCCGCCGCCTGGCCGGTTGTGGAGACCGTGCAGACCGGTGGCGTCTGCACCCAGGTGCTCGCGCCCGCCCCGGGCCTCGACCCCGACCTGGCCGCGGCCGCCACCGAGGGCGCGCTGCGCATCGCCGGCGAGCTCGACGTCACCGGGGTGATGGCCGTCGAGCTGTTCGAGGTGGGCGAGGGCGAGCACAGCCGCTACCTGGTCAACGAGCTGGCGATGCGGCCGCACAACAGCGGCCACTGGACCATCGAGGGCTCGGTGACCAGCCAGTTCGAGCAGCACCTGCGCGCGGTGCTCGACCTGCCGCTGGGCGCGACCTCGGCCCGGGACCAGTGGACCGTGATGGCCAACGTGCTCGGCGGGGAGCACCCGGACCTGTACCCGACCTACCGGCACCTGATGGCGCGCGATCCGGGGCTGCGGGTGCACCTCTACGGCAAGGGGGTGCGCCCGGGCCGCAAGCTGGGCCACGTCACCGTCTACGGTGACGGCCCGCTGACCGGACTGCGGGAGCGCGCCCAGCACGCCGCCGACTACCTGCAGGGAGTCGTCGATGAGTGAGCCGGGCGCGGCCGCCGCCCCCCGGGTGGGCCTGGTCATGGGCAGCGACAGCGACTGGCCGGTGATGGAGCAGGCGGCGCTGGTGCTGGAGGAGCTCGGGGTGGGCTACGAGGCCGACGTGGTCTCCGCCCACCGGATGCCGACCGAGATGATCGAGTACGGCCGCCGCGCCGAGGAGCGCGGGCTGCGGGTCATCGTCGCCGGTGCCGGCGGCGCGGCCCACCTGCCGGGCATGCTGGCCTCGGTCACGGTGCTGCCGGTCGTCGGGGTCCCGGTGCCGCTGCAGCACCTGGACGGGATGGACTCGCTGCTGTCGATCGTGCAGATGCCGGCCGGCATCCCGGTCGCGACGGTGTCGGTGGCCGGCGCCCGCAACGCCGGCCTGCTGGCCGCGCGCATCCTCGGCGCCGGGGACGGGGAGGAGGCTCTCGCGCTGCGGCGACGGCTGGCCGGGTTCGCCGAGGAGCTGCGGGCGCAGGCCCACGCCAAGGGGGAGCGGCTCCGGGCCCGCACCCGCGACACCGCCGGCTGAGGCCACCGGCGACGCCGTGGCGCCGTGGCGCGGTGGCTACGGTGGGCGCATGCGCTTCGGGATGTTCGTGCCGCAGGGCTGGCGGATGGACCTGGCCGGGATCGAGCCCGACCGGCAGTGGCCGGTCATGGCCGACCTGGCCCGCCGGGCCGACCGGGGAGGGGTGTGGGAGTCGATCTGGGTCTACGACCACTTCCACACCGTCCCCGAGCCCAGCCAGGAGGCCACCCACGAGGCGTGGACGCTGATGGCCGCGTTCGCGGCGGTGACCGAGCGGGTCCGGCTGGGCCAGATGTGCACCTGCGTGAGCTACCGGCAGCCGACCCACCTGGCGAAGGTGGCCGCGACCGTGGACGCGGTCAGCGGTGGCCGGCTGGAGATGGGCATCGGCGCCGGCTGGTACGAGCACGAGTGGCGGGCCTACGGCTACGGCTTCCCCCGTGCCGGCGAGCGGCTGGCCCGGCTGCGCGAGGGCGTCGACATCCTCCGGCAGATGTGGACCACCGGCGCCGCCACGCTGGAGGGTCGCCATTACCAGGTGGACGGGGCGCGGTGCTGGCCGCGGCCGCTGCAGGGCAGCACCCACCCGGGGTCGGCGGCCAACGGCATCCCGATCTGGGTCGCCGGCGGCGGGGAGCGCAAGACGCTGCGGATCGCGGCCGAGTACGCCGACTACACCAACTTCTCCGGTGACCCGGAGACCTTCCGCCACAAGTCGGAGGTGCTGCGCGGCCACTGCCAGGACGTCGGCCGTGACCCGGACTCGATCGTGCGCTCGGCCGACTACAACGTGGTCATCGGCGAGACCGAGGCGGACGTGGCGGACCGGCTCGGGTGGCTCCGGCAGCACGCGATCGACTGCGGGCGCACCGAGCAGCAGGCCGACGAGGCGGTCGCCACCGCCCGCCGGCAGCCGCTGGTGGGCACCCCGGAGCAGGTGGTGGAGGGGCTGCGCGAGCTGGAAGGGCTCGGGATGGGCTATGCGATCACCTACTTCGCCGAGGCCGCCTACGACACCTCCGGCATCGAGCTGTTCGAGCAGCAGGTCGTGCCCGAGCTCGCGAAGTAGGCTGCCGCCGTGAGCGACTTCGACCTGTTCCGGACCAGCGAGGACCACGAGGCGCTGCGGGAGGCGGTGCGGGAGGTCGCGGAGGACAAGATCGCCCCGCACGCCGCCGCCGTCGACGCCGAGAGCCGATTCCCCCGGGAGGCGCTGGACGCGCTGGTGGCGACCGACTTCCACGCGCCGCACATCGGCGAGGAGTACGGCGGCGTCGGTGCCGACGCGCTCGCGACCTGCATCGTCATCGAGGAGGTCGCCCGCGTCTGTACCTCCTCCTCGCTCATCCCGGCGGTCAACAAGCTGGCGACGGTGCCGCTGATCCTGGCCGGGTCCGAGGAGGTCAAGCAGCGCTACCTGCCGGCTGTCGCCTCGGGGGAGGCGATGATGTCCTACGGCCTGTCCGAGGCCGGCGCGGGTAGCGACACCGCCAGCATGACGTGCCGGGCCGTCGAGCAGCCCGACGGCGGCTGGGTGCTCAACGGCCAGAAGTCCTGGATCACCAACGCCGGAGAGTCCCGCTACTACACGGTGATGGCGGTGACCGAGCCGGACGCGCCCCGCGGCCGCAACGTGTCGGCCTTCGTGGTCGAGCAGGACGACGAGGGGTTCTCGTTCGGCCCGTTGGAGAAAAAGCTGGGGATCAAGGGCTCGCCGACGCGGGAGCTGCTGTTCGAGAACTGCCGGATCCCCGGGGACCGGATGGTGGGCGACCGCGGCGAGGGACTGAAGATCGCGCTGCGGACGCTGGACCACACCCGGGTCACCATCGGCGCCCAGGCCGTCGGCATCGCCCAGGGCGCGCTGGACTTCGCGCGCGGCTACGTCAAGGAGCGCCAGCAGTTCGGCAAGGCGATCGCCGAGTTCCAGGGCGTGCAGTTCATGCTCGCCGACATGGCGATGAAGCTGGAGGCCGCCCGGCAGCTGGTGTACGTGGCCGCCGCCAAGTCCGAGCGCGGCGAGGACGACCTGCCCTTCTTCGGTGCCGCCGCCAAGTGCTACGCCTCCGACGCCGCGATGGAGATCACCACCGACGCCGTCCAGCTGCTCGGCGGCTACGGCTACACCAAGGACTTCCCGGTCGAGCGGATGATGCGCGACGCCAAGATCACCCAGATCTACGAGGGCACCAACCAGATCCAGCGGCTGGTGATGGCGCGGCAGCTGCTCGCCGGGACGTAGCCCCGGCCGCCGCCTACCCGACGAGCACCGAGGGCAGCCAGGTGGCGATCTCGGGCACCGCGACCATGACCATGAGGAGCGCGAACTCCAGCACGATGTAGGGGATGACGCCCCGGATGATCTGGCTGAGCGGGATCTCCGGGGCGACCGACTTCATGGCGAACAGGTTCAGCCCCACCGGTGGGGTGATGACCGCGAGCTCCAGGTTCATCACCAGCAGCACGCCGAACCACAGCGGGTCAAAGCCCAGCGGCTCCACCACCGGCACCAGGACCGGCGTGACCACCAGGAGCAGCGAGGCGGCGTCGACCAGACAGCCGAGCGCGATCAGGACCAGCATGATCGCCACCATGATCAGGAACGGGTGCAGGTCCAGACCGCCGACGAACTCGGCGACCGTGGTGGGCACCCGGGCCAGCACCAGCACCTTGGTGAACACGAACGCAGCGGCGACGATCGCCAACACGGCACAGCTGACCTGGACCGTGGAGACGAGGATGCGGCGCAGGTTCGCCCAGCTCAGCGCCCGGTAGACCACCGCGGCGATGACGAAGGCGGCCAGCGCCCCCACGGCCGCGGCCTCGGTCGGGGTGGCGAAGCCGGTGTAGATCGCTCCCAGGATGCAGACGATCAGCAGCAGCGCCGGGATCACCCGGACGAGGGAGCGGACCTTCTCGTCCCAGCTGAACCGGTCGTCGGAGCGCGGGGCGTTCTCCGGCCGCAGCGTCGCGACGGTGATGATGTAGCCGGCCATCAGCAGGGCCAGCAGCAGCCCGGGGACGATCCCACCGGCGAAGAGCGCGGCCACGCTCACGCCGGTCACCGCCGAGTAGAGGATGAACATCAGGCTCGGCGGGATCAGCATCGCCAGTGCACCCGGTGCCACCACGGCACCGGTGGCGAACGAAGGCTTGTACCCGCGCTCGGTCATCGCCGGCACCGCCATCCGGCCCACGACCGCGACGCCGGACAGGCTGACCCCGGACATCGCACCGAAGGTCGCGCAGGAGCCGACGCTGGCCACGCCCAGGCTGCCGGGAAGCCGGCTCAGCCACGTGTAGCAGGTCTTGAACAGGTCCCGGCCCAGTCCGGTCACCGACAGCGTCTCGCCGATGAGGATGTAGAGCGGGACGGCGACCAGGGTGAAGTTGGCCAGCTGGGCGGTCAGCGACAGCGGGAGGGTCTGCAGGCCGGTGTCCCCGCGGATCAGGTAGAGCCCCAGCACGCCGGCGAAACCCAGGGCCAGGAAGAGCGGGGCGCGGACGAAGATCAGGATGGCCAGGGCGGCCACCGAGATGAGTGCCCCGGTGCCGGGGTCGACGTCGATCATGAGGTGGCAGCCTTGCTCTCGTCCTCCAGGGCGGGTGGGGCGTCGACCGCCGGTGCGGGCGTGACCAGGGCGACCAGGGCCAGCAGCACGCCGCCGAAGGCCATCGGCGCCGACACCACGGAGACCGGGTAGCTGAACGCCCCGGAGGTGCGCAGCCCAGCTGCCGACGCGGAGGTGACCAGGTCCAGCCCGTACCAGCCGAGCACCAGACCGAAGGTCACCGCGACCGCCCGGGTCAGCCAGGCGGCCGCGACCCGGACGGGCCGCGGCAGGTACCCGTAGACGAGGTCGACGGTGATGTGGCTGTCGCGGGCGTACAGGTAGGGCAGCGAGAGGAACGTGATCGCCAGCAGCCCGCTGGAGGCGGTCTGGAAGACCCACTCGCTGGGTCTGCTGAGGACGTACCGGGCGAGCACGTCGTAGCAGATGATCACCATGACCGCGAAGATGCCCAGGGCGGCGAGCGCCCAGGACACCTTCGCGACCAGGTGGACAGCCTGCCGTAGCCGCCGCAGCAGCTCGGTGAGCAGCGTCATCAGGGCTCCATGAGCTCCAGTGCCCGGTCGGCCGTCTCCGGGTCACTGACGGACTCGCGCCACTGGTCCCACGAGGGCTGCACGGCTTCCTGGAAGGCTGTCATCTGCTCCTCGTCCAGCTCGACGATCTCGACGCCCGCGGACTCGATGGCCTCGCGGTACTCGCCCTCGTGCACCTGCACCATGTGGTCGGTGCCCTCCTGGGAGTACACCTCACCAGCCTGGAGCAGCGCCTCCTGGGTGGCCTCGGGCAGGCCGTCGAACCAGTCCGCACGGACGTAGGCGTCGACGCTGTAGGCGCCGAAGGGTGCCGCCGTCCCGTAGCTGATGACCTCCTGCAGGCTCCGGCCCGGGATGGTGCCGATGTAGGACATCAAGCCATCGATGGTGCCCCGCTCCAGCGCCTCGTAGACCTCGGCCGAGCTCATCGTGACCGGGGAGGCGCCGAGCGCCTCCACGGTGCGGCCCTCCAGGGGCCCCGCGACCCGGATCCGCATCCCGCGCAGGTCCTCCGGCGTGGTCACCTGCTTGTCCGCGGTCCAGATCCACTGGAAGGTGGTCGGCATCGTGCCGATGGTCCTCAGGTTCTGCTCCCCGAGCTGCTCGTTGAGGAAGCCCCGCAGCTCCCCGTCGAACGCGAGCGCCTCCCGTTGGGTCTCGAAGTCCTCGTTGACGAAGGGCAGCTCGTACACGCCCAGGATCGGGTAGGTCGAGGAGATGTAGGAGCTGGTCGTGAAGATCAGGTCCGCGACGCCCTGGGTGAGGCCAGGCACGAGCTGGTCGGCCTCCAGCAGGGTCCCCGAGTCGTACCAGTCGAAGGTGATGTTCCCGTCGCTGGCGGTCCCGGCCTCCTCCATGAAGGTCTCGAAGCCGCCGTACAGGTCGTGGTAGGAGGGCGGGATGTAGGTGGCCGCGGTGATCTCGATCGGCTCGACATCCCCACCGGCGTCGTTCTCGGCGCCAGTGCCCTCGCCACCGTCGCCGCCGTCGCCGTCGGAACCACCGCAGGCGGCGGCGAGCACGCCCAGCGCCGCGGCCGCGGCGACGAGCCTCCGTCGGCTACCTCGTGAGGCGGTGCTGGTCTTCTTCATGATTTCCTCCTGTGGTGGTGCGACGACCCGGGTCGGGGCGAGGTAGGGGTCTGCGCATGCCCGGCAGCACGCCGCTGCATCGTGCGACGATCAGAACGACCTCGGCAGTCCGAGCACGTGCTCGCCGAGGTAGGACAGGATCAGGTTGGTGGAGATGGGCGCCACCTGGTAGAGCCGGGTCTCCCGGAACTTGCGCTCGATGTCGTACTCGGTGGCGAACCCGTAGCCGCCGTGGGTCTGCAGCGCCGCGTTCGCCGCCTCCCAGGAGGCGTCCGCCGCCAGCAGCTTGGCCATGTTGGACTCGGCCCCGCACGACTGGCCGCCGTCGAACAGGTCCGCGGCGCGCCACCGCATCAGGTTGGCGGCCGAGAGGTTCGCGTAGCTGCGCGCGAGCGGGAACTGGATGCCCTGGTTCATCCCGATGGGCCGACCGAAGACCTCTCGTTGGTTGGCGTACTCCGTGGAGCGCTCCAGGAACCACCGGCCGTCCCCGATGCACTCGGCCGCGATGAGGATCCGCTCGGCGTTCATGCCGTCGAGCACGCACTTCAGGCCACGGCCCTCCTCTCCCACCAGCGCGTCGGCGGGGATCTCCATGTCGTCGAAGAAGAGCTCGTTGGTCTCGTGGTTCACCATGGTGTGGATCGGCCGGACCGTCAGCCCCTGCACCTCCCGGATGTCGACGAGGAACAGCGACAGGCCGTGGGAGCGCCTCTCCACCTCGGCCCTCGGCGTCGTCCGGGCCAGCAGCAGCATCAGGTCCGAGTGCTGCACCCGGGAGGTCCACACCTTCTGCCCGTTGACGACGTAGCGGTCTCCCCGGCGCACGGCCGTGGTGCGGATGCTGGTCGTGTCGGTCCCGGCGGTCGGTTCGGTCACGCCGAACGCCTGCAGCCGCAGCTCACCACTGGCGATCCCCGGCAGGTACCGGCGCTTCTGCTCCTCGCTGCCGTGCCTGAGCACCGCGCCCATGGTGTAAAGCTGCGCGTGCGCGGGACCGCCGTTACCGCCGTGCCGGTTGATCTCCTCCAGGACGACCGAGGCGTCACCCAGCCCGAGGCCCAGGCCCCCGTACTCCTCGGGCACCAGGGCACCAAGCAACCCGGTCCTGGTCAGCGCGTCGACGAACGCCTCTGGGTAGCGGTGCTCGGCGTCCACCTCGCGCCAGTACTCGTCGGGGAAGTCCGCGCACACCCGGGCCACCAGCCCGGCCAGGTCGCGGCGGATCTCGGAGTCGGCGTGGTCATTCAGCACGGTCCGCTCCTGTCGCTGCTCTCAGCATGCGTCTCTTCCTCCAGGTGTCTCACGCCGACAGGCCCTGCTGCCGCATCCGCTGCGTGTCCTCGACGGTGTACCCGAGCCACCGAAGCACGCTGTCGGTGTGCGCTCCGAGCTCGGGTACCGGGTCCATCCGTGGGTCTGCGCCGCGCGGCACGACCGGCGGCACCAGCGCGGGCACCTGACCGACGGGTGAGTCCACGTCCCGCCAGCGGCCGCGTGCTCGCAGCTGGGGATGGTCCGCGAGGTCGGTGACCTCGGTGACGTGGGCGGAGGCGATCTCGGCGCGGTCCAGCAACGCCACCGCCTCCTCGACCGTCAGGGCCGCCAGCCGGTCTCCCACCAGCCGCTGCAGCTCGGGCCGGTTGGCCACCCGCGCGCTCATGGTGCAGAACCTGGGGTCCTCGGCGGGTCCCTCGTCGCCCAGCACGACCCCGCAGAACCGCCGCCACTCGCGCTCGCTCTGCACCGCGAGCAGCACCTCGTGACCGTCCTTGGTCCGGAAGGCGCCGTAGGGGGCGATCGTCGGGTGGCTGGTCCCCATCCGGGCCGGCGCGGTCCCGCCGTACTCGGTGTAGTAGAGGGGGTAGCTCATCCACTCGACGAGGGAGTCGAAGAGCGAGACGTCGAGGACCGTGCCCTCTCCGGTCCGCTCCCGCTCCAGCAGTGCGGCGAGTACGCCCGAGTAGGCGTACATCCCGCCGGCGATGTCGGCGATCGAGGTGCCGACCTTGGCCGGCTCCTGGGGCGTGCCAGTCAGGGAGATGATCCCGGCCTCCCCCTGAACCAGCAGGTCGTAGGCCTTCCGGTCGCGGTAGGGCCCGTCCTGGCCGTAGCCGGAGATGTTGCACACGACGAGCCGGGGATGGTCGGCGCGCAGCCGGTCGCTGTCCAGGCCGAGCCGCTCGGCCGCGCCCGGTGCGAGGTTCTGGACCAGGACGTCCGCCCGGGACACCAGCCGCTCCAGCACCGCCGGTGCGTCCGGGTGCTTGAGGTCCAGGGCGATCGACTCCTTGGACCGGTTCGCCCAGAAGAAGGCGCTGGACATGCCCTGCACCGTCTCGTCGTAGCCGCGGGCGAAGTCGCCGGTCCCGGGGCGCTCGATCTTGATCACGCGGGCACCGAGGTCCGCGAGCTGGCGGGTCGCGAACGGCCCGGCGACCGCCTGCTCCAGCGCGAGCACGACCACCCCGGCCAGCGGCCGGCCCCTGACCCCCGCCTCGGCCGTCCGAGGTGGCATCGCCCTCGATGTCACGCAGCGTCCTTCCTGCCGGTGTCCCCAACGGCTGTTCCGCCTGGCGGTACGCTGTTCCAGGCTGCGGTTCCCTTACCTTCGCCTGCCGCCCCGGCGGTGTCAAGGGTGGGGCCCATACCATCCAGGGTCATGCCCCGCCTGCTCCTGGTCGCCATCGCGGTCGCCACCCTCGGCGCGCTGCCCCCCTTCCTGCTGGGTGCCCAGTTCGTGCTCGTCGGCCAGGAGCTGGCGCTCGACGAGCGCGACCTCGGGGTCGCCGTCGGTGTCTTCTTCGCCGCCGCGGCCGTCGCCTCCGCGCCGGCGGGCTCCCTCGCCGACCGACTCGGCCCGCGACGGGGCATGGTCCTGGCCGGCGCGCTGGCCGTGGCGGCCGCGCTCACCATGGCCGTCCTGGTGGGCTCCCTGGCCGGACTGCTGGTGGGCCTCGCGCTGGCCGGCGTGGCCAACGCGGCGCTGCAGATGACGGCCAACGCCACGTTGGCCCGCTCCATCCCCACCGGGCGCCGGGGACTCGCCTTCGGCGTCAAGCAGGCCGCCGTGCCCGTCGCGATCCTCCTCGGCGGGCTGGCCGTCCCGACGGTCGGCATCGCCCTCGGGTGGCGCTGGACCTACGGCATGGTCGCCGCCGGAGCCGCCGTCGTCGTGCTGCTGGCCGCCACCCGCACCGGAACGGGCCGCGCCGGGCGGTCCGCGTCCGTGGGCGCCCAGGCGGCGCCACGCCGGGCGCTCCTCGTCACTGCGGGTGGCACGACACTCGCGAACGGGGCCGCCAACTCGCTCGGAGCCTTTCTGCCCGCCTGGGCCTTCAGCCAGGGGATGTCGGCCGGTGACAGCGGGCTGCTGCTGGCGGTGGGCGCCGGCGCCTGCGCCGCGGGAAGGGTCCTGGCCGGCCTGTCCGCCGACCGCCGCGAGGGCGGGAACATCCCCGTCGTCGCCGCGCAGCTGCTCGGCGGCGCCGTGGGCTTCGTGCTGCTGGCCCAGGAGGGGCTGGCGCTGCTGGTCCTCGGGGCGCTCGTCGCCTTCGGCGTGGGGTGGTCGTGGCCGGGCCTGCTCATCTTCGCCGTCGTGCGGGTGGGCCGGGATAGGCCCGCGGTGGCCTCCAGCGCGGTGCAGGCGGGCGGCTTCCTGGGTGGGGCGGCCGGGCCGCCGCTGTTCGGCTGGCTGGTGGTGACGACGTCCTACGAGACGGGGTGGTTCGCCGGGGCGGTGGCGCTGGTGGTGGCAGCGGCACTGCTGCTCTACGCGCGCGGGATGTTCCTGCGCGACCTGGCCGTCCGACCGCTGGGGTGACCGGCTCGGCAGGTCCGGCAGTCGCTCGCCGCGCCCGCCCCGCTCGGCGCATCAGCCCTCGGCAGCGGTGGCGGCGCGGTGCCGGTCCAGCACCCGCTGCGCCTGGGCGATGACCGGCGCGTCGACCATCCCGCCGTCCACCCGGCCCACCCCCGCCTGGGCCACCTCCAGCACCCGGGAGGCCCAGTCGACCTCCACCTGGGTCGGGGCAAGTGCCCGGTGCGTCGGAGCCACCTGCCGGGGGTGGATCAGCAGCTTGCCGGAGAAGCCCATCGCCAGCGCGTACCGGGTGTCTTCCTCCGTGGCCTCCTCGTGCTCCAGGTCCGTCGTGACGCCGTCCATCGGCGGGGCGAGCCCGGCCACCCGGGAGGCGAGCACGACCGTGCTGCGGGCATGGGCCACCGCCTCTCGGGTGGGGCTGCAGCCCAGGTCCTGGGCATAGTCCAGATGGCCGAACGCCAGCCGGGCCACCGGTTCGGCCCCGGCCACCTCATGGACCCGGTGCAGGCCGACGGCCGACTCCACGATCGCCAGCACGGGACGGTCCAGCACCCGGCCGACCCGCTCCAGCACGGCCGGGTCCTCGGCCTTGGGCACGATGACCGCCACCAGGCCGGGGGCGCCCCGCAGTGCGGCCAGGTCCTCCTCGTGCCACGCCGTGCCGGCGGGGTTGAGGCGCACCGCTGCCCGTCCTCCGTCGGCCAGCCACTGGGCGACCTGCTGCCGGGCGGTGACCTTCTCCTGCTCGGCGACGGCGTCCTCCAGGTCCAGGATGACCCCGTCCGCCCCGGCGGCCACCGCCTTGCCGAAGCGATCCGGCCGGGTTCCGGGCACGAAGAGCATCGAACGCGCCGCGCGCACCTGGTCAGCTGTCAACGGATCCTCCCGACGTCGTCATCACGCGCGTCCTCGCGGTCTGCTGGTGGTTCCACGGCTGGGCGGGTCAGCGTCCGCTGAAGGTCGCGGGCCGCCGCTGCAGGAACGCCTCGGTGCCCTCGCGGACGTCGTCCGAGGTCCAGCATGCCTCCTCGGCGGCCCGGGCGACGGCCAGTGCATCCGGCGCGGCCATCGGCCGGGCCGCGCGCACCGCGGTCACCGCGGCCCGCAGTGACAGCGGCGCCGAGCAGGTCACCTGGTCGACCAACGCCGCGACCCGCCCGGCCAGCCGCTCGGCCGGCACCACCTCGTCGGCCAAGCCGACCCGTCCGGCCTCCTCTCCCGTCAGCGTCGCCGCCGTGCACAGCATCCGGGTCGCCGCGCCGGGGCCGACCGCGGCGACCAGCTCCTCGACCAGCTCCACCGGGTAGGCCGCGCCCAGCCGCGCCGCCGGCACCGCGAACGTGCTCCCGGTCGTGGCCAGCCGCAGGTCGGCCGCGAGCGCCACCGCCACCCCCGCGCCCAGGCAGTGCCCGTCCACGACCGCCACCACGGGCACCGGCACGCCGCGGATCGCGGTGCACAGCTCCAGCAGCACCCGGTCCACGTCGCCACGGGTGGCCGGGTCGGCCAGCTCGCCGATGTCCGCCCCGGCCGCGAACCCGCCCTCGGCGGCGCCGCGCAGCAGCACGACCCGGACCCCGGCGGGCACCTGCGCCAGCAGTCCCGCGTAGTGGCGCATGGAGGCGGTCGTCAGCGTGTTGCGCCGCCGGGGGTCACCGATCCGCAGCGTCGCCACGTGCCCCTCGACCCGCCAGTGCTCCCTGTCCGTCCTCACAGGCCCGCCCAGGACTCCGCGGCGAGCTGGCGACACACGGTCGCGACTCTCGCCCCGACCGCGGCGATGTCCAGCTCCTCCAGGCGGGCGGCCGGCATCGACAGCGACACGGCGCCGAGCACGGCGCCCTCGGCAGCCACGACCGGAGCGGCCACGGCGGCGATGCCGCTACGCCACTCGCCGCGGTTGACCGCCCAGCCGTCCTCGCGGGCCTGCGCCACGAGCCTCCGCACCTCCTCGTCGTCCTGCAGGGTCACCTCGGTATGCCTCTCGATCGGTCGGGCCAGCAGCGCCTCGAGCAGGTCCGGGGAGGAGACCGACAGCACCGCCCGGCCGGCGGCGCTGGAGGCCATCGGCGCGCGGGTCCCCAGCTCGAGGAAGGTGCGCAGCGAGTTGGTGCCGTCCACCCGGGTCACCACCAGCACGGTGGGGAAGTCGGGGACCGTGAGGTGGACCGTCTCGCCGTAGGCGTCCCGTAGCTCGGTCAGCAACACCCGCGCCCGCTCGGTCAGCGGTGGCGCCCCCACACCGGCCAGGCCGACCCGGAACGCCCGGCGTGACACCCGCCAGCCACCGCCGGCGCGGTCGTGCGGCTCGGCCCACCCGGACTCACGCAGCGTCGCCAGGATGCGGTGCACGGAGGTCTTGGGCATCTCCAACCGACGAGCCAGGTCCGAGACGCCGACCGGTTGCGCGAGCGCCAGCTCCTCCAGCAGCCGCAGCGCGCTGCGCACCGCCTGCACGCCGCCCGAGCCTGTGGGAGCCCTTGACATCCGACCGCCTCTCACTAGTCTGACCTGGGTACCGTAGCGCGGAACATCGTTCCACTCAACGGAACACCCTCGAAGCGTCGCGGCTGCGAGCCGCCCAGGTCGAGTCTCCCGCTCCGCCTGGCAACTCCCGGGAGGTGGTGTGGCGTGAGGATCCCCGACCCCGCCGGGTTCACGACGCGGCTGGCCGTGCAGTCGCTGGGCTGGTCGCCGGACGGCCCGGCCCGCGAGGCGGTGCTCACCCTGGCCGAGCGGGCAGTGCTCGACACCGTGGCCGTGGGCGTGGCCGCCCGCGAGGACCCGACCGTCCGTGCCTGCCTGGCCGGTCTGGGCTCGCTCGCCCCGGGCAGGGCGACCGTGCTGGCCACCGGCCGATCGGCCGCACCGCGGGATGCCGCCCTGGTCGGTGGGCTGCTGTGCCACGCCTTCGACTACGACGACGTCGACACCCCCACCATCAGCCACCCCAGCACTGTCCTGGTGCCGGCGCTGCTGGCCGTGGCCGAGGCCGAGGGTCACAGCCCGGAGCAGGTGCTGCTCGGCTACGGCGCCGGACTGCTCGCCCAGCGCACCGTCGCCGCCGAGCTCGGCGGCATCGAGGGCCACTACTCGGCCGGCTGGCACGCGACCGGCACGATCGGCACGCTCAGCGCCACGGCCGCGCTTGCCCGGTTGCGCGGACTGGACGAAGGCGCCGGCCGGCACGCCCTGGGGATAGCCGGTTCGCTGGCCATGGGCAGCCGGCAGAACTTCGGCACCATGACCAAGCCACTGCACGCCGGCATCGCCTCGGCCAACGCCGTGCTCGCCACCGACCTCGCGGCGGCCGGCTTCACCGCCGACCCCGACCAGCTCGAGGGTGGCTTCGGGTTCCTGCGGCTGCACCACGGCCGGCCGGCCGAGGACGCTGCCACGGTCGCCGGGCCCGACATCCTCGGGGTGGACGTCAAGCTCTACCCCTGCTGCTACTACACCCACCCCACCGCCAACGCCGTCCTGGACCTGGTCGGCCAGGGCCTGCGCGTCGGTGACGTCGCGCGCGTCGACGTCACCGTGCACCCCGGCGGGCTGAGCGCCCTCATCCACCCCCGGCCCACCACCGGGCTGCAGGGCAAGTTCTCGATGGAGTACGTCGTCGCCGCAGCACTGCTGGACGGCCGGCTGACGCTGCGGACGTTCACCGACGAGCAGGTCCGGCGAGCCGAGGTCCCACCCCTGCTGGAGCTGGTCCACCCCACCACGGCCGAGGAGCCGCCGTTCGGGGGGCCGAGAGATGGGTGGTACGCCACCGTCGAGGTCACCACCACCGACGGCCGGGTGCTGCGTGAGCGGGTGGACCGACCCCGCGGGCACGCCACCCGACCGGTCGAGGAGGCCGACCTGGTGGCGAAGGCCGGCGACTGCCTGGACTGGGGCGGGTTGGAGCAGTCCCTGGCCGAGTCCCTCATCCACTCGCTCCGCGACCTGCGGCAGGCCGAGTCGGTCGGGGCGGCACTGGCACCGTTGCGCGAGGAGGTACACCCATGACCGCAGGCCCCGGGTCACCCGCCGAGCCCGTCCCGACCCCCGGCTGGACCGGCCGTTACTTCGAGGACTTCGAGGTCGGTGCGGTCTACGAGCACGACGCGGGCCGGACCGTCACCACCACCGACAACATGTGGTTCACGCTGCTCACCCAGAACACGGCGCCCATCCACGTCGACCACGAGTACGCCAAGCGCACCGAGTTCGGCCGGCCGCTGATGAACTCGGCGTTCACGCTTGCGCTGGTGACCGGCCAGACCGTCACCGACATCTCGCTCAATGTCTTCGCCAACCTGGCCTGGGACAAGATCACGCTGCCGCACCCGGTCTTCGAGGGCGACACCATCCGTAGCCGCAGCAAGGTGCTTGGCGTGCGCCCCTCCAGCTCGCGGCCGAGCGTGGGCATCGTCCACGTCTACACCGAGGGCTACAACCAGGACGGCGTCGTCGTGGTCAGCTTCGAGCGCAAGGTCATGGTCTACCGCCGCGGCCACGGCCCCCGCGCCGAGCAGGCCCACCTGCGGCCGAGCACCCCGCTGCCCGCCACGCCCGAGGAGGGCGCCCAGTGATCTGCCACGCTCGGCGCCTCCGCCGGTGACCGGACTCTGAAGGGACCACCGTGGAGCTCAACCTGCTGCTGTGCAGCCAGTTCACCGCCGAGCAGGACCCGGCCGCCGGGTTCGAGGACCAGCTCGAGCAGGTCCGGCTGGTCCGCGACGCCGGCTTCGGGGCCGTCTTCGCCTCCCAGCACTACCTGGCCCACCCGTTCCAGTACCTCCACCCGCTGCCGGTGCTGGCACGGATCGTGCCCGAGCTCGGGTCGATGCGGATGGGGACCGCGATCAGCCTGCTCGCCCTGCCGAGTCCGGTCGACCTCGCCGAGCAGGTGGCCACCCTCGACATCATCAGCGGCGGGCGGATGACGCTCGGCGTGGGGCTGGGGTACCGGGACGTCGAGTTCGCCGCCTTCGGGCTCGGGGCCGAGGGGCGGCTGCGCCGGTTCCTGGACAACCTGGACCTGGTGCGCCGGCTGCTGTCCCAGGAGCGGGTCACCTTCGAGGCCGAGCACGCCCGGCTGGATGACGTCCCGATCGCGCTGCGGCCGGTGCAGCGACCTCACCCGCCGGTCTGGATGGCCGGGCACACCGACGCCGCCATCCGGCGGGCCGCCCGCCGCGGCCTGCCCTGGGTGGCGGCAGCTGCCCACGTCGACGAGGGCTACCTGGCCCACCAGGTGCAGGTCTACCGGGATGCCTGCCGCGAGAACGGTCACGAGGACCTGGACCTGCCGCTGCTGCAGGAGCTGTACGTGGCCCCCACCGAGGAGCGTGCCCTGGAGGTGGTGCGCCGCTCGCTGGCGGTGAAGTACCGCGCCTACCAGGCGTGGGGGCAAGACAGCGTGCTGCCGGAGAGCCAGAGCTTCGACCGGGAGTTCGAGGAGCTGCGGCAGGGCCGCTTCCTCATCGGCGACCCCCGCCAGGTCGCAGACCGCATCAACCGCCTGGTCGCCACTGCCTCACCCAGCCACCTGATGCTGCGGATGCAGTGGCCCGGCATGACCCGCGAGGAGACGCTCGCGAGCATGGAGCTCTTCGCCGAGCAGGTGATCCCGCTGCTGGCTACCGACATCACCGGGCCCACCTCCGGTCCGCGGTAGGGAGCATCGCGTCGGGACCCCCGGACTGACCGGCATCCGCGCTGGGACCGCGCCGCCTCCCCGTGCGACCGGGCCGGCTCCCTGCGGTCTTCCTGGCCCGTGACCGCCCCCGCGGACGCACGCGGTCACCGGCGACCGTGTCGCCGGGCCAGCGTGGTGACCAGGTCGAGGGCGGCCTGGGTGGTCATCCTGCGACCCGCCTCCATTGCGCGTTCGGCGCTGTGGCCGAGCAGCTCGCTGACGTGGTCCGCCGTCCGCTGGGCCTCGATGCCGCCCACCACGCTTCGTCGGCCACCGTACGGGGTGCGCAGCGCCTCAGCAGCTCCGAGCAGGCTGGCCGCTTCGGTCGTCAGGCAGGCGGCGGCCACCGCGGCCGCCAGACCCTCCAGGCCGCGCGCGAGCGCGTCGACTGACCCGACCTCGTGGGCCGCGCGCACACCGTCAGCGTGGTAGCGCACGGCCTGTCCGATGTCATCGGCGTCGAGGGCCAGGTGGCCCAGTCCCCAGTGGGCGAGCAGGGCTCCGAAGGGGAGGCCAGCAAGGTCCTCAGCGACGGCATCCTGGTAGGCCTGCGCGGCAGCCTCCCGGTGACCGGCCACGCTCAGTACGTAGCCGGTCGCCGCGGCGACCATGGCCCGACCCGGAGCACCGGCTGAGCTGGCCCGTTCGGCGACGCTGAGGTGCTCCCGAGCGGCGTCGGCCGCACCGTCCAGGGCGGCGGCCATCGCCAGGATGCACCGGAGCTGGACGTCGGCGGCGTCGCGTGGCCTCGTCCGCGGACGGTGCAGCGCCGCCTGTCCTGCCGTGCGGAGGGCCGCGGCGTCGCCTCGGACCTCGGCCAGTTGGACCAGGCTCGCTTGGGCCCAGCTGGCCCACCAGGCTCCGTGCTCCTCGAGCAGGCGGTGAGCCTGACCGAGCCGGACCAGCGCGGGGTCCAGCGCTCCGGTCACACTGAGCAGCTGTGCTTCGAGAAGCCGCCAGGCACCCTCGAGCCAGCCGCCCGGGTGCTGTGCGGCAGCCACCTCCAAGGCGCCGGTCACGTCTCCGCGCAGCGCCCGGTGGTTCGCGGCGAACAGGCCCGCGAGGTGGGGCGTGACCTCATCATCGGCGGCTGTGCGCGCCCGCTGGGCCCATCGGCTGCCCGTGTCAGAAGCTGGTCGGCCGACGCGCAGCGCCGAGGCCCAGAGCATGGCCTGCGCGTCCGCCGCGCCGATGTCGGGCTCGGACGGCTCGCCCAGGGCGCTGTCGAGCCAGCGCACGCCTTCCGCCGCGGCGCCGGTGAGGTACCAGGTCCAACCCAGCGCCCCCGCCAGCCGCTGAGCCCCAGTGCGGTCGCCGCGGCTGAGTCGCCAGCGCAGCGCCTGTCGCGCCTCGGGAAGCCACGAAGCCTGTTCCTCGATGTCGACTGCCCAGTGACTCGCGGTGGTGCGGTCGGTGGCCCGCACCGCCTCCTCCACCGCGGCGGCGTGAGCGTCCCGCACGACCTCCTGCAGACCACTGTCGGCCAGCCGCTGCAGGCCGTGCTGGCGCACCGGGTGCAGCATCCGGTAGGCCGTCCGGCCAGCTGTCCTGTCGGGCTGGAGGAGGGACCGGTCGACCAGGTCGGTGACCGCGCCCAGACCGGTGAAGCGGGCCCCGGCCGCGGGCAACAGCCTCTCCAGCAGGGACAGGTCGAAGGGCCCGGCTGGCACAGCCGCGGCCATCCAGGCCCGTCGCTCCGCATCGTCGAGCAGGTCCCAGCTCCACCCCAACGTCCGGTGCATCGTCCGGTGCCGGTCGGGCAGGGCTCTGCGGCGTTCGTCAGCGAGTACGTCGGCGTCATCGAGACGGTGCAGGAGCCCGTCCACGCCCAGGGCGCGGACCCGGGCGGCGGCCAGCTCGAGTGCGAGGGGGACCCCGTCCAGGCGGCGCACCACCTCGGCCACGGCAGGAGCCGTGGCGTCGTCGATCTCGAAGCCCAGGTCTGCCGCCCGGGCCCGGTTGCGGAACAGCTCGACGGCGGCCCAACGCCTCGCCGCAGCAGCGGACGGGGCTGCTCCCGGTGGCACGGGCAGCGCCTCCAGCGGCAGCACGACCTCCCCGTCCACACCGAGTGCCTCACGACTGGTGACGAGCATGCGGGCAGCGCCACAGCCCGCGAGGACGTCTTCCACCAGACCGGCGACAGCCCTCAGCACGTGCTCGGCGTTGTCGAGCACCAGCAGCGTCGGGCTGGTGCCGACGTGTCGTTGCAGCACTGCTGCTGGCTCGCCCACGGCTCCGAGCGAGCGGTCAACGCCGAAGGCTTGCAGCACGGCAGCAGGCACATCGCCCGGATCCGCACCGGCCAGCTCCACCACGACGACCTGCTGGCCCCGTTGACCAGCGGCGAGGTCGTGCGCCGCCTGCAGGGCCAGCCGGGTCTTGCCGACCCCACCGGGACCGGTGACGGTGACCAGGCGCCGGCTGCTCAGGGCCTCCTGCAACCGGGCGAGGTCACCGTCGCGGCCCAGCAGCGGACCAGTCGGGGCGGGTACCGGGCGGGGGAGCGTGGGTGCCGGCGCAGGGGCCACCGAGGGCGACCAGGGGGGCCCGGCGTGCACGCTGGGGCGAAGGCGTTGGGCCAGCACGTCGGCCTGTGCCTCTTGCAGCATCGGTGAGGGGTCGATCCCGAGCTCCTCGGCCAGGAGGGCCCGGCCCGCGGCGTAGACCTGTAGCGCCTCTGCCTGTCGCCCGGCCGCGGCCAGGGCGCGCATCCACTGGGCGCGTAGCCGCTCCCGCAGCGGGTGCTCAGCCACCAGGTCCGCCAGCTCACCCACCAGTTCGGTGTGTCGGCCCAGCGCCATGGCGGCCTCGATGCGCTCCTCCACGGCGACGGTGCGCAACTCCCGCAGCCGGTCGGCCTCACGTCCTGCCCACGCGGTGTCCATGCCGATCAGGGGTTCCCCGCGCCAGAGCGCGAGCGCTTCGTGCAGCGACTTCTCGGCCTCCTCCGCGCGGCCCTGGTGCAGGTGGGCGCGACCAACGGCCAGGAGATCCTCGAAGCGGGTCGCGTCGACGGTCTCCCGGCTGGCGGCCAGCATGTACCCGCTGCCGGCGGTGACCAGCGTGTCCGGCCCGTGGCGGCCCAGCCGCCGTCTGAGCTTGACGACCTGCTGCTGCAGGGCGTTGCCCGGGTGGGCTGGCTGGTCCTCGCCCCAGAGCTCGTCGACCAGCCGTTCGGCGGACACGGTCTGACCGGCACGGCAGATGAGCAGCGCGAGCAGCTGGCCCTGACGTCCGCCAGGGGCGGGCACCGGGCGGTCGTCGACGAGCACCCGCAGCGGGCCGAGGATGCCGAAGAAGATCTCGCCCACGGCACGTCACCGTAGGCCGCTGCCCACCGGTAGCACCAGAGAGGTGGACAAGACGCTGGGCCCACACGGTGCGGATCCGGGGGACAGCGGGTGGTCAGCGGTGGACGAGCAAGGAACAGCGAACGGACAGCCGAGGGAAAGAGGCGTCGCCGAACGTGGAGGCACAACAACGACCCCCCACCAGGAGCGATCATGCCGGTTCCCACCCAGACGACCCCCACTCTCCCCGCGAGCAAGCAGGACGCCACCCGCCGGATGTCCCGCACCCGGCGGCTGGCCCGCACTGTGGCTGCCGCCCTCGCCGGCGTCCTTGCCCTGTCCGTGGCCGGAACCGGGATCCAAGCCTTCGCCGAACACCGCGAGCGGAGCAACCACCCCGCGCCCGGCACCTTGGTCGAGCTGCCGGACGGAAGGGACCTCCACGTGCAGGTGCAGGGGGGAGAGCAGGAAGGGCCGACCATCGTCCTGGAGAGCGGCGCCGGTGCCTCCTCCGTGGCATGGGCCTGGGTGCAGCCTGCCCTGGCCCGCCACGCGACTGTGGTGTCCTACGACCGGGCCGGCACCGGTTGGAGCGACGGCGACCCGCACGGCACCGACGTCGACGCCGTCATCACTGACCTGCGCTACGCGCTCGGCCAGCTGGACCTGCCCGGCCCGTACGTCCTGGTCGGGCACAGCCTGGGTGGCCACTACGTGCGCGCCTTCGCCGCCCAGCACACCGATGAGGTGGCCGGGATGGTGCTGGTCGACCCCTCTCACGAGGAAGCGACCGCGGTCACCGGGATGGACCCCGCCGCCATGGCACCCATGTTCGCGGTGTACCGGGCCGCGACCCGGCTCGGCCTGACCCGGCTGTACGACCCGTTCGAGGGTGACGTCCCGCTGCTGCCCGAGCCGCAGCGCCAGCAGGCGCTGGGCCAGCAGCACAGCACCACAGGGGCGGCCGCGCTGGCTGCCGAGATGGCCGCCGTCGACACCGTCGGAGCCACCCTGCCCTCGGGCCAGGCACTGGGCGACCTGCCGCTGCACGTGGTCATCGCCGGCGGCGGAGCCACGGACGCCGACGACCGGGCGGTGATGGACTCGTTCGTCGAGCTACGCCAGGGCCTGACCGCGCTCTCCTCACAGGGCACCAGCACCGTCCTGGACAGCGCCACCCATGTCAGCATCGTGACCGACCAAGCACACGCCCAGACCGTCACCGACGCCGTGCTCGACGTGCTGGACCAGGCACGTTCCACCACCCCGTGACCCGAGCCAGTGGCCTGCCCTCCGCGACCCGACAAGCACCTCGTCCGCGTCTTCGCTCGCGAGGCCCAAGGACGCACCGGAGGCCCCGTCGGACGTGAGCCAGCAGCCCTCGTCCCGGGCGTCTCAGCGAGGGAAGCCGATGCCCTCATCGACCGGCTCCTCACCTCCGCTGCTCCACAGCTCACCCTCCCCGTACTCGGGGAGGGTGGGTCCGACCTCCGCATCGGCGAGCTCGTCGTCATCTGCGACGGCGCCGGCCGACCGCAGGTCCTCGCCGAAACCCTCCCTCATGCCACGCCGAGCACGCTGCTGGTGCGAGTGGTCTACCCGACGTGACCACCCGGCGACCGAGCCCCACGCCGCCCGCCAAGACCCCCCAGTGGGGGGATGGGGCAGGGTGGCTCCCACCCGGCACCGTGCGGGCATGGACACGCACCAGCGGACGCCGTCGCCCCCCGCCCGGGGGGGACACTGACGCCGACGTCGTCGTCATCGGGAGCGGCCCGGCGGGGCTCGCGAGCGCCGCGGAGCTCGTGGGGCGCGGTGTGCGGGCCGTCGTCCTGGAGCGCGGCCCGGCCGTGGGCGCGGCGTGGCGCAGCCGCTACGACGGGCTGCGGTTCAACACCTCCCGGCGGGCCAGCGCACTGCCCAGGCACTCGTTCCCGCGCGGCTGGGGCCAGTTTCCCACACGCGACCAGTACGTGTCCTACCTGGAGGACTACGCGGCAGGGCACCGGATCGACGTCCGGACCGGCGTGGAGGCCGTGCGGGTCGAGCGGGAGGAGTGCGGGTGGCTGGTCCGCACCGTGACCGGCCAGGTGGTCAACGCGGCCCACGTCGTCGTGGCGACGGGCATCTGTCAGCAGCCGTCGTTCCCGGACTGGGCGCGCGGGCACCACTTCGCCGGGCCGGTGCTGCACGCGTCGGACTACCGCAACGCCGCTCCGTTCCGCGGTCACCGGGTCGTGCTGGTCGGTGCCGGCTCCACCGGCATGGAGATCGCCCATGAGCTCGCCCGTGGCGGCGCCGCGGCCGTCAGCCTGTCCGTCCGCACGCCGCCGAACGTGCTGCTGCGGCGGGTCGGCGGCCTGCCAGGAGACTGGCCGGTCCCGCTTCTGCTCCGGCTCCGGACCGGCGTGGTGGACCCGATGCTTGCCGCCCTGCAGCGCGTCGTGATCGGCGACCTGCGCCGGTACGGGCTTCCTCGGCCGACGCAGGGCTGCATCGCCGGCTTGCGGGCCCGGGGTGCCGGCACCGCGGTCGTCGACCGGGAGGTGGTGGAGGGCATCCGGGCGGGCCTCGTTCGCGTGGTTCCAGCAGTGGTTGGGCTCACCCGTTCCGGGGTGTGCTCGTCCCCGTGACCGGCAGGCCGGTAGACCCGGCGCCAACGGGTGCTCCTGGTGAGGTCTCCGCCGGTGGCGGCGCTCAACGCCGCCGCCGGCACCTCGCTGCGGGCCAGATCGACGAACTTGGTGACATCGTCCTCGGCCACCTCGCACTCGATGAGGGCCAGGTGCTGGTCCCGGGAGACGCCCTCTGCGTGGACGGCGTTGGGCAGCAGCGTCTCAGGGTCGACCAGCAGCCAGCCCGCGGCGTCGTACGGCACGGCGGCGCGTACCAGTCCGGCGACCAGCTCCAGCAGCTGCAGCGGGTCCTGCGCGCGGGCACAGATCCGCCCGGCCCGGGCGACCAGCTGGACGGTGTGCCGCGGTGGGGACGGCATGCCCAACCATCCTCCACCGGCCGCGAAGTGCTGTCCAGGCCCGGTCAGCGACCGGTGGCACGCGCGCTGGCCGGACGTGAGATCAGGTGTGCCTTGACGACCAGCAGCTGCCTCGCCGGCAGCTCGTCGAACGGCGGGACCAGGCGCAGCCCCGTCAGGGCCGACGGCGGGCGGCGGGTGAGACGCCGGTGCACGACCCGCCAGCCGCTCTCGCGGTGCAGCCGCTGGTAGTCGCCGATGCGCAGCCGGTTCTGGTAGTGCAGCCGGTTGTTGGCCAGCCGCCAGGCCGGCTCGGGCAGGGTGAGGAAGTGCAGCTCGCTGATGCGCGGGTCGAACCCGGCGTAGTGGTCGGCCAGGTCGATGTAGTGGCTCATCCGGGCCCCCGGCGCGGCGGTGCGGCGGAACTCGGTGAAGATCGCCCGCAGCGTCCCCGGCGGGATGTGCTCCAGGGTGTTGTTGGACACCATCAGGTCGCAGCGCTGTGCCTGCGGGAGGCCGGACAGGTCGCTGGCGTCGCCGACGAGCGGGCGGACGCCCGCGGCGGCCAGCACCTCCGGCGGCGGGGCGCCGTCCGCCAGCGCGGCCCGGGCCGCGTC
>NZ_WIQI01000026.1 GCF_009602535.1 Ornithinicoccus halotolerans | reverse complement strand
CAGCGGCGCCCGGCGGCCGGCCAGGTCCGCCGGTAGCGGAAGCCGCCGCCGCTGACCGGGCGCGCCGCTACCGGGGTGCCTGCGAGCCGGGGGCGTGCAGCATCGGCAGGTGCGGGATCCCGTCCTCCAGGTAGTCCGGCCCGCAACGCACGAAGCCGAACCGGCCGTACCAGCCCTCCAGGTGGGCCTGCGCGCCGATCCGCACCGGCCGGTGCCCCGCTCGCCGCAGCCCCTCCCGGACGAGCGCGGCGGCGTACCCGCGGCCGCGGTGCCCCGGGGCGGTGGCGACCCGGCCGATGACCATCTCCCCGGTGCCCGGCGCACCCGCCAGCAACCGAACGGTCGCGACCGGGCGCCCGCCGGCCTCGACCCACAGGTGCTCGGCGGTGGGCTCGGTGTCCCGGCCGTCCAGCTCGGGGTAGGGGCACTCCTGCTCGACGACGAACACGTCGACCCGCAGCCGCAGCAGCCCGTACAGCAGGTGCGGCGCCAGGTCGGCGAACCGGGCGACGTGGACGACCGGCTCTCCCGGTGGCTGGGCGCTGCTGCTCATCACCGGCCAGGGTACGGGGGCCAGGGCCGGCCCCGGCACGTCGGTGGCGTTGCCGGTGGCGGCGTCGGTGCCCACCCGTACGCTGGCCGGGTGAGCACGGAGCCGGTGGACGCGCTGCGACGGATCGCCTTCCTGCTGGAGCGCAGCCGCGCCTCCACCTACCGGGTCAAGGCCTACCGGGCCGCCGCCTCGGCGCTGCTGGCGGTCCCCGAGGCGGAGGTGCGCGAGCGGGTCGCGGCCGGCACGCTGCGCGAGCTGCCGGGCGTCGGCTCCTCCACCGCGACCGTCATCGAGCAGGCCGTCGCGGGACGGGTGCCGGACAAGCTGGCCGAGCTGGAGGAGAGCGCGGGCGGGCCGCTCGTCGAGGGCGGCCAGTCGGTGCGGTCCGCGCTGCGGGGCGACCTGCACAGCCACTCGGACTGGTCCGACGGCGGGTCTCCGATCGAGGAGATGGTGGCCACCGCCATGGAGCTGGGCCACGAGTACCTGGCGCTCACCGACCACTCCCCCCGGCTCACCGTCGCCAACGGCCTCTCCCCCGCCCGGCTGGCGCGGCAGCTACGGGTCGTGGACGCCGTGAACACCTCGCTGGGGGACGGCTTCCGGCTGCTCAAGGGCATCGAGGTGGACATCCTCGACGACGGCAGCCTCGACCAGGACCCGTCCCTGCTCGACCAGCTCGACGTCCGGGTCGCGTCGGTGCACTCCAAGCTACGCATGGACGCCCCGGCGATGACCCGGCGGATGGTCGCCGCGGTCCGGCTGCCGCACACCAACGTGCTCGGACACTGCACCGGCCGGCTCATCACCGGCGACCGCGGGACCCGCCCGCAGAGCGAGTTCGACGCCGAGGCGGTCTTCGCCGCCTGCGCCGAGAGCGGCACCGCCGTGGAGATCAACTCCCGCCCCGAGCGCACCGACCCACCGGACGACCTGCTCCGGGTCGCGGTCGAGGCCGGCTGCCTGTTCGCGCTCGACACCGATGCCCACGCCCCCGGCCAGCTGGACTTCCAGGCCTACGGCGCCGAGCGGGCCGAGCGGCTCGAGGTGCCGGTCGAGCGGATCGTGAACAGCTGGCCGCTGCCGGAGCTGCTGGCGTGGGCCAACCCGTAGCGGCCCGCCGGACCTGCCCTTCCCGGGCCGCGAGCGGCCACTTTGGAGATTCGCCCGCGCTCACGTATGCTCTCCAACTGTCCTCGACGGATCCGAGCTGCTGCTTGGCGGCGGGGGGCCGGAGGACAGGTCCCCATCGTCTAGCGGCCTAGGACCCCGCCCTTTCACGGCGGTAACACGGGTTCGAATCCCGTTGGGGATGCACGGTGTCGCCATGGCGGCGGCACTGGCACAGGCCTACACCAAGGCCCCGTGGCGCAGTTGGTTAGCGCGCCGCCCTGTCACGGCGGAGGTCGCGGGTTCGAGTCCCGTCGGGGTCGCAGGAGAGCGAGGGTCGCCGCCCAGCACGCGTGGTTGGCGGCGGCCCTTTCTTCTCCCGGCCAGGTAGCTCAGTTGGTACGAGCGTCCGACTGAAAATCGGAAGGTCGGCGGTTCGACCCCGCCCCTGGCCACCACCGGAACCGTCGCCGGCAGCCGTGGCACAGGGGGTCACAGCTGCCGGCGACGGCGTCTCAGGAGGGGTCCGTCAGCAGGTCGCGGCAACGCGGTTGCGTCACAGGCCGCGGCACTGCCCCTCCTTGTTGCCGGCGACACGGTTGCCGGACCCAGTGGGCCTCGGCTTGTTCGCCTTGCACTGCAGGTTGCCGTCGACGACATTGCGGATCACGTACTTCCGGCCGGCCCGGCCGTTGCTGAACAGCTGGATGTCGCCGTCGACGACATTGCGCCGCAGGTTGATCCGTGCCCCGTTCTCGAGCTGGATGTTGCCTTCCACCCGGCCGTCGACGACGGCCACCCGCTGGAAGCCGGCGGCCTGGATGTCGCCGTCGACCCGAGCGGCGACGGCGCGCAGGACCGCGTTGCGGTTGACCTTCACGTTGCCCTCCACGCGGGTGCCCTTCAGCACGCACGTGGCCCCCGCGGGGACCTTGATGTTGTCGTCCACCCGGACCTTGCCGATCGTGCCTCGGCACACCCGGTCGTCCGCCTGCGCCGGGGCGGCGACGCCCAGGGTGGTGACAAGGACTGCCGCGGCAGCAATCGCGCTCAGCTGTCGTCTCATGGTCCGTTCCTCTCCTGGAGGCCGCTGCCTCCGCCCGGCCCCGGACCGTACCGGGGCTCGGACCCGACGCTAGAGCCGTCCCATGAGGTCACCGTGAGGCGACGATGAGGGTTCTCTCAGCCTTCGTTCACCCGGGCGTCACCGGACGGGTCACCGTGGCCGGTCGCGTGCCGGATCAGTGCGTGCAGGGCGACCAGGCCGTCGCGGGAGAGCACCGACTCCGCATGGCCCTGCACCGTGGCCAGGCCAGGGGCGCGCATCGCCACGACCGCGTCGTGGGCGGGATCCACCGACAGCTGCAGCGGGACCGGCTGGCCGGCCGGGCCTTCCGGCAGCACCGCCTCGCCCGGCCGGGCGACGAAGGTGTTGTAGAAGCCGATCCGCGCCGCCCGCCCGAACAGGTCCACCGGCAGCTGCACCCCCTGGTGCGGCCGGGAGAGCTTGGCCAGCGGCAGCCCCGCGAGCCCGGCCACGACCTGGTGGCTCAGGCACACCGCGACCATCGGGGCGCCGGTCCGCAGCCGCGCGAGCGCCAGTGCCCGCAGCCGCGCCATCCGCGGGTCGTCCTCGTCGGCCGGGTCCCCCGGCCCGGGGCCGAGCAGCAGCAGGTGGGCGCCGCCGAGGTCGTGGTCGGTGACCCGGTCCCAGCGCACCACCCGCGCCTGCATGCCGAAGTGGCGCACCTGGTGGGCCAGCATCCGGGTCCAGGCGTCCTCGGCGTCCACGACCAGGACCGAGCGACCGACCAGGTCCGGGTCCGGGCGCACCTCCTGCGGGGAGAGCCAGAACGGGGAGAGCGACTCGTTGCGCGCCGCGAGCGCCTCGGCGACTCCTGGCAGGTCCGCCAGCGTGGGCACGTCCCGCACCTCCCGCCGCGGCCGCAGCCCGAGGGCCGCGAGCATCCCGGACGCCTTCGCGGTGGTCTCGGCGACCTCGGAGACGGGGTCGGAGTGCCGCACCAGCGTCGCGCCCGCGCTGACGGTGACGGCGCCGGCGTGGTCCAGGTGGGCGGTACGGATCAGGATGGGCGCGTCCAGGTGCTCCTCCCCGTCAGCGTCCCGCTCCAGCATCGCCAGCACCCCGGCGTAGTAGCCGCGTCCCTCCCGCTCGTGCCGGGCGATGACGGTGCAGGCGTTCTCCATCGGCGAGCCGGTGACGGTGGGGGCGAACATGGTGGCCCGCAGCACGTCCCGCGGGTCGGCGTCGGAGCGGCCGTCGAGCAGGTACTCGGTGTGGGTCAGGTGGGCCATCTGCTTCAGCAGCGGGCCGGTGATCCGCCCGCCGTCGGTGCAGATCTGGGCCATCATCTTCATCTCCTCGTCGACCACCATGAAGAGCTCCTCGGTCTCCTTGGTGTCGGCGATGAAGCGGCGGAAGGACGGCTCCAGCTCGGCCCGGTCCGCGGGGTGGCGGAAGGTGCCCGAGATGGGGTTCATCCGCACCCGCCCGTCGCGCACGCTCACGTGCCGCTCGGGGGTGGCGCCCACGAGGGTGTGGCCGGGGGTGTGCACCGCGAACGTCCAGTAGGCGCCGCGCTCGTCGGTCAGCAGCCTGCGCAACCAGCTGAGCGCGGCCCGGGCCGGCGCCGTCTCGGTGCGGGCGCGCACGTCGCGGCGGATCACGAAGTTGGCGCCCTCCCCCTCACCGATCTCCTCCTCGATGACCCGGGCGACGATGGCGGCGTAGTCCTCGTCGGAGACGCTGAACGTCTCGTCGGTGACCTCGACCCGGTCCTGCGGGAGGGCGGCCAGCAGGTCGGCCACCGGCAGTCGCTGGTAGCGGCTGGCCACCAGCACCCGCAGCGGCGTCCCGTCGTCGTGGGCGTCGTAGCCGCGCTCGGCGACCTGCCGGAACGGCACCATGGCCAGCACCGGCCGGTCCTGCTCGGCCGGGGGCAGGTCGGCCAGCTGCTCGACGTCCCGCACCTCCCCGAGCAGGACCTCGACCTGCGGCTCAGCACCCTCCCGCGGCGGCTCGCCGGCCGCGGCGACGGGCTCGTTCTCCCCCTGGCGCCACAGCAGCGCCCAGGCCTGACCGCTGGGGTCGTCCAGGAGCTGCTGCAGGGGGGTGCGCATAGGACGATCCTGCCACCCGCTGCCCCGGTGCCCGCGCCCGGCCGGGCCGGCCCCGGACACACGTCACCGGCGCGCCGCCAGCGGAGCAGCGACGCGCCGGTGACGCCGGGGTCAGTAGGTGACTGCCCCGATGGAGGCGGACCGCACCAGCCGGGTGTACTTGTTGAGAACCCCCTGCCGGGCGCGGTCCGGTGGGGGCGGCGCCGACCAACCCTGGCGCCGCCGGTCCAGCTCGGAGTCCTCGACCAGCAGGTCGAGGGTGCCCTCCGAGACGTTCAGCTCGATGATGTCGCCGTCCTCGACGAGGGCGATCGGTCCGCCGTCGGTGGCCTCCGGGGCGACGTGGCCGACGCACAGCCCGGTGGTGCCGCCGGAGAACCGGCCGTCGGTGACCAGGAGCACGTCCTTGCCCAGGCCGGCGCCCTTGATGGCGCCGGTGATGGCCAGCATCTCCCGCATCCCGGGACCGCCGCGCGGTCCTTCGTAGCGGATGACCACGACATCGCCGGCGGTGATGGTGCCGTCCTCCAGCGCCGCCATCGCCGGCTGCTCCCGGTCGAAGACCCGGGCGGTCCCTCGGAAGACCTCGGAGTCGAAGCCGGCGGACTTCACGACCGCGCCGTCGGGCGCCAGCGACCCCTGCAGGATCGTCAGCCCGCCGGTGGCGTGGATGGGGTCGGACAGCTGCCGCAGCACGGTGCCGTCCAGCTGCGGCGGGGACAGCTCGGCCAGGTTCTCGGCCATGGTGCGCCCGGTGACGGTGAGCACGTCCCCGTGCAGCAGCCCCGCGTCCAGCAGCGCCTGCATGACGACCGGGATCCCGCCGATCCGGTCCACGTCGGTCATCACGTGGCGCCCGAACGGCTTCACGTCGGCCAGGTGCGGGACCTTCGCGCCGATCCGGCGGAAGTCGTCCAGGCTCAGCTCGACCTCGGCCTCGTGGGCGATGGCCAGCAGGTGCAGCACCGCGTTGGTGGAGCCACCGAAGGCCATCACCACGGCGATGGCGTTCTCGAACGCCTCCCGCGTCATGATCTGCCGCGCGGTGATGCCCTGCTGCAGCATCCGCACCACGGTCTCCCCGGAGCGGCGGGCGATGCCGTCCCGGCGCCGGTCGGTGGCCGGTGGGGCCGCCGAGCCCGGCAACGCCATCCCGATCGCCTCGGCGACCGCGGCCATGGTGTTGGCGGTGTACATGCCGCCGCAGGCGCCCTCGCCCGGGCAGATCGCCCGCTCGATGGCGTCGACGTCCTCCCGGCTCATCAGGCCGCGCGCGCAGGCGCCGACCGCCTCGAACGCGTCGATGATGGTCACCTCGCGCTCGGAGCCGTCCGACATCCGGGCGATCCCGGGCAGGATCGACCCGGCGTAGACGAACACCGAGGCCAGGTCCAGCCGGGCGGCGGCCATGAGCATCGCCGGCAGCGACTTGTCGCAGCCGGCCAGCAGCACCGAGCCGTCCATCCGCTCGGCCTGCATGACGGTCTCCACCGAGTCGGCGATGACCTCCCGGGACACCAGCGAGTAGTGCATGCCCTCGTGGCCCATCGAGATGCCGTCGGAGACCGAGATGGTGCCGAACTCCAGCGGGTAGCCGCCCGCGGCGTGCACCCCGTCCTTGACCGCCCCGGCCAGCCGCTCCAGCGACAGGTTGCAGGGGGTGATCTCGTTCCACGAGCTGCCCACGCCCACCTGCGGCTTGGCCCAGTCCTCGTCGCCCATCCCCACGGCCCGGAGCATGCCGCGCGCGGCGGCACGCTCCAGGCCGTCGGTGACGTCGCGGCTACGGGGCTTGGGGTCGACCCCCGTGCTGGGCCTGGTGCCGGCGTCGGTGCTCATCGGGCGGCGGTCCCCTCGGTGTAGTCGCCGGAGTCGTGGCTCTTCACCCACGCCATCATGTCGCGCAGCCCGCGGCCGACCTGCTCGATCGAGTGCTGCTCGCCCTCGGCCCGCAGCCGGCGGAACTCGGGGGCGCCGGCGTCCTGGTCGTCGATGAACCGCTGGGCGAAGGCGCCGTTGCGCACGTCCTCCAGCACCGCCTGCATGTTCTCCTTGACGTGGTCGTCGACCACCCGCGGGCCGGAGACGTAGTCGCCGTACTCGGCGGTGTCGGACACCGACCAGCGCTGCTTGGCGATCCCGCCCTCGTACATCAGGTCCACGATCAGCTTCAGCTCGTGCAGGCACTCGAAGTAGGCCACCTCGGGCTGGTAGCCGGCCTCGGTGAGGGTCTCGAAGCCCTTCATGATCAGCTGTGACACGCCGCCGCACAGCACCGCCTGCTCGCCGAACAGGTCGGTCTCGGTCTCCTCGGTGAAGGTGGTCTTGATGCCACCGGCGCGCAGCCCGCCGACCGCCGAGGCGTAGGACAGCGCCAGGTCCCAGGCGCCACCGGAGGCGTCCTGCTCCACGGCCACCAGCACCGGGACACCGCGGCCGTCGACGTACTCCCGGCGTACCAGGTGGCCGGGGCCCTTGGGGGCGACCATGCAGACGTCGACACCGTCAGGCGGGGTGATGTAGCCGAACCGGATGTTGAAGCCGTGGCTGAAGAACAGCGCGTTGCCGGGCTGCAGGTGCGGCTCGATGCTCTCGGTGTAGAGGGTGCGCTGGGTGTGGTCAGGGGTGAGCACCATGACCACGTCGGCCTCCTGGGCCGCCTCCGCGGGGGTGACCACCCGCAGCCCCTCGGCCTCGGCCTTGCCGCGCGACCGGGAGGTCTCCGGGAGGCCGACGCGGACGTCGACGCCGGAGTCCCGCAGCGACAGGGCGTGGGCGTGGCCCTGGCTGCCGTATCCGATGACGGCCACCTTGCGGCCCTGGATCAGGCCGAGGTCGGCGTCGTCGTCGTAGTAGAGGGTGGCCATCAGTGGGTCTCTCCTTGTGGGTCGGGGATGGGGGTTGGTGCGGGTGGTGAGTGGAGGGGGCGAGTGCGGGTGGTCCGGTCGGGTCAGCCCCAAGCGGCGGCCATGGCGCCGACCGGGCGCGGGCCGTTGTCGTTGATCGCCCAGAGCCGCTCGCGGATGGCGGCCGCGTCGTCCAGCTCCTCGATGTGGATCACCTCGATCAGCTTGTCCAGCTGGTTGGTGACCTTGTGCAGCTGCTCGGTCCCGACGTTGACGACGATGGTCATCCGGGAGACCTTCGGGTCCTCGGTGGGACCGACGACCAGGTGGTCGATGTTGAAGCTGCGGCGGGCGAACAGGACCGAGACCCGGGCCAGGACGCCGGGGTTGTTCTCGACCAGGACGGACAGTGCGTGTCGGCTCATGGTGGTGCCCTTTCGGGTAGCGGCGCGCTCGGCCGCGGCGATGGGTGCGGTGGTCATGGTGGCGGGTCTGGTGCTCGGTGGGGTGGCGGCGGCGGTGGTCACTCGTCCTCCAGGAAGGTGGGCTTGAGGTCGCGGGCGTACTGGATCGCGTCGTTGCTGGTGCCGGCGGGGACCATGGGCCAGACCATGGCGTCCTTGTGGACCTGGAAGTCGACGACGACGGGTCGGTCGTTGACGGCCATGGCGGCCTCGACGGTGGCGTCCACGTCCTCGGGCCGGTCGCACCGCAGGCCCAGGCAGCCGTAGGCCTCGGCGA
This sequence comes from Ornithinicoccus halotolerans, assembly GCF_009602535.1. Classification (GTDB taxonomy): domain Bacteria; phylum Actinomycetota; class Actinomycetes; order Actinomycetales; family Dermatophilaceae; genus Ornithinicoccus; species Ornithinicoccus halotolerans. The sequence continues at coordinate 21,926 of NZ_WIQI01000026.1, read as the reverse complement.
GGGTGACGAAGTCGGGCACCTGCATCGAGGGCAGCCCGGAGTGGCTGTAGCGCTCGCTGAAGAACAGCGCCTGCCACTGCCGGACCATCCCGAGGGCGGCGTTGTTGATGATGGCCACCTTGATGGGGATGCCCTCGACGGCGCAGGTGGCCAGCTCCTGGTTGGTCATCTGGAAGCAGCCGTCACCGTCGATGGCCCACACCGTGGCCTCCGGGCGGGCGACCTTGGCGCCCATCGCGGCGGGCACGGCGTAGCCCATGGTGCCCAGGCCACCGGAGTTGAGCCAGGTGCGCGGGTGCTCGTAGCTCACGAAGTGGCTGGCCCACATCTGGTGCTGCCCGACCCCGGCGACGTAGACCGAGTCCGGGCCGCTGCCGCTGATCGCGTTGATCCGCTCGATCACGTACTGCGGGGCCAGCGAGCCGTCGGCCGGCGTCTCGTAGCCCAGCGGGTACCGGGCCTTGGTGCGGGTGCAGAAGCCGACCCACTCCTCGTAGTCGCCGGCGGCACCGGAGCGGGTGCGATCGGTCAGCTCGGCGACCAGCTGCCCGATGGTCTCCCGGGCGTCGCCCACCAGCGCGACGTCGGCCGCCCGGTTCTTCCCGATCTCGGCCGGGTCGATGTCGGCGTGGATGACCCGGGCGTGCGGGGCGAAGGAGTCCAGCTTGCCGGTGACCCGGTCGTCGAACCGGGCGCCCAGGCTGATGATCAGGTCGCTCTTCTGCAGCGCCCCGACGGCCGCGACGGTGCCGTGCATGCCCGGCATGCCCATGTGCTGTGGGTGGCTGTCGGGGAAGGCCCCGCGGGCCATCAGCGTGGTCACCACCGGGATCCCGGACAGTTCGGCCAGCGACCGCAGCTCCCTGTCCGCCCCGGCGCGGACGACGCCGCCGCCGACGTAGAGCACCGGGCGCCGGGCCTGCAGCATCAGCGAGACCGCGTCGCGGACCGCCTCCGGGCGGGGAGCCGTCACCGGCCGGTAGCCCGGCAGCGCCAGGTCGGTCAGCGTGGCCGGGTCGACCGCGCTCACCAGGGCGTCCTTGCTGACGTCGACCAGCACCGGGCCGGGCCGGCCGCTGCTGGCGATGTGGAAGGCACTGGCCAGGGTGGGGGCGATCTGGTCGGGGTCGGTGACCAGGAAGCTGTGCTTGGTGACCGGCATCGTGATGCTGCGGATGTCGGCCTCCTGGAAGGCGTCCGAGCCGATCGAGCTGCTGGGCACGTTCCCCGTGATCGCCACCATCGGCACCGAGTCCATGTTGGCGTCCGCCAGCGGGGTGACCAGGTTGGTCGCGCCCGGCCCGGAGGTGGCCATGCAGACCCCGACCCGACCGGTGGCCGAGGCGTAGCCCTGGGCGGCGTGGCCGGCGCCCTGCTCGTGACGCACCAGGATGTGGCGGATCCGGCTGGACTGGTACAGCGCGTCGTACAGCGGCAGCACGGCCCCGCCCGGCAGGCCGAAGATGTCGCTGACCCCGATCCGCTCGAGGGTCGCCACGAGCGCCTCGGCCCCGTTGGCTGGGGCGGCGGCGGGCGCCGCCGGGTCGGCAGCGCTCCCGGTGACGGGCGGGGTCTGCGTGGGCTGGGCTGTCATGGCGGTGGGTCCTTCGGTGGTGGCGGGCGAGCGGTGTCCGAGCAACAAAAAACCCCTCGGCCCGGCGGGCAAACGAGGGGAGGACGCGTCGTCGGTCGGTGGCTACCGCGTGACGCGTCCTGAGCTAATAAGTACGAGGGCGAACTGCATGTGTCCTAGCCAAGCCCACCCGGCAGTGGCTGTCAAGGGCTGAGCGCCAGTGAACCGGGTCACATCCGATGTTTCCGGTCCCCTCCCGGCTCCGGCCGTCCCGCCCGAGGGGTCCCTCGCGTGCCATCGTGGCGCCATGCCCGCCGCGCTGCCGACCCTCATCGTGATCGGCGCCATGAAGTGCGCCACCAGCGCCATGCACGAGCACCTCGACGGGCACCCCGAGGTGAGCATGTCGCGGCCCAAGGAGCTGAACTTCTTCAACGGCCCGGACCGGCCCCCGCACGACGACGAGGACCGGTGGTGGCTCACCGGGCAGTGGCACCGGGGCGTGGCCTGGTACGCCCGGCAGTTCGACGGGACCGCCCCGGCGCGCGGGGAGTCCTCGCCGGCCTACACCGCCCCCACCAGCCCCGAGGTGCCGGCCCGGATGGCCGCGGTGGTGCCCGGCGCCCGGCTGCTCTACCTGGTGCGCGACCCCGTGGAGCGGGCGGTCTCGCAGTACCTGCACCACCACCGCGAGGGTGACGAGCGCCGCCCGATCCGGGAGGCGCTGCTGGACCCCCGCAGCCAGTACCTGGCGCGCAGCCGCTACCACGAGCGGGTCGCGCCGTTCCTAACGTGGTTCCGGCGCGAGCAGCTCCACGTCGTGGTGCAGGAGCGGCTGCTGCGGGACCCGGACGCCGTGATGCCGGCGGTCTACCGCCACGTCGGGGTGGACCCGCACTGGCGGGGTCCGCAGCACGGCCGCCGGTTCCACACCGCCGACGCCGACCTGGAGGTCGACGGCCGGCTGCGCACCGAGGTGGCCCGGCAGGTGGCCGACGACGTCCAGCGGCTGCGCGAGCTGGTCGGGGACGAGCTGCCGGAGTGGCGCACCTGACGCCCCGCCCTCGCCTTCGCGCCGCGGCGGCCGACCGGCATACTGGCGCCCATGGCCGATCACTTTGACGTCGTTGTCCTCGGTGCCGGGCCCGGTGGGTACGTCGCCGCGATCCGCGCGGCTCAGCTGGGCAAGCAGGTCGCCGTCGTGGAGGAGAAGTACTGGGGCGGGGTGTGCCTCAACGTCGGCTGCATCCCCTCCAAGGCGCTGCTGCGCAACGCCGAGCTCTCCCACCTGCTGACCAAGGAGAAGGACAAGTTCGGCATCGAGGGCGAGGCCACCATGGCCTACGGCCCCACGCATGCCCGGTCCCGCAAGGTGTCCGACGGCATCGTCAAGGGCGTGCACTTCCTGATGAAGAAGAACAAGATCACCGAGGTGCACGGCTGGGGCACCATCACGTCCCCGACGTCGATGACGGTCGCCGGCGACGACGGCGAGCGCGAGCTCACCTTCGACAACCTCATCATCGCCACCGGCGCGACCACCAAGCTGGTGCCGGGCACCAGCCTGTCGGAGCGGGTGGTGACCTACGAGGAGCAGATCCTCAGCGACGAGCTGCCCGGGAGCATCGTCATCGCCGGTTCGGGCGCGATCGGCGTGGAGTTCGCCTACGTCATGGCCAACTTCGGCGTCGACGTCACCATCGTGGAGTTCCTGGACCGGATGGTCCCGACCGAGGACCCGGAGGTCTCCAAGGAGCTGGCCCGCCACTACAAGCGGCTGGGCGTGAACGTCATGACCTCCACCAAGGTCGAGGAGATCGACGACTCCGGCGAGAAGGTCACGGTCACCGTCTCCCCGGCGGGCGGCGGCGACTCCCAGGTCATCGAGACCGACAAGGTGCTGCAGGCGACCGGCTTCGCCCCGCGGCTGGAGGGCTACGGTCTGGAGAACCTCGACGTCCGCACCACCGACCGCCGCGGCATCGAGGTGGACGGCCGGGGCCGCACCTCGGTCGACGGGGTCTACGCCATCGGTGACGTCACCGGCAAGCTGATGCTGGCGCACACCGCCGAGGCGATGGGCGTGGTCGCGGCCGAGACGATCGCCGGCGCGGAGACCATGGAGATCGAGTTCGACTTCATCCCCCGCGCCACCTACTGCCAGCCCCAGATCGCCTCCTTCGGCTACACCGAGGACCAGGCCAAGGAGAAGGGCTACGACGTCAAGACCGCGAAGTTCCCGTTCACCGCCAACGGCAAGGCGATGGGCCTCGGAGACACCTCGGGCTTCGTCAAGGTGGTGGCCGACGCCGAGCACAACGAGATCATCGGCGCCCACCTCATCGGCCCGGACGTCACCGAGCTGCTGCCGGTGCTCACGCTGGCCCAGCGCTGGGACCTGAGCGCCGACGAGGTGGCCCGCAACATCTTCGCCCACCCGACCCTCGGCGAGTCGGTCAAGGAGGCCATCGAGGGCATCGCCGGGCACATGATCAACCTCTGACCCGGCCGGCCGCCGCTACTGCCCGCGCAGCCAGGCGTCGAGGGTGGTGCTGTCCCGCTCGGCGCTCGGCCCGGGGAGCAGCCCGCCCTCGGCGATCGCGCGGCGCACCTGCCGGGGCGCCGGGAACGGCACCTCGACCAGCAGCCGGCGGTCCCGGCGCGCCGTCAGCACCGCGGTGACCAGGGAGCGCAGCGACAGCTCGGCGGGCCCGGCCAGCTCCACCCGCGCGGCGGTCGCGCCGTGGTCCGGCGGGCCGGTCTCGGCGAGGTCGACCAGCCGGGCCGCCACGGCGCGCACGGCCACCGGCTGCAGCCGGGGCATCCGCGGCGCGAGCACCACCGGCCCCCGGCCGGTCAGCTGCAGCATCGTGTCGGCGAACTCGAACCACTGCGTGGTGCGCAGCACGGTCACCGGCAGCGGGCCGGCGAGCGCCTCCTGCTCCTGCACCCGCTTGGCCCGGTAGTAGGGCAGCTTGCCCACGCCCGGACGGTCCACGCCGACGATCGAGACGAGCACGTGGTGGCCGACCCCGGCCTCCGCACCGACCCGCTGCAGCGTGCGGGCGGCCGCGGTGAGTGCCCGCTCGGCCACGCCGCGGCGCTGGGACTGCCGGTTCGTGACGTCGACGACCGCCTCCACCCCCGCGAGCGCCTTCGCCAGCCCGCGGCCGCTCGCCGCGTCGATCCCGAGGCTACGAGCGATGGGGACCACCTCGTGGCCCCGCGAGCGCGCCAGTTCCTGCACGTGCCGCCCCGCCGTCCCCGTCGCGCCCACGACCGCCAGCCGCATCCGTTCACTGTGGCACGCCCAGCCGCGCCGCGACAGCCCTCGGCCCGGTGCCACTACCTTCCCCGGCATGGGTGTCCCGTAGCCGTGGCGGGGAAGCACCTCGTCACAGCAGCCGGCGCCGCACCGCCCAGGCGGTGAGCTCGTGGCGGGAGGACAGCTGCAGCTTGCGCAGCACCGAGGAGACGTGGGTCTCGACCGTCTTGACGGAGATGAACAGCTCCTTGGCCACCTCCTTGTACTGGTACCCGCGCGCGATCAGCCGCATCACCTCACGCTCCCGGGCGCTGAGCCGGTCGAGCTCCTCGTCGACCTCGGCGACCTCCCCGGCCGCCGCACCGAAGGCGTCCAGCACGAAGCCGGCCAGCCGCGGGCTGAACACCGCGTCCCCGTCGGCGACCCGCACGACGGCCTGCGCGAGCTCCCGGCCGCTGATCGACTTGGTGACGTAGCCGCGGGCGCCGGCCCGGATGACCGCGATCACGTCCTCGGCGGCGTCGGAGACCGACAGCGCCAGGAACCGCACCGGGCGGCCGTCCTCGGTGGTCAGCCCCGCGCAACCGCGCAGCACGTCGCTGCCGCCCCGGCCCTCACCGCCGGGCAGGTGCACGTCGAGCAGCACCACGTCGGGCTTGGCCCGCTGCACGACGGCGACCGCCTCCTCCACCGCGCCGGCCTCCCCGATGACCTGCAGCCGGTCCCCGGCCACGTCGGCCAGCTCGGCACGCACCCCGGCGCGCACCAGCCGGTGGTCGTCGACCAGCACCAACCGGACGGGCGGCCGGGGCTGGGCCCTCGCCGCGCTGCGGGGGTCAGGTGGGCTCGGCTGGCTCATCGGGGGACCTCCTCGGGTCGGTGGTCGACGGGTAGCAGCAGGCGCACCTCGGTGCCCGGGTCGCGGCGGCGGACCTCGGCGGCGCCGCCGTGGCGGCGCATCCGCCCCACGATCGACTCCCGCACGCCGAGCCGGTCGTGCGGCACCTGGGCCGGGTCGAAGCCGGGCCCGTGGTCGCGCACGAACGCCTCCACCCGGGAGCTGCCCGCCTCGACGTAGACCGAGACCGGCGGGGCGCCGTGCCGGGCGGCGTTGTGCAGCGCCTCCTTGAGGGCCAGCACCAGGGCGCGGCCCGGCTCGTCCACCGGCCGGTCACCGGTCACGACCAGCCCGATGGCGAGGCCATGGGCGTCCTCGACCTCCGCGGCGGCCTCCTCGACGGCAGCGGCCAGCGAGGCGCCCGGGTCGCGCCGAGCCGGGCCGCCGTAGAGGTAGCCGCGCAGCTCCCGCTCCTGGGCCCGCGCCAGCCGGGCCACCGCGGCGGGGTGGTCGGCGCGGCGCTGGATGAGGGCCAGCGTCTGCAGCACCGAGTCGTGCAGGTGGGCGGCGATGTCGGCGCGCTCGGCCTGCCGCGCCCGCTCGGACTGCTCGGTCTGCAGGTCGCGCCACATCTGCAGCCCGTAGGGCGCCGCGATCACCCCGATCCCGGCCAGCACCACCAGCGCACCCATGGCCACGTCCAGCACGTCGGCCAGGGTGCGGCCCCGGGAGGCCAGCAGCACCAGCCCGACGACCGCCAGCGCCAGGCCGGCGGCGACACGAAGGCGGGCCTGGGTGACGCGCTGGGTGTCCAGCGGGCGCCACCGCCGGCGGGTGGACAGGTCCAGCTGCTGCCAGACGACCGCCGCTCCCACCGCGACGACCGCCACGGGGACCCAGACGTCCAGCTGCAGGTCGACCCGCTCCTCGACCTGCAGCCACCACGCGAGCCCGATCACCAGCATGGTCAGCCCGGCCAGGAGCAGCCACCACGGCGAGGCGGACCCGGCGCGGGTGCGGCCCGGGCGGGTGGCCGTGGTCGCCTCACCGTCGACCTCCTCCTGCGGGACCACGGCCCACAGCAGGGCATAGGCGACCAGCCCCAGCCCGAGCGGGACGGTGAGCAGGAGCACGAAGGCCACCCGCACGAACCCGACGTGCACGGACAGGTGCTGGGCCAGCCCGGCGCAGACCCCGCCGAGGACCCGCCCCTCGACGGGCCGGCGCAGCCGACGCTGCGGCTGCCCCGGGACCGGGGCGACGGGGGCGGGGCTGCTGTCCACGCCCCCATCCTGGCGCAGCCAGTCGGCTCGAGTCGCCCTCCACAAGCCCTGGTCAGGGTCGGCTCCGGGGTGGCTCAGGGTCGACCCCCATGGCGGCCGGGACCACCGGCATCGGAGAGTGGATGCCATGACGAGCACTCCGCCGCCGGGTACCCCCGGTGCCGCACCCGAACCGCCGCCGCATGACCGCGCCGGAGAGCCACCGGACGGGTCACCGATCGACCGCTTCTTCACCTCGCTGCGATCGATCGACCTGCGCCGGGGTGAGGACCGGTGGCTGGCCGGCGTCTGCTCCGGCGTCGCCCACCGCCTCGGGATCGACCCGGCGATCGTCCGGGTGGCGTTCGTGCTGCTGGCGCTGCTGGGGGGCTTCGGGGTCAGCCTCTACCTGCTGGGGTGGCTGCTGGTCCCCGAGCACGACACCCCGCCGCACCTGGAGCGTGCGGTCCGTGGTGGCGAGGCCGGCTCCATCGTGCTGCTGATCGTCACCGCCATCGTGGCGCTGGGCAACCTGCCCTGGTGGGACGCCTGGGGCGGCGGCTCCTGGAGCCTGGCCGCCCTGCTGGTCTGGGTGACCATCGTGCTGCTCGCGGTCTGGGCCGTGGTGTGGACGCTGGGTCGCCGGCAGACCAGGCAAGGCCCTGCCATGCCGGCTCCCGGCACCGCGCCGCCACCGCCACCCTCGCCCTCGGGCACGACCACGACCGTCACCGCCCCGGCCTCGGCCTCGACCTCCGCCGGCACTCCCCCGGCCCCGTCCGCGGCCACCGGCGCACCGTTGCCGCCCCCGCCGGGCGGCTACCCGCCGGCCCCGCCGGTGCGGGAGCGACGACGCGGTCCGGGAGCAGCGCTCTCGCTGCTGGTGCTCGGCCTGGCCCTGGCCGTTCTCGGTGGCCTGTGGTGGGGCGGCATCACCGCCGACTGGCCCGGCAACCCGTTCTCCGTCGCGGTGGCCGGCACGTTGGCGCTGCTGGGGGCCGTCGTGCTGGCGCTCGGGCTGACCGGACGCCGGGCCGGCCTGGCCGGAGGGCTGGCGGTCCTCACACTGCTGGCCACCCTGCTCGCGGCGCCGGCCCCGGACAACTACCGCCCCAGCACCCGGTTCGGCGAGCAGACCTGGCGCCCGGCCGCGGCCGCGCTGTCCGCCGGCGAGCCGGCCGAGTACCGGCACGGCATGGGCGTCGCGGTGCTGGACCTGCGGCAGCTGGCGGGCGACGAGCTGCCGCCGGGCGCCGAGGTGCACGCGTGGGTCGACGTCGGCCAGCTCGTGGTGCGCGTCCCCGAGGACATGGTCGTCCACGTCGACGGCGGCACCGGTGTGGGCGCGATCACGCTGCGCGACGACACCGCGGGCGGCATCGGCCCGCCCCGGCAGAGCACCGCCGGCCTGGCCATCACCGAGCAGATCGTCACGGGTGAGGGCACCGACGACCCAGCCACCGCCCCCGACCTCGACCTGCGGCTGCGGGTCGGGATCGGGGAGGTCAGCGTACGAGAGGACACCGCATGAGCACGCACGACGACCGGCCCGACGCGACCACCCCGATCATCACCGGCGAGCCCTGGCCGGAGCCGGCCGAGCCGGACACCACCCAGCCGAACACCACGCAGCCGGACACCAGCGAGCCGGACACCCTCGAGCCGACCGGCCCGTCCTGGCCCACCATGACGCTGGGCCTGGTGTGCCTGGCGGTCGCCGTGGCGGTGCTGGTGCTGCAGCTGGTCGACCTGTCCGTCGACTGGCAGCTGGCCGGCCCGCTCGCGCTCGCCGGCATCGGCGCGCTGGTCGCGGTCGTCGGCGCGCTGGGGCTGGTGCTGGGCCGGCGGAGGTAGCCGCGGCGGGGCTGTGACCAGGGCCACAGCCGCGAACGATGCGGTGACCGGCAGGGCGTCGGCTCGCATGGCGCGAGCCCTCCCGGCCCCGCGGGCCGGCCTCTACTTCGGAGACGCCGCCTTCTCACCGAGGGATCTTCATCACGGACCGCTCGTAGCGGCTGCTGCCCGCATTGACTTCATCCCGCGCGTGCCGTTAACTATCGCCCAGGTCAAGAGTCCCAGCGCCAAGCCCCGGCTCGCTGGGCGGCAACCCTCCACTCGCGGTGGGGTGCCCCGGGTGATGACCTGGCAGGCCGCACCGGCGGCCTGCAAGCGCGGGCCACTCGCACGAGGGGCCCAGCCGACGCCGACCGAAGGAGCGCCGCTGTGACCCGTCGAATGTGTGGCTGCTGAGCTCGAGCTCGCCACCCTGTGCGTCCTGCCGACGCCGACCGCCTGTGACCGCGTCGGCGTGGTGACGTGTGGTGGCGAGCGCGCCCGCAACCCCCGCCCCTCGCCCCACCGACACCCGACGGAGCACACCCCATGAGCTGGTCCTTCGACACCCGACAGATCCACGCAGGCCAGCAGCCCGACGCCGGCACCGGCGCCCGCGCGCTGCCCATCTTCCAGACCACCTCGTTCGTCTTCGACGACGCCGAGCAGGCCGCGAACCGGTTCGCCCTCGCCGAGCTGGGCCCGATCTACACCCGTATCGGCAACCCCACCAACGAGGCGGTCGAGGCCCGGGTCGCCGACCTCGAGGGCGGCGTCGGCGCGCTGCTGGTCGCCTCCGGCCAGGCCGCCGAGACGCTGGCCATCCTCAACGTGGCCGAGAGCGGCGACCACGTCGTCGCCTCCCCGAGCCTCTACGGCGGCACCCAGAACCTGTTCGCCGTGACCCTCCCCAAGTTCGGCATCGACGTCACCTTCGTGGCCGACCAGGCCGACCCCGAGTCCTGGCGCGCGGCCGCGAACGAGCGCACCAAGGTCTTCTTCGGCGAGAGCATCTCCAACCCCAGCGGTGACGTGCTCGACATCGAGGCGGTCGCGGCCGTCGCTCACGACGTGGGCGTGCCGTTGATCGTGGACAACACCATCGCCACCCCGTACCTGACCCGTCCGATCGAGCACGGCGCCGACGTGGTGGTCCACTCGGCGACCAAGTACCTCGGCGGCCACGGCACCGCGATCGCCGGGGTGGTCGTCGACAGCGGCCGGTTCGACTACGGCCGCTACCCGGAGCGGTTCCCCGGCTTCAACACCCCCGACCAGAGCTACCACGGCTTGGTCTACGCCCGGGACCTCGGCGAAGGTGGGGCGCTGGGCGCGAACCTGTCCTACATCCTCAAGGCGCGGGTGCAGCTGCTGCGTGACCTGGGGCCGGCCGCCGCCCCGTTCAACGCCTTCCTGATCGCGCAGGGCCTGGAGACGCTGTCGCTGCGGATCGAGCGCCACGTCAGCAACGCCCAGCGGGTCGCCGAGTGGCTGCTGGGCCACGAGCAGGTGGAGTCGGTCGCCTACCCCGGACTGCCCGGACACCCCTCCCACGAGCTGGCGCGCCGCTACCTGCCGCAGGGCGCCGGCGGGGTGCTGGCGTTCGAGATCGCCGGCGGCGCGGAGGCCGGCCGCCGGTTCGTCTCGGCGCTGGAGCTGCACTCCCACGTGGCCAACATCGGCGACGTGCGGTCGCTGGTGATCCACCCCGCCTCCACCACGCACTCCCAGCTCGGGGAGGAGGCCCAGCGCGCCGCGGGCGTCACCCCCGGCCTGGTGCGGCTGGCGGTCGGCATCGAGCACGTCGACGACATCATCGCCGACCTGGAGACCGGGTTCCGCGCCGCCAAGGTGGCGTGATGGCCGCGGACGACACGAGCGGGACCCGGTGGTCCGGCCGGCGGACGGTGGCGGTCGGCGAGCTGCGGCTGGAGTCCGGCGCCACGCTGCCCGACACGCATGTCGCCTTCGAGACGTGGGGACAGCTGAACGAGGCCGGCGACAACGCCGTCCTGGTGCTCCACGCGCTCACCGGCGACGCGCACGTCGAGGGACCGGCCGGGCCGGGGCAGCCCACCCCGGGCTGGTGGCCCGGGCTGGTCGGCCCGGGGCGGGCGCTGGACACCGACCGCTGGTTCGTGATCGCCCCCAACGCCGTCGGCGGCTGCGGCGGCAGCACCGGCCCCTCGACCCCGGGCCCGGACGGGACACCCTGGGGCTCGACGTTCCCCACCGTCACGATCCGGGACCAGGTGCGGGCCGAGGCACTGCTGGCCGAGGCGCTCGGGATCCGCTCCTTCGCCGCCGTGCTGGGCGGCTCGATGGGCGGGATGCGGGCGCTGGAGTGGGCCGTCACCTTCCCGGGGCGGGTGCGGCGCTGCCTGGCGCTGGCCACCTGCGCCGCCGCGACGGCCGACCAGATCGGCTGGACGACGCCGCAGCTGCACGCCATCCGCACCGACGCGGCCTTCCACGGCGGCGACTACTACCCGGGCCCCGGCCCGCGGGCCGGGCTCGAGGTCGCCCGGCAGATCGCGCACGCCACCTACCGGTCGGCCGCCGAGCTCGACACCCGGTTCGGCCGGCGGCACCAGGACGGTGAGGACCCGGCCCACGGCGGTCGCTACGCGGTGCAGTCCTACCTGCAGCACCACGGCCGCAAGCTGGTGCGCCGCTTCGACGCCAACTCCTACCTGCAGCTCACCGAGGCGATGAACGGCCACGACATCGGGCGTGACCGCGGCGGCATCGAGACCGCGCTGCGCCGCATCACCGCCGAGCTGACCGTCGCGGTGGTGGACAGCGACCGGCTCTACCGTCCGGCGGACGGGGAGGTCATCGCCCAGGCGCCGGCCTGCCGGGAGCTGGTCACCATCTCCTCGCCGTTCGGGCACGACGCCTTCCTCATCGAGGTCGAGCAGGTAGCGGCCCTGGTGCGCCGCGCGCTCGGCGAGGAGCCGGCCGAGCCGCTCCCTGCGGCCCCGGCGGCCGCGGCGGCCACGACAGACCCAGCCGGGCAGCCGGCCGCGGTGCCGCGGCGGCTGCTCGCCTCCGGCCTGTGGTGACGATCCCGCGCTGAGGCGCCACCTCACCCTGTCACGTCTACCCCGAACCCTTCCTGCCCCCGGCGGAGGTCCATCCCCGCCTGTCCCTGGAGGAGCACGTCCTCATGCTGCGAGCCGCCGGCGCGTTCTGCACCAGCCTCTCCCGCCGCTACATCCCCAACCCGTTCATCTTCGCGATCATCCTCTCGGCCGTCGTCTACCTCCTCGGACTGCTGCTGACCCCCTCCGGCCCGGTCGAGATGGTGCTGCACTGGGGGGACGGGTTCTGGGAGCTGCTCACCTTCTCCATGCAGATGGTGGCGATCCTGCTGTTCGGCTACGTGCTGGCCTCCTCCCCTCCGGCGCGGCGCGTGGTGCGCTGGGCCGCCTCGCTGCCGAGGACACCGGGGCAGGCGATCCTGCTGGTCACCGTCCTGGCCATCGTGTTCGGGCTGCTCAGCTGGGGGCTTGGCCTGATCATCGGCGCGATCGCCGCTCGGGAGGTGTCGCTGCAGGCCCGGCGCCGCGGCATCCGGGTCCACTACCCGCTGGCCGCTGCCGCCGGGTTCTCCGGGCTGCTGATCTTCAACTCGGGCTTCTCCGCCTCCGCGCCGCTGGTGGTCAACACCGCCGACCACTTCCTGCAGGAGCAGGTCGGACTGATCCCCATCAGCCAGACCATCCTGACGCCCGCCAACCTGGTGGTCGCCGTCCTGTTCCTGGTGACCATCCCGCTGGTGTACCGCGCGATGCACCCCGCCGAGGCCGACGTGGAGGAGGTCCCCGACGCCCTCGAGGAGGAGGCCGCCCGGCTGCGTGAGGCCGAGTCCGTCACCGTCGGCGGCACCCGTCACCAGGGCGCCGCGGTCGACGGCGGTGCCGGTCAGGGCGCGCCCGCCGCGGGCCCCGCGGCAGCCGCTACCGGCGACGACGAGGAGCCCTCGACCCCGGCGGTGCGGCTGGAGAACTCACCGGTGCTCACGGCGATCGCCGTGCTGGCCGGCCTGGTCTACGTCGGGCACCACTTCGCCACCGCCGGGTTCGACCTCAACCTCAACATCGTCAACCTGACGCTGCTGGTCCTCGGGCTGATCGCCTACCGGACCCCGATGGCCTACGTGCACGCCGTCGACGACGGCATCCGCAGCTGCGGTCAGATCGTGCTGCAGTTCCCGTTCTACGCCGGGATCATGGGGATGATGGCCGGCTCTGGCCTGGTGAAGGTCTTCGCCGGGTGGCTGGTCGCGGTGTCGAACGAGCACACCTTCCCGCTGATGGCGATGCTCAGCTCGGCCGTCACCAACCTGTTCGTCCCCTCCGCCGGTGGGCAGTGGGCGGTGCAGGGACCGCTGCTGATCGAGGCCGCCCAGGAGCTGGGCGTCGACCTCGGGCTCACCGTCATGGCGTTCTCCTACGGCGACCAGCTCACCAACGGCATCCAGCCGATGTGGATGCTGCCGCTGCTCGGCGTGACCGCCCTCAAGGCGCGCGCCGTGCTCGGCTACACCGCCGTCGCGATGATCTTCGCCTTCGGCATCTTCGCCCTCGGCGTCACCCTGCTGCCGCTCGTCCTCTCCTGACGGGGAAGGAGCACCCGCCACGATGACCACCCCCACTCCGTCGACCTCGACCGCGGCCGAGCCCGGCGACGGCGAGATCCTCTGGCGCCCCAGCCCCGAGCAGGTCGAGCAGGCGGCGATCACCGCGTTCGCCCGCAGGCTGGGAACCGAGCCGCTGCCCTACGACACGCTGCACCGCCTCTCGGTCGCCGACCCCGGCCGGTTCTGGGACACCTTCTGGGACTTCGCCGGCATCGTCGGCGACCGTGGCAGCGGGCCGGCGATCGACTGGCCGGCCACCGGCGAGAGCGGCGCCGGTGACAGCGGCGCCGGTGACCGGATGACCGGCGCCCGGTTCTTCCCCGGTGCCCGGCTCAACGTGGCGGAGAACCTGCTCGTCGGCGAACCGGACGCGCTGGCCGCTGTGGAGGCCGACGAGCACGGGGAGCAGGCCCGGGTGACCGTCGCCGAGCTGCGGGCCCGAGTCGCCGCGGCGCAGGCCGGCCTGGAGTCGCTGGGCGTGGGCCCCGGTGACCGGGTCGCCGCGCTGTTGCCCAACGACCTGGACTCCCTGGTGTGCCTGCTGGCAGCCACCTCGCTCGGCGCGGTCTGGTCCAGCTGCGCCCCCGAGTTCGGGGACGCGGGCGTGCTGGACCGGTTCGGCCAGATCGACCCCACCCTGCTGGTGGTGGCCGACGACTACCTGTACAACGGGCGCCGTCACGACCTGGCCGACAAGGGCCTCCGCGTCGCCGCGCAGCTGCCGACGCTGCGCCACATCGTCCTCACCGGCGAGGGGCCGGTGCCGGAGGGCCCGCGACCGGTGCACCGGCTCGGGGAGCTGGCCGACGACTCCCGGACCACGCCCCGGTTCCCACGGTTCGCCTTCGACCACCCGCTCTACATCGTCTACACCTCGGGCACCACCGGCCGGCCGAAGTGCATCCTGCACCAGGCCGGCGGGACGCTGCTCACCGTGCGCAAGGAGCACCTGCTCCACTGTGACCTGCGGCCCGGTGACCGGATGCTCTACTACACCAACACCGCCTGGATGATGTACCACTGGCTGGTCGCCGCCCGGGCCAGTGGCGCGGCGGTGGTCCTCTACGACGGCGCGGCGCTGCCGCGGGTCGCCGGCGGGCCGGACAGCGGGGCGCTGTGGCGGGTGGCCGAGCGGGCCGGGGCCACCCACTTCGGCACCAGCCCCAAGTACCTGTCGCTGCTGGAGGAGCAGGGCTACCGGCCGGGCCAGGAGCACGACCTGGGCCCGCTGCGGATGGTGCTCTCGGCCGGGGCGCCGCTGCGGCCGGCCAACTTCCGGTGGACCTACCGCGAGGTGAAGGCCGACCTGTGCCTGGCCTCGATCTCAGGCGGCACCGAGATCCTGGGCTGCTTCGTCATGGGCAACCCGACCCTGCCGGTGCGCTGCGGTGAGATCCAGGGCCCCGCACTCGGGATGGCGGTGCACGTGCTGGACGAGCGACAGGCCCCGGTCCACGGCCGCGAGGGCGAGCTGGTCTGCACCGAGCCGTTCCCGTCGATGCCGCTGCGGTTCTGGGGCCCGGAGGGCCGGCAGCGCTACCTGGACAGCTACTTCGCGGCACGCCCCGGCATCTGGTCGCACGGCGACCTGGCCCGCACCACCCCCAGCGGCGGGGTCGTCATCTCCGGGCGCGCTGACAGCGTGCTGAAGCCGGGCGGCGTGCGCATCGGCGCAGGGGAGGTCTACGCCGTCGTGGAGCAGCTGCCTGGGGTGTCGGACTCGATCGTGGTCGGGGTGCCGGTCGAGGACGACGTGCAGGTGTGGCTGTTCGTCGTTCCGGCCCCCGGGCGCGACCTCGACGACGGGCTCCGGGAGGAGGTCCGCGCGGCGCTGCGGCAGGACGCCTCTCCCCGGCACGTGCCCGCCCAGGTGCTGCAGGTGGCGGAGGTGCCGTACACGCTCAGCGGCAAGCGGATGGAGCGCGCCGCCCTGCAGGCGGCCACCGCCCAGCCGGTGAGCAACCTCGGCTCGGTCGCCAACCCCACCGCGCTGGACGCGATCGGCCAGGCCGCGGCGGCGGTGCCCGGCGGACAGCGCCCGAGTGTGACGGCGGTGTCGGCGTGAGCGCCGCACTGGTCGGTATCGGCGAGCTGCCCAACGTCCGCCGCAGCGAGGGTGCCACGACGCTGGGCACGCTGGCCGACGTGGCAGCCGAGGCGGTCGCCGACGCCGGCCTGAGCCCCGCGGATGTGGACGGCCTGCTGGTCGGCCCGCAGGTGGGTGAGACCCCCCAGCACGTCCCGGCCACCGTCGCGGAGTACCTCGGGCTGCAGCCGACGGTGAGCAACGTGGTCGACCTGGGCGGCGCCACCGGCTGCGGCATGGTGTGGCGTGCGGCCGCCGCGATCGCCGCCGGCATGTGCGAGACCGTGCTGTGCGTCCTCGGCAACACCCGGGAGGGGGACCCGCCCCGCTCGCCGAACCGCAACCCGATCCGCGAGTTCGACGTGCCGTTCGGGGCCTCCGGGGCGAACACCTCCTACGCGCTGATCGCTCAGCGGCACATGCACGACTACGGAACCACCCGCGACCAGCTCGCCCACGCCGTCGTGGCCCAGCGCCAGAACGCCCAGCACAACGAGCTGGCGGTCTTCCATGGCCGCCCGCTCACCGTCGACGACGTGCTGTCCGCGCCGCCGGTGGTGGAGCCGCTCGGCCTGCTGGACGTGGTGATGCCGTGCGCCGGCGGCGCCGCGGTGGTGGTGACCAGCGCTGACCGCGCCGCGGCCGCCGGCCGGCCCGTCGTGACGTTGGCCGGCGCGGGCGAGAAGGTCACCCACCGGGCGATCGCCTTCGCCCCCGACCTGACGGCCGGACCGCTGGCCGATGCCATCCACCACGCCTACCGGCAGGCCGGGGTCGGGCCGGAGGACCTGGGCCTGCTGTCGCTCTATGACTGCTACAGCATCATGCTCGCCGTCACGGTGGAGGACGCCGGGCTCTGCGCCAAGGGACAGGGCGGACGCTGGCTCGCCGAACGGGACCTCACCTGGCGCGGGTCCCTCCCGCTCAACCCGCACGGCGGGCAGCTCTCCTGCGGGCAGGCCGACCTCGCCGGCGGCATGTCCCACGTCGTCGAGGCGGTCCGCCAGCTGCGCGGCGAGGCCGGGAGCCGCCAGGTCGGTGGGCGGCCGCTGGCCCTGGTGACCGGCAACGGCGCCACCATGAGCGAGGCGACCGCGCTCGTGCTGCGAGGTGAGGACCGGTGAGCGCCAGCACCGCCCCGCGCCGGCCCGGTCCGACCCCCACACCGGTCAGCCAGCCGTTCTGGGACGCCGCGGCCGCGGGGACGCTGACGCTGCAGCACTGCGGGCGCTGCGACGCCGTGGTGTTCTACCCCCGGCACCGGTGCCCGCGCTGCTGGGCCGAGGCGCTGGCCTGGCGCCCGGCCTCCGGCCGGGGCACGGTGGCCACCTATACCGTCGTGCACAAACCGGGACATCCCGCGTTCGCCCCCGACACGCCCTACGTCGTCGCGCTGATCGACCTGGCCGAGGGCCCCCGGATGCTGTCCGCGGTCGTCGGCTGCGAGCCTGGCCAGGTCCGGATCGGCATGCCGGTGCGGGTGCGCTTCACGGCGGGCGCCGACCACCCGCTGCCGCTGTTCGAGCCTGAGGAGGAACCATGACCACCGCCGTGCTGCTGGACGGCGCGCGCACGCCGTTCGGGCGGTTCACCCGGGGGCTGGCCGCGCTCTCCGCCCGGGACCTGGGAGCGGCCGCCGTCGCCGAGCTGCTCCGGCGGACGCCCGAGCTGGGACACGCCGACGGCGCCCTGCTCGGGTCCGTGTTGCAGGGCGGCCAGGGCCAGAACCCGGCCCGGCAGATCGCGGCCTCCGGCGGCCTGGACCCCGCCGTGCCCGCCATCACGCTCAACAACGTGTGCCTCGCCGGCCTTGCCGCGGTGGCCGACGCCACCCGGCGGGTCCGGCTCGGTGAGGGCAGCAGCTACCTCGTCGGTGGGGCCGACTCGATGAGCCGCGGCCGGCACGCAGCGCTGCTGCGCGAGGGGGTCCCCCGGCCCGGGCCGGTCGAGCTGGTCGACACCACGGTCACCGATGGGCTGTGGTGCGCCCTCGGCGACGAGGGCATGGGCCCGCTGTCCGAGCGCGCCAACACCGCGCTGGGCATCGGCCGGGCCGAGCAGGACCAGCTGGCAGCTCGCTCCCAGCAGCTGGCCGCGGCGGCCCGCGACGCCGGCCGGCTGGCCGAGGAGATCGTCCCCGTCACCACCCCCGGCGGCGAGGTGCGCCACGACGAGGGCATCCGGGACGGGGTGACGGTGGAGTCGCTGGCCGGGCTGCGTCCCGTCTTCGCGGAGGCGGGCACGATCACCGCCGGCAACGCCTCGCAGATGAGTGACGGCGCTTCGGTGGGGGTGGTCGCGTCCCTGGCGCGCGCCGAGGCGCTGGGCCGGGTGCCGCTGGCCCGCGTCACGGGGTATGCCGAGGTGGCCGGGCCCGACACCAGCCTGCACCTGAAGCCGGCTGCGGCGATCCGTGCCGCGCTGGACCGGGCCGGGCTGGCGATCGGCGACGTCGACCTGCTGGAGATCAACGAGGCGTTCGCCGGGGTGGTCGCCGCCAGCGTGCGCGAGCTGTCGGTCCCGCTGGACATCGTCAACGTCAACGGCGGCGCGATCGCGCTGGGCCACCCGTTGGGCGGCACCGGCTTCCGGCTGGCCCTCACCCTGGCGCACGAGCTGCGCCGCCGCGACGCCCGCGTAGGTGTCGCGGCGCTGTGCGGCGGCGGTGGCCAGGGTGCCGCCGTGGTGCTCGAGCGCGTCGACCGGTAGCGCCACGAGCCGCTGACCGGGCCGTTGACCGGCCCACTCCTCGTGGCCCGCCCCGCTGACGCCCTAGCATGGGGCTTTGAGGAGGAGCGCTGATGGACTGGCTGGGCGAGACGCAGTGGCTCTGGTGGGTCGGGGCCGCGCTCGTGCTCGGCCTCGTGGAGATCGCCTCGCTGGACCTGGTGTTCACCATGCTGGCCGCGGCCGCGATCGCCGCGGCCGGCGCCGCCGCCCTGGGGGTGCCCTTCGTCGGGCAGGTTCTGGTGTTCGTGATCGTGGCCGCGCTGCTGCTCGCCCTGCTGCGCCCGCTGGCACTCCGCAAGATCAAGCCCGCCGGGCCCGGCGAGCGGACCAACACCGCCGCCCACGTCGGTCGCACCGCGATCGTGCTGTCGGACGTGACCGACACCACCGGGCTGGTCAAGCTCGCCGGTGAGGAGTGGAGCGCCCGCACCGACTCCCCCGACGAGCGGCACCGGCCCGGTGAGCGCGTGACC
Source organism: Ornithinicoccus halotolerans (assembly GCF_009602535.1). Lineage (GTDB taxonomy): Bacteria > Actinomycetota > Actinomycetes > Actinomycetales > Dermatophilaceae > Ornithinicoccus > Ornithinicoccus halotolerans. The sequence goes on along the minus strand of NZ_WIQI01000026.1, from coordinate 3,221 downwards.
GTCGAGCGCATCGACGGCGCGGTCGCCGTCGTGACCGGCCGGGCCGCGTCCGGACGTCCGGACGACGCCGACCCGCCCAGCCACCCCGGCACACCTGGAAGGTGACCGCCATGCCCGACCCGGCACAGATCGCTGTCTACCTCGTCCTCTTCCTGCTCATCGCCTTCACGGCGGTGGCGATCTCCCGGGCGGTGCGGATCGTCCCGCAGGCCACCGCGCTGATCGTGGAGCGGCTGGGGCGCTTCCACCGGACTCTCGAGCCGGGGCTGCACTTCCTCATTCCCTTCATCGACCGGATCCGCTCCAACGTGGACCTCCGCGAGCAGGTCGTCTCCTTCCCGCCGCAGCCGGTGATCACCAGCGACAACCTGGTGGTGCACATCGACACGGTGATCTACTTCCAGCCCACCGACCCCAAGGCCGCCACCTACGAGATCGCCAACTACATCCAGGGCGTGGAGCAGCTCACCGTCACCACGCTGCGCAACGTGGTGGGTTCGCTGGACCTGGAGCAGACCCTCACCAGCCGCGACCAGATCAACGGGCAGCTGCGCGGGGTGCTGGACGACGCCACCGGCCGCTGGGGCATCCGCGTCAACCGGGTGGAGCTGAAGGCCATCGACCCGCCGGGCAGCGTGCAGGAGGCGATGGAGAAGCAGATGCGCGCCGAGCGCGACAAGCGGGCCGTCATCCTCAACGCCCAGGGCGTCAAGCAGTCCCAGATCCTGACCGCCGAGGGTGAGAAGCAGGCCCAGATCCTGCGCGCCGAGGGCACCGCGCAGGCGGCGATCCTGGAGGCCAAGGGCGAGGCGCGGGCGATCCTGCAGGTCTTCGACGCCATCCACACCGGCAACCCGGACAGCAAGCTGCTGGCCTACCAGTACCTGCAGATGCTGCCCAAGATCGCCGAGAGCGAGTCCAACAAGATGTGGATCGTGCCGACCGAGCTCACCCAGGCGCTGCGGGGTATCGGCTCCGCCCTCGGTGGCGGTAGCGGCGCCGACGGCGGCGAGCCGGCCGGGGCCGACCTCGACGGCCCGCCCGGGTCGATGAAGGAGGGTGCCGAGGGCGGCCTGCGCGACGACGACCTGAACGCCCCGGACCTGGAGGAGCCGGGGGAGGCGCTGCGGCGAGCCCGAGAGGAGGCCGAGGGGGCGACCCGGGAGGCGGACCGGCCCAGCCCGGCCGACCTCGGCGTGCGACCGGGCGGAGTGGCTCCCCCCGACCCGGGGCAGCCGGAGGCCGAGCCCGGGACGCCCGGGCAGCAGGACCGCCCCGACCAGCCCTGAGCGGCCGGTGGTGGCCGCGCGGCGGTCAGGCGCGGGCGGGCAGGTCCAGGTGCGCCAGGACCTCGGCGGTGATCTCCTCCGGTGCCCGAGAGACGTCGCACACCAGCCCCGCCTCGTCGGGCGCGAGCGGCTCCAGGGTGCCCAGCTGCGACTGCAGCAGCGTCAGCGGCATGTAGTGGCCCTCCCGGCCGCCCATCCGCTCCTGCAGCAGCGCCTGCTCGCCGACGAGGTGCACGAAGTAGACGCCCGGGCTGCCCCTGCGCAGCACGTCCCGGTAGACCCGGCGCAGCGCCGAGCACGTCATCACCGTGGACTCGCCCCGGGCGTCGTGCTCGGCGATCCAGCCGGCGAGGGCCCGCAGCCAGGGCCAGCGGTCCTCGTCGCGCAGCGGTGTGCCGGCGCTCATCTTGGCGACGTTGGCCGGCGGGTGGAAGTCGTCACCCTCGGCGAACGGCCACCCCAGCCGCTGCTGCAGGCCGGCGGCCACGGTGCTCTTGCCGGACCCCGAGACCCCCATGACGATCAGGTGCCGGGGGCTGCCCGCTGTGCTCATGGCTACCTCCTTCGCCGGTCGGGCCAGCGTAACGGCGCGACCGCGGCGCCGCCGGGTCATGGCTGGGCGGCCAGCCAGTCCAGCCACCGGGCCTCCAGCCCGAGCAGGTCGGTGCCAACGAGCTCCTGCAGCACCCCGCTGATCGCCCGGTCGCTCTCGGAGACCCCGTGCAGCGCGACCCCGACCTCGCGGGCGGTCTCGGGGCCGTAGGCGTGCTCCAGGTACTCGAACACGCTGGCTGCCAGGAGGTAGTGCAGCTGCTGGTCCTGGTTGTGGAACCCCGCCTGGTCGGCCGGCGGCAGCCCCTCGGGTGCCCCGTGGACCGCCAGCAGGCTGCCGCGCCACTCGGCGGTCAGCGCCCGCGTCCGGGCATCGCCCCGCTCCTCGTACCAGCCCGCCAGGCCCTCGCTGACCCACCGGGCCGGGCGGACGCCCGGCTCGCGCAGGAACATCAGCGCGTGCACGCCCTCGTGCCGCAGCAGCGGGGACCCGCCCTCGGGGTCCGGCAGCGTGCCGGCAGCATCCTGCACCTCCCAGACGAGCTGGTCCAGGTCGACGACGGCGCGAGCGACGATCTGCCGCTCGCTGGGGAGGATGTCCATCCCGTCGTGCTCCTCCACCACGGGCGAGGCCGGCACGCTGGTCGCGAACCCGAGCACCTGCTCCACGTCGCCGCCGAAGACCTGATCCACCTGGTCACCCGGTGCGGCGGTCACGACGAGCCGGTCCACGCCGGGAACCGGGAAGTCGGCGAGCACCTCAGCCGCGGCCCGGTCCAGCCGCGGCATCGCCTCGGCCACGTCCTCCGCCCGGTCGCGGGGGTGCACCAGCACCAGGTGCTCGGTCTCCGTGACAGCGGTCGGGGCCAGGTCCCACAGCTGCGGGTGGTCCACCTCCAGCCGGCCCCCGCCGTCGACCTCGGTCACCAGCAGCTCACCGGAGCCCGCCCGCGCCAGCAGGTAGCGGTACCGCTCCACGGTGGGCACCAGGTCGGCGCCGGTGACCTGGTGCCGGAAGCCGATGGTCAGCTCGGCGTCCCGCCCCGGCCGGGCCGGGGTGAGCAGCAGCGGGTGCATCGCCCGGACGGTCATCGGGGTGGCCTGCACGGCGGCGAACCAGTCGCGCTGCTGGGCCCGCAGCCGGCCGGGCGCGAAGTGACCGGACCACGCGGCCACCCGCCCCTCCTCGAGCGCGGCGGTGAGGGCGCCGGCGAGCGCGACGGCGTCGGCCTCGGTGACCGGGCCGGCCGCTCCCTCCCGCTCGGCTCCGGCGCTGGCCGTGGGCGCAGCGGTAGCAGCGGGCGCCGGCGAGCGCCTCCTGCTCCTGCACCCGCTTGGCCCGGTAGTAGGGCAGCTTGCCCACGCCCGGACGGTCCACGC
>NZ_WIQI01000025.1 GCF_009602535.1 Ornithinicoccus halotolerans | reverse complement strand
CGGCGCAGGCCCGCCAGGCCGCTGCCGCCCGGACGGCCAGCGGCTCGGTGCGGGTGCAGGACGCCCGGGCCAGGGTCGCGGCCGGGTCACGGCTGTTCGTCGAGGGGCGCCACGACGCCGAGCTGGTGGAGCGGGTGTGGGGGGACGACCTGCGGGTCGAGGGGGTGGTCGTCGAGCTGCTCGAGGGGGTGGACGACCTCACCGCCGTGGTGCGCGACTTCGCGCCGTCGGCGCAGCGCCGGATGGGGGTCCTGGTCGACCACCTGCTGCCCGGCACCAAGGAGGACCGGGTGGTGCAGCAGGTCCGCCGGATGCCGCAGGCGCGGTGGGTGCGGGTGCTGGGCCATCCCTACGTGGACGTGTGGCAGTCGGTGCGGCCGGCGCGGCTGGGGCTGACCGCCTGGCCGGTCATCGAGCGGGGCCGGCCCTGGAAGCAGGCCGTGCTCGCCGAGCTCGGCTGGCCGCACGCCACCCAGGCGGACGTCGCTCAGGGATGGAAGCGGATCCTGGGGTCGGTGCGTTCCTACAAGGACCTGGAACCAACGCTGCTCGCCAGCGTCGAAGAACTGATCGACTTCGTCACCGTCCCGCAGGAGGGAACACCATGACCACCGGACCGCAACCACCGCACGACCGCCCGCAGGGGGCCATCCCGCCGTCCCAGCAGCCGCCGGTGACCGACCCGGCCCGGCAGCCCGGGGCCGTCCCGGGTGGTGACGACCGGGCGATGACGGTGCTGGCCCACCTGTCCGCGCCCATCGCGGCGATCGTCAGCCTGGGCTGGCTGTCCGTGCTGGGCCCGCTGGTGATCTGGCTGGTCTACAAGGACCGCAGCCCGCTGGTGCGGCAGGCTGCCGCCGGCGCCTTCAACTTCAACCTCTCGTTCTGGCTGCTCTACCTGCTGTCCTGGATGCTCATCTTCACCGTGGTGGGTGCCCTCGTCGGGATCCCGCTGCTGATCGTGATCTTCGTGGTCGGCGCGGTGCTGCACCTGGTCGGCGCCGCCCGCGGCAGCAAGGGCGAGGTGTTCCGCTACCCGTTCCAGCTGCCCGTCCTGAGCTGACCGGCTCGCTCCTCTCCCGGCGTGTCCGATCGCGACCCGCCGGGAGGGGTTGTGCGGCTCCGCTTCCGGGAGTAGGACGGACGGTACGCACCGCGCCGGCCTCCCGGCAGGTGCTGGCCGCACGGTCCACGTCGCGGATTCGCGATCCGGGCCTCTGCGCACCGGTGACACCCGCCCGTGATGGGGCGAGGGCGAGCCAGGGCGACCCCGTGCCGGCCGACCGGGCATCACCCCGGCCGACGCGGGCCCCCGCGACCATCTGGGCGGGGGCCTGCGCCATGCCCCCAGCCCGCCGCCGGCAGCCGCCCCGGTGAGCCGGCTCACCCGAGCAGCCGGTGCACCACCGTGTCGGCCAGCAGCCGCCCCCGGAGCGTGAGCACCGCCCGGCCCGCGAGCGCGGCCCGCCCGTCCAGCAGCCCGGACGCCACCAGCCCGGCCACGGCCAGCCGGCCGTCCTCGCCCAGCTGGTCCAGCGGCAGCCCCTCGGCCAGCCGCACCCCCAGCATCACCTGCTCGTCCTCGCGCTGCCGGCGGGTGAGCAGCTCCCGGCCCGCGCCGGGCGACCGGCCGGCGGCCACCCGGGCCGCGTACGGTCCAGGGTGCTTGACGTTCCACCACCGCACGCCGCCGACGTGGCTGTGCGCGCCCGGGCCCACACCCCACCAGTCGTCGCCGCGCCAGTACCCCTCGTTGTGGCGGCACCGCGCCTGCGGGCCGAGCGCCCAGTTGCTGATCTCGTACCAGTCGTAACCGGCCCTGCTGAGCAGGTCCTCGGCCAGCTCGTACTTGTCCGCCTCGTCGTCGTCCTCCGGCGCCGGCACCTCCCCCCGGCGGACCTGCGCGGCCAGCCGGGTGCCCTCCTCGACGACCAGCGCGTAGGCCGACACGTGGTCCGGCTCCAGCGCCAGCACGGTCTCCAGGCTGGTGCGCCAGTCGGCCAGCGACTCCCCTGGCGTCCCGTAGATCAGGTCCAGGCTGACCTGCAGGCCGGCGTCGCGCACCGCCCGTACCGCGGTCGCGACGTGCGCCGGGTCGTGGGTGCGGTCCAGGGTGGCCAGCACCTGGGGCACCGCCGACTGCATCCCGAGGCTGACCCTGGTGAAGCCGGCGGCCGCGAGCTGCTCGGCCAGCTGCGGGGTGACCGTGTCGGGGTTGGCCTCGGTGGTTACCTCGGCGCCCGGCGCCAGCCCCCAGGCCCGGTCCACCGCGGCGACCACCCGGCCCAGGTCGGCCGCCGGCAGCATGGTCGGCGTGCCGCCGCCGACGAAGACGGTGCCGACCTCCCGGGGGCCGGGACCGTCGGTGGCCAGCACCCGGGCGGCCAGGTCCAGCTCGGCCACCGCGGCGTCGGCGAAGGTGCCGAGGGTGGCACCGTGTCCGCCCAGCTCGGGCACGGTGTAGGTGTTGAAGTCGCAGTAGCCGCAGCGGACCCGGCAGAACGGCACGTGCACGTAGACCCCGATCCGGCGCCGGTCGATCCCGGCCAGCGCCGCGGGCGGCAGCGCGCCGTCGGCGGGGACCGGGTCACCGGCCGGCAGGGCGGGGGGCATGCACCCAGTGTCGCAGCCGCAGCGGCGGCACCGACCCAAGACGAGGAGACCGCCGGTCCCCGGGTGGGGACCGGCGGCCCTGGGTTGGGTCGACCGGGGGCCGAGCAGGTCAGTCAGCCGGCAGGAAGACCCGGTTGGGGATGTCCTCGTAGTCCTCGGGGTCGATCGTGGCGATGGACCCGTCGGCGATGGCGTCGACCAGCCCCTGCAGCCCGACCTTGACCTGCGAGGTCAGGAAGCCGTTGCGCTTCATCCCGTCGTACTGGGTCTGGCTCGAGGTCTCGAACAGCACCGTCGCGCTGCCCCGGAGCGCGAACGACCCGAGCGCCGTCCCCGGGAGGTTGGTGCTCTGCGGGTAGAGGGTGAGGTCGCCGTAGCCGGAGCCACCGCGGTCCTGCAGCGCGTCGTAGACGGCCACGTTGGCTCGCCGGGAGGCGTCGTAGTCGAACTCGGGCCAGTCACCGTGCTCGTCCGGGTCGGCGATGAACCGCCCCGAGATGGACAGCGGGGAGTGCCGGTCGGTGCCCTCGACGGCGTAGCAGCTCCACTGGTTGTGCAGGTCGACGAAGTAGTCGACGGTGCCGAACTCGGTCTCCAGGTCCCGGTACAGGTCGCGCACGGTCTGCGCCTCGGGGGTGAGGTACCAGCCGGTGTCCGCGCTGCTGCCGGGGAAGTCGGCCGGGTCCGGCACGTAGTCCAGGTCCGGGTGGAAGTCGCGGTTCACGTCGTAGCCCGGCACGGAGTCCCGGTAGTTCCACGCCGGTTCCACGCCCGCCAGCTGCGGGAACTGCGCGACGGTCTCCTCCCAGCTCATCTGGTTCTGCCGGGTGTCGTTCTCGCCACCGTCGACGTTGAGCCGCGGAACGGCCACGATGGTGACCTCCTCGCGCATCGCCTCGGCCGCCGCGGTGTTCCCGCCCCACTGCTGCAGCAGCTGCAGCAGCGCCTCGGTGCCGTGGTTCTCGTTGCCGTGGATCTGGGACTGCACCAGCAGCACGGTGTCGCCCTCGCCGACGCGGGCGGAGTAGATCTCCCGGCCCTGGTTGCTGTGGCCGACCACCTCGACGTCGACCGTGCCCTGGCTGGTGCGCTCGATGCGCTCCAGGGTCTTGGTCAGCTGCTCGTGGTTGACGAAGCCCGCGTTGCCCGAGCCGGACGCCTCGGTCCCGCAGTGGCTGTTGGTGGGGGTGGCCTGGGCGCCGCCGCCCGTCAGCGCCACCCCCGCCGTCACGGTCAGTGCCGCACTGGCCAGGACTGCGCTGCGCCGTCGTCGCTGCATCATGTGTCGCTCCCTGCTGGTAGACATCGGACGTGTCCCTCGACGCTAGCCAGCGCACCGACCGGGAGGAACCCGCAGCAGGTCAGCCCTCGGTCAACATCCCGCCAACCCTCAGACGCGGCGGTAGGCCAGGTCGGTGATGCGGCGGCCGGCGGCTACCCCCTTGGCCTCGAACCGGGTCACCGGTCGCAGCGGGGCACGCTCGGTGGAGGCGAGCGTGAAGCCGGACGCCTCGTCCAGGACGGCTCGCGCGTGCTCGGCGTAGTCGTCCCAGTCGGTCGCCAGCCGCCAGGTGCCTGCCGGCTGCAGCAGCCGGTGCACCGTGCGGGCGAAGGCAGGGCCGACCAGCCGCCGCTTGCGGTGGCGGGTCTTCGGCCACGGGTCGGGGAAGAACGTCCACACCTCGCGGGCCGCGGCGGCCGGCAGCAGGGTGGGCAGCGCCTGGGCCGCGTCTGCCTCCACGAACCGCACGTTCGGCAGCGGCCGCTCCCCCATCCGGGCGAGGCACTGGCCGATCCCGGGCCGCCACACCTCCACCGCCAGGAAGTCCCAGTCCGGGCGTGCGGCGGCCGCGTGCAGCAGCGCGTCGCCCGAGCCGCTCCCGACCTCCACCACCAGCGGGGCGGTACGGCCGAACGCCGCAGCCGGGTCGAGGGTGAAGCCGGGGTCCACGGTGGTCAGCGCCGCAGCCGGGCGGGGCACGTCGATGACCAGCGCGGGGGCGAGCCGGTCGTAGGCGGCCTGGTGCCGGTCCTTCATGCGCGCGCCGCGACGGGTGAACGACCGGGTGCGGGCCAGCGGGCGCCCGTCGTCGGTGGTGCGGGCGCTCACTTGCGGGTCTTCTCCGTCCCGAGCCCGTCCTGGGACAGCGCGGCGATGAAGGCCTCCTGCGGCACCTCCACGGAGCCGACCATCTTCATCCGCTTCTTGCCTTCCTTCTGCTTCTCCAGCAGCTTGCGCTTGCGGCTGATGTCACCGCCGTAGCACTTGGCGAGCACGTCCTTGCGGATGGCGCGGATGTTCTCCCGGGCGATCACCCGGGAGCCGATGGCGGCCTGGATCGGCACCTCGAACTGCTGCCGCGGGATGAGCTCCTTGAGCTTGCCGGCCATCTTGACGCCGTAGGCGTAGGCCTTGTCCCGGTGCACGATCGCGCTGAAGGCATCGACCTGGTCGCCCTGCAGCAGGATGTCGACCTTGACCAGGTCGGCCTCCTGCTCGCCCTCGGGCTCGTACTCGAACGAGGCGTAGCCCCGGGTGCGCGACTTCAGGTTGTCGAAGAAGTCGAAGACCACCTCGGCCAGCGGCAGCGTGTACCGCAGCTCCACGCGTTCCGGGGACAGGTAGTCCATGCCCCGCAGCGACCCCCGGCGGGACTGGCACAGCTCCATGATCGGGCCGATGAACTCGCTCGGGGCCAGGACGGTGGCGCGCACCACCGGCTCGGTCACCGCGGCGATCTTGCCGCTGGGGAACTCGCTGGGGTTGGTCACCTCCAGCGCGGTACCGTCCTCCATCCGGACCTGGTAGACCACGTTGGGCAGCGTCGAGATCAGGTCGAGCCCGAACTCGCGCTCCAGCCGCTCCCGGACGATCTCCAGGTGGAGCATGCCCAGGAAGCCGATACGGAAGCCGAACCCCAGCGCCGCCGAGGTCTCCGGCTCGTAGACCAGCGACGCGTCGTTGAGCTTGAGCTTGTCCAGCGCCTCCCGCAGCACCGGGTAGTCCGAGCCGTCCATCGGGTAGAGGCCGGAGAACACCATCGGACGGGGGTCGCGGTAGCCGCCGAGCGGCTCCTCCGCGCGGCGCCCCGCGCCCGTGACGGTGTCGCCGACCTTGGACTGGCGCACGTCCTTGACGCCGGTGATGAGGTAGCCGACCTCCCCCACGCCGAGGCCCTTGCTGGGGGACGGCTCGGGGGAGATGACACCGATCTCCAGCAGCTCGTGCGTGGCGAGGGTGGACATCATCGCGATCCGCTCCCGGGGTGAGAGCCCGCCGTCGATCACCCGCACGTAGGTCACGACGCCCCGGTAGGTGTCGTAGACCGAGTCGAAGATCATCGCCCTGGCCGGGGCGTCGGCCCGGCCCACGGGGGCCGGCACCTCGCGCACGATCCGGTCCAGCAGCTCGGGCACCCCCTCGCCGGTCTTGCCGGAGACCCGCAGCACGTCCTCGGGCTCGCAGCCGATCAGCCCGGCCAGCTCCTCGGCGTACTTGTCCGGCTGCGCCGCCGGCAGGTCGATCTTGTTGAGCACCGGGATGATCGCCAGCTCGTTCTCCATGGCCAGGTAGAGGTTGGCCAGCGTCTGCGCCTCGATACCCTGCGCGGCGTCGACCAGCAGCACGGCGCCCTCGCAGGCGGCCAGCGACCGGCTCACCTCGTAGGTGAAGTCCACGTGCCCGGGGGTGTCGATCATGTTCAGCACGTGCGCGGTCACGCCACCGTGCTCGGCGGCCACACCCCAGGGCATCCGCACCGCCTGCGACTTGATGGTGATGCCGCGCTCGCGCTCGATGTCCATCCGGTCCAGGTACTGGTCGCGCATCAGTCGTGGCTCGACCACGCCGGTGACCTGCAGCATCCGGTCGGCCAGCGTCGACTTGCCGTGGTCGATGTGAGCGATGATGCAGAAGTTGCGCAGCACCTCCGGCGGCGTCGCCGCCGGCTGCGGCACGGCCTCGGGCTGGACGATCGGGGACACGCGTGGGTACCTCGTCGGTCGGGGTCGGGACCACCAGTGTCCCACGTGGGCGGGTCGGCACCGTGCGGACGCGTCCTGCGATTGCGGGCCTCCGGCACCGGCGCGATCCTGGGAGGGTCTGCACGCAGCCGGACGAGACGGACCGACGGAAGGAGGCCGTCATGGCCACCTGCGACACCTGCGGCAACGACTACGACAAGGCGTTCACGATCACCCGTGGCGACGAGCGCGGGACGTTCGACAGCTTCGAGTGCGCGGTGGAGGCGATGGCCCCCCGCTGCGGCCACTGCGGCTGCCGGGTGCTCGGCCACGGGGTGGAGGCCGCGAACGGAACCATCTACTGCTGCGCCCACTGCGCGCGGCAGTCGGGCGAGGCGGGGGTGAGTGACCGGGCGTGAGCCCGGGGCGTCCCCACGCCGACCAGTCCAGCCCATCGATCGACCGAAGGAGACAGCCATGCCCTACAACGAGGAGACCGGCACGGTCACCGGCACCAAGGACAAGCACTACAACATCCTCTGGTTCGCCCAGGCGTGCATGACCAACGCACTGCGCCTGGAGGAGTACATCTCCGATGCCGAGCGGGAGGGCGACAGCGAGCTCGCCGAGTTCTTTCGCAAGGCCCAGGCCGACAGCCACAAGGGTGCCGAGCAGGCCAAGCAGCTGATCGCCGCGCGGCTGTCGCAGGGCGGCTGAGGCACCCCACTTCGTCCGCGCTCCGCAGACGACCCGCCCCGGACGCTGACCGTCCGGGGCGGTTCCCGTCATAGCCGCTACACTCTTTCCAGCACTCGACCACTCAATTCCGAGATGCGGAATGACACCGAGGAGGGCGTGATGACGACGCTGCAGCTGCCCGCAGGCGTGGAGGTCAACGGTGAGCTCAAGCCGGGCTATGAGGAGATCCTCAACCCGGCCGCGCTGGAGCTCATCGCCCGGCTCCACCGAGAGCTGGAGGACCGCCGCCAGGAGCGGCTTCGCGCTCGGCAGCAGGTCGTCGCCGACATCGCGGCCGGGGGCTCGCTGGACTTCCTCGACGAGACCCGGCACGTGCGGGAGGACCCGGACTGGCAGGTCGCGCCACCGGCGCCCGGGCTGGCCGACCGGCGGGTCGAGATCACCGGCCCGACCGACCGGAAGATGACCATCAACGCGCTCAACTCCGGCGCCCGGGTCTGGCTGGCCGACCAGGAGGACGCCAACACCCCGCTGTGGGCCAACGTCATCGAAGGACAGGCCAACCTGCGCGACGCCATCACCCGCCGCATCGACTTCACCTCCCCCGAGGGCAAGCGCTACGCCCTCGCCGACGGCGAGCTGGCCGTCATCGTGATGCGGCCGCGCGGCTGGCACCTGGACGAGAAGCACATCACCGTGGACGGACAGCGGGTCGCCGGTGGCCTGGTGGACTTCGCCCTGTACATGGCCAACAGCGCCCGGCCGCAGCTGGACGCCGGCCTCGGCCCCTACTTCTACCTGCCCAAGCTGGAGCACCACCTCGAGGCCCGGCTGTGGAACGAGGCGTTCGTCATCGCGCAGGAGCAGCTGGGGATCCCGCAGGGCACCATCCGGGCCACCGTGCTCATCGAGACCTACCCGGCGGCGTTCCAGATGGAGGAGATCCTCTATGAGCTCCGGGACCACTCGGCCGGCCTGAACGCCGGTCGGTGGGACTACATCTTCAGCGTGATCAAGACCTACCGCAGCCGGGGCACGGAGATGCTGCTGCCGGACCGCAACGCGGTCACCATGACGGTGCCGTTCATGCGCGCCTACACCGAGCTGCTGGTGCGCACCTGCCACAAGCGCGGCGCCCATGCCATCGGCGGCATGGCCGCCCAGATCCCCAGCAAGGACGAGGAAGTCAACCGGGCGGCCTACCAGAAGGTCGCCGAGGACAAGGCCCGGGAGGCCCGGGACGGCTTCGACGGCTCCTGGGTGGCTCACCCGGGAATGGTCCAGACCTGCCAGGAGGCGTACGACGCGGTGCTGGGCGAGCGGCCCAACCAGATCGACCGCCGCCGTGAGGACGTCCAGGTCACCGCCGCGGACCTGCTCTCGGTGCCGCAGACCCCGGGTGAGGTGACCGAGGCCGGCCTGCGCGGCAACATCTCGGTGGCGATCCAGTACCTGGCGGTGTGGATGACCGGCCGCGGCGCGGTGGGCATCTTCAACCTGATGGAGGACGCCGCCACCGCCGAGATCTCCCGGTCCCAGATCTGGCAGTGGATCCACAACGACATCACCCTGGATACCGGCGAGCAGGTGACCGCCGGACTCGTCGAGCGGCTGACCGAGGAGGAGATCGCCAAGCTCGACGGTGACCCCGCCGCCTACGAGCAGGCGCGCCAGCTGTTCCTGGAGGTGGCCGTCGCCGACGACTTCGCCGACTTCCTCACCATCCCGGCCTACGAGAGGATGGACTGAGCCACCACGACCCCGGAGACGCCGATGACCACGCAGGCAGGACACCCCTCCGACCCGGAGCGGCAGGCCAGCGTGCTGCGCGGCGCTGACCCCGCCGCCGAGGTCCAGGCCCAGCGCGAGCCCGCCGGTGCACCCGCGAGCCGGGGCACCGTGGCCCAGGTCCGGGAGGACCTGCGAGGGCTGCTCCCCGAGGAAGCGGTCCTCACCGACCCCGCGCGGCTGGCCACCTACGAGTGCGACGGCCTCGCGGCCTACCGGGTCACGCCCGGCCTCGTCGTGCTCGCCAGCCGGCCCGAGCACGTCGCCGCGACGGTGCGCGCGTGCGCCCGGCACCGGGTGCCGTTCGTGGCCCGCGGCTCGGGCACGGGACTCTCCGGCGGGGCGCTGCCGCACGCCGACGGCGTGCTCGTGGTCACCAGCCAGCTGCGCACCCTGCACGAGGTCAGCGGCGAGGACCAGCGGGCGGTCGTCGACCCCGGCGTCATCAACCTGCAGGTCTCCCAGGCCGCCACGCCGCTGGGGTACTACTTCGCGCCGGACCCCTCCAGCCAGCAGATCTGCTCCATCGGCGGCAACGTCGCCGAGAACTCCGGCGGCGCGCACTGCCTGAAGTACGGCTTCACCACCAACCACGTGCTCAGCCTGGACGTGGTGACTCCCGACGGTGAGCAGGTGACGCTGGGCACCCGGGCCCCCGACGCCCCGGGGTACGACCTCATCGGGGCCTTCGTCGGCTCCGAGGGCACCCTCGGGGTGGCGACCCGGGCCACGGTCCGGCTGGTGCGGCTGCCGGAGGACGTGCGCACCGTGCTCGCCGGGTTCGACGACACCGACCAGGCCGGCGCGGCGACCAGCGCGATCATCGCCAGCGGCATCGTGCCGGCGGCCATCGAGATCATGGACGCCCTGGCGATCGAGGCGGCCGAGGCGGCGGTGCAGTGCGGCTACCCCGAGGGTGCGGGCGCGGTGCTGCTGGTGGAGGTGGACGGGCCGACCGACGAGGTGGCCCACGAGCTCGCCGAGGTCGAGCGGATCTGCCGCGAGCACGCCGCGATCGAGCTGCGGGTGGCCACCGAGGCCGCCGACCGGGCGGCCATCTGGAAGGGGCGCAAGTCCGCGTTCGCGGCCGTGGGGCGCATCTCCCCCGACTACATCGTCCAGGACGGCGTGGTGCCCCGGACCGCGCTCGGGCAGGTGCTGCGACGGATGAGCGAGATCAGCGCCGAGCAGGGGGTGCGGGTCGCCAACGTCTTCCACGCCGGCGACGGCAACCTCCACCCGCTGGTGCTCTTCGACGGCGGCACCGAGGGCGAGACGGAACGGGCCGAGAACGTCTCCGGGATGATCCTGGACCTGTGCATCGAGCAGGGCGGCTCCATCACCGGCGAGCACGGCGTCGGCTCCGACAAGGCCCGCTACATGCCGCGCATGTTCACCGACGAGGACCTGGACACCATGCAGCTGGTGCGCTGCGCCTTCGACCCCGACGGGATCGCCAACCCGGGCAAGATCTATCCCACCCCGCGGCTGTGCGGGGAGCGCCCCGGCCGCCACCAAGGCGCGCACCCGCTGCAGGAGACCGGCGTGGCGGAGATCTTCTGATGGAGCTGGCCGACATCCTCGGCGGGGCCTGCCCGGTGCGGCAGGCCGGCCCCGGCGACGACGTCGACGGCGTCATGCCGCGGGTCGTGGCCACCCCGGGCTCGACGGAGCAGACCGCCGCGTTGCTGCGCACCTGCCACCAGCATCGGCTCGCGGTCACCACCCGCGGCCGCGGCACCCGGCTGAGCTGGGGGCGCCCCCCGCGCCGGCTGGACGTGGTGCTCGAGACCACCGCGATGGACCGGCTGGTCGAGCACGCGCACGGCGACCTCATCGCCACCGCCCAGGCCGGCCTGCCACTGGCCGACCTGCAGGCGGTCCTCGCCGAGGCCGGCCAGCAGCTACTGGTGGACGACCTGGTCGGCGGCGGGACCGTGGGCGGGCTGGTCGCCACCAACGCCTGCGGGCCACGGCGGCTGGTGCCCGGCGCGCCCCGGGACCTGCTGATCGGGGTCACCATGGTGCGCGCCGACGGCACCGTCGCCAAGGCGGGCGGCAAGGTCGTCAAGAACGTCGCGGGGTACGACCTGGGCAAGCTGCTCTGCGGCTCCTACGGCACGCTCGGGGTGGTCACGGAGGCGACCTTCCGGCTGCACCCCCTCCCCGAGGCCACCAGCTGGGTGGAGGCCGACGTCCCGATGGCGGAGCTGGCCGGCCGGGTGGCGGCCGTCCGGCACTCCCAGCTGGTCCCCTCCGCCCTGGAGGTGGACGCCGCCCCGGCCGACGGGGACGGCACCGCCGCGGACCGGGCGCGGGTCGCCGTCATGCTCGCCGGGACGGCGGGCGGCGTCCGGGCCCGCACCGAGTCCGTCCGCGGGTTGCTGGGGGCGGGCGCGCAGCAGACCGACCCGCGGTGGCCGTTCCGGCTGCCCGGGGACGACCGCACCGCCCCCAGGACTTCCCAGGAGCCCGCGGACCGCCCGGTGCTGCTGCGGATGACCGCCGCACTCAGCGCGGTTCCCGAGCTGGTGCGGCACGCCACGGCGGCCTCGGTCGCGGTGCGCGGGTCGGCGGGTGTCGGCGTGCTCCACGGGCGGCTGCGCGGGTCCACGGACCCGGCCGACGTCGCCGACCGTGTCCAGCGGCTGCGTCGCTGGTGCACCGCGCACGGCGGCAGCCTGGTTGTCCTCGACGCCGCGCCGCACCTGAAGCAGGCCGTGGACAGCTGGGGGCCGGTCGGCGGCCTGCCGCTGATGCGGCGCGTCAAGCACGAGTTCGACCCGGCCGGAGTCCTCTCTCCGGGCCGCTTCGTAGGAGGCATCTGAGATGGCACACCACCAGGTCCGGCTGGGCATCCCGGGCGTCCGCGGTGCGGACCAGCCGGCCTTCGACAGCCACCGGCCGCCCAGCCCGGAGTTGATCGACGACTGCGTCCACTGCGGCTTCTGCCTGACCACCTGCCCCACCTACGCGCTGTGGGGGGAGGAGATGGACTCCCCGCGGGGGCGGATCCACCTGATGAAGACCGGTCTGGAGGGCGCCCCGCTGAGCGAGTCGATGGTGGGTCACTTCGACGCCTGCCTGGGCTGCATGGCCTGTGTCACCTCCTGCCCCTCGGGCGTGCAGTACGACCGGCTCATCGAGCAGACGCGCGCCCAGGTCGAGCGTCGCTACCAGCGCAGCGCCCCGGACCGGGCGCTGCGGGCGGCGATCTTCACGCTGTTCCCGTACCCGCGCCGGCTGCGGGTGCTGCGCGGGCCGCTGCGGCTGGCCCAGCGGCTCGGCGCCGACCGGGCGCTGCAGCGCTCCCGGCTGCTGGAGAAGCTGTCCCCGCAGCTGGCCGCCATGCAGTCGCTGGCACCGCGGCTGGGCCGGCCGGAGCGGGTGGCTGAGCACACCCCCGCGGTCGGCGAGCGGCGGGCCGTCGTCGGCATGCTCACCGGGTGCGTGCAGCGCGAGTTCTTCCCCGGCGTCAACGCCGCGACCGCCCGGGTGCTCGCGGCTGAGGGGTGTGATGTCGTCGCCCCGGCCGGCCAGGGCTGCTGCGGGGCGCTCAGCACGCACACCGGCCGGGAGGAGGAGGGGCAGCGGTTCGCCCGCGCCGTCATCGACACCTTCACCGACGCCGGCGTCGACTACGTCGTGGTCAACTCCGCCGGCTGCGGGTCGGCGATGAAGGAGTACGTGCACCTGCTCTCCGACGACCCGGGCTATGCCGAGCGCGCCCGGGCGTTCTCGGCGCGGGTGCGCGACTTCTCCGAGATCATCGCCGAGCTCGGCCCGGTCGCGCCGCGCCACCCCGTCGGCGGGACCGACGCGCAGGGGGTGCCGGTGCCCGTGGTGACCGCCTACCACGACGCCTGCCACCTCGGCCACGCCCAAGGTATCCGGCAGCAGCCCCGGGCGCTGCTGTCCGCCGTCCCCGGCATGCAGCTGCGGGAGATCCCCGACGCCGAGATCTGCTGCGGCAGCGCCGGTGTCTACAACATCCTCAACCCCGAGCCGGCCCGGGAGCTGGGCGACCGCAAGGCGGCCAACGTCGCCGCCACCGGCGCCCAGCTGCTCGTCACGGCGAACCCCGGCTGCATGATGCAGGTGGCCCAGGCGCTGGAACGGGCCGGCCGCCCGATCCGGATGGCGCACACCGCGCAGGTGCTGGACGCCTCGATCCGCGGTGTCCGGGTGCCGTGAGCCAGGGGCCGGGCCGGTCCGCTAGCCCGCCAGCAGCACGACCAGCGTGCGCGGCCCGTGCACGCCCTCGACCCGGTCCAGCTCGATGTCGCTGGTGGCGCTGGGCCCGGCGATCCAGGTCTGCGGCCGGGTCGGCTGCAGCCGGCTGACCGCCTCGGTCGGCAGCCCCACGACCTGGCGGCCCCGCACCACGCACAGGTGGAGGTCAGGCACCAGCGACACGGCCCGGCGGCCGCACCAGGCGTCACCGTCCAGCACGACGACGCCGGTCTCTGCGATGGCGAGCGCGGCGCCGGTGACCACCGCGTCCACGCCGTCGAGGTCCTGCCAGGTCAGCGTGCCGTCGTCCACCACGACCTGCACCGCCTCACCGCCGGCCGGGCCGGCCAGCCACGCGCGGGCGACCGCCTGCGGCGCCACGACCGAGCGCAGCCCACGCTCAGTCAGCTGGTCCGCCAGCACCTGGGCGATGGCCGCGTCGTCGTCCGGCACCGGCACGACCTCGGCCCGGTAGTCCCGGAGCCGGTCGGCGAGCAGCTCCAGCAGCTGGGACGCGGAGGCCTCGACCTCGCGGCGGTAGCCGCGCGGCACCGCGGGTGCCTCCGCACCCGCGACGGCGGCCCGCACCCGGCTCAGGATCTCCTCGCGCGCCGACCCGGTCACGGCCCGCCCCGCTCGCTCGCGGCACCGTCGTGCCGCTCCCGGTGCGACCACCACTGCCGGAACGTCTCCCGCGGCGGGGCGGGGACGTCCCGAGCGCGGGACCAACCGGTCATCACCGAGGACAGTGGGCCCCGCAGCTGGCCGTCGCGAAGCAGCGGGCGGCCCAGCCGCATCGAGCCGGTCACGGCGGCGAACCGCTTCTCGTCCTTCATCACGTACGCGGCCGCCGCCATCGCCACCGCCTCGGCCGAGGGCACCCGGGACGCCTGCTGGGCGGCCTCGACGTGGCGGGCCCGCAGGTCCACCAGGATCGAGGGGATGTCGATCTTGACCGGGCAGACGTCGTAGCAGGCGCCGCAGAGCGAGGAGGCGTACGGCAGCGAGTCGTTGACGCTGTCGCCGGTGATGCCGGTCAGCTGCGGCGACAGGATGGCCCCGATCGGCCCCGGGTAGACCGACCCGTAGCTGTGGCCGCCCGTGCGCTCGTAGACGGGACAGACGTTGAGACAGGCCGAGCACCGGATGCAGTGCAGCGCGCTGCGCCCGACCTCGTCGGCCAGCACGTCGGTGCGTCCGTTGTCCAGCAGCACCAGGTGGAACGCCCGGGGGCCGTCGCCACCCTCGTGCGCGGCGCGGGTGCCGGTCCACAGCGTGGTGTAGGGGTTCATCCGCTCACCGGTGGACGAGCGCGGCAGCAGCTGCAGGAACACCTCCAGGTCCTGCCACCGCGGCAGGACCTTCTCGATGCCGACGACCGAGATGAGCGTCTCGGGCAGCGTCAGGCACATCCGGCCGTTGCCCTCGGACTCCACCACGGTCAGCGTGCCGGTCTCGGCGATCGCGAAGTTGGCCCCGCTGATACCCACCTTGGCGCGCAGGAACCGTTCCCGCAGGAACGCCCGGGCCGCCATCGCCAGCCGCCGCGGCTCACTGGTGAGGTCGGGGTCGACCCCGGGCATCCGGCGAGCGAAGATCTCCCGGATCTCGGTCCGGGAGAAGTGGATCGCCGGCACCAGGATGTGGCTGGGGTGGTCCTCGGCGAGCTGGACGATCAGCTCGGCCAGGTCGGTCTCCAGTGCCGTGATCCCCTCGGCCGCCAAGTGCTCGTTGAGCCCGATCTCCTGGGTGGCCATCGACTTGACCTTGACCACCTCGCGCTCGCCGGTGGCCCGCACCAGGTCGGTCACGATCGCGTTCGCCTCCGCCGCGTCCCGCGCCCAGTGCACCACTCCCCCGGCCGCCGTGACGTTGGCCTCCAGCTGCTCCAGCAGCTCCGGCAGCCTGGCCATGGTCTCGGCCTTGATCGCCGCCCCGGCCGACCGGAGCTCCTCCCAGTCGGGCAGCTCTCCCACCACCGAGGCGCGCTTGCGTCGGATCACCCCGGTGGCGTGCCCGAGGTTGCGCCGCAGCACCGGGTCGGACAGCGCCGCGGAGGCCGCTTCTGGGAACGGCCGCTTCCCCTGCACGGGCGAGAAGCCGGTCTCCGGGAGGCGTCGCCTCGGCATCCCGAGGAAGGCAGCGCTCATGAGGCCATCATGGCAGGCCACACAACCGCACATGTTCGACCATGGTTGTGGTTGCTAGTGTCCGGCCATGCTCGCCGAGGCCCGCCGGGGCCAGATCCTGACGCTGGTCCGTGCCCACGGCTCCGTCCAGGTGGCGGACCTGATCGCCCGGTTCGCGGTCTCGGAGATGACCGCCCGCCGCGATATCGCGCGGCTGGCAGCCGACGGGCTCGTCGATCGGGTCCACGGCGGGGCGGTCCTGCCCCGCGAGGCGAGCGTGGCCGAGCCCGGGTTCGCCGCCAAGACCACCCGTGCGGTGCCTGCCAAGCAGGCCATCGCCCGGGCCGCCGTGGCGCTGGTGCAGCCGGGCACCGCCGTGGGGCTCTCCGCGGGCACCACGACGCACGCGGCCGCCGGGCTGCTGACCGACGTCCCCGGGCTGACCGTGGTGACCAACTCGCTCCCGGTGGCGGCGCTCCTGCACGAGCGCGGCCGTCCCGACCAGCGGGTGCTGCTGACCGGCGGCGAGCGCACCCCCTCCGATGCGCTGGTCGGCCCGATCGCGCTCGCGGCCCTGGAGGGCCTGCACCTGGACACCGTGCTCCTCGGGGCCCACGGGCTGGACCTGCGCGCGGGACTGACCACTCCCACGCTCGAGGAGAGCCGCGTCGACGCCGCCCTGGCCGGCGCCGCCCGGCGGGTCATCGCTGTGGTCGACCACACCAAGTGGCAGGTCGTCGGCCTGAGCACCGCCGTCCCACTCTCTGGGGTCGACGTCCTGGTGACCGACGACGGCCTCCCCGCTCCGGCCCGCACGCTGCTCGCCGAGCACGTCGGCCGGCTGGTGGTGGCCACTACCCCCACCGGCGCCCGCCCGGCCCACTCCGCCGCGCGGACGCCGTCCGCCACCGGGCAGCAGCCGCCGGGGCGCCCGTGACCCGACGCACCCGCACCACGCTGGCCGACGGCCGCGAGCTGTTCTACTTCGACCGGCCCGGCGCGGCACCCCGAAAGCAGGCCGACCTGACCGACCCGCGGCCGCCGGATCCGGTCGTCCCCACCAGTCAGATGCGGCAGGACCCGCTGACCGGTGACTGGGTGGCGATGGCCTCCCACCGGATGTCCCGCACCCACCTGCCACCGGCCGACCAGTGCCCGCTGTGCCCGGCCCGACCCGGCCGGGCGCCCGGTGAGATCCCCGCCACCGACTACGACGTGGCGGTCTTCGAGAACCGGTTCCCTTCCTTCGCCGGTCCCGTCGCTGCGGCGGAACCGCTGGACGAGCAGCCGTTGTGGCCGGTGGCGCCGGCCGGCGGGCGCTGTGAGGTGGTGTGCTTCACCAGCGACCACTCCGCCAGCCTCGGGGCGCTCCCACCCGACCGGATCCGGACGGTCGTCGACGCCTGGGCCGACCGGACCGCCGCGCTGTCCGAGCTGCCCGCCGTTGCGCAGGTGTACGTGTTCGAGAACCGCGGCGAGGCCATCGGGGTGACGCTGCACCACCCGCACGGGCAGATCTACGGGTACCCGTTCCTGCCGCCGCGGACCGAGGCCTACCTGCGCCGGGCGCGGGCCCACCGCGAACGCAGCGGCGGCCACCTGCTGCGGGACGTGCTGGACGCGGAGCTGGCCGCTGGGCACCGGGTGGTGCTGCAGACCGCGCACTGGGCCGGGTACGTGCCCGCGGCGGCACGCTGGCCGATCGAGGTGCACCTGGCGCCGCTGCGGGACGTGCCCGACCTGGCGGCGCTCACCGACGCCGAGCGCGACGACCTGGCCCGGGCCTACGGCCAGCTCCTGCTCCAGGTGGACCGGTACCACCCCGGCGTGGAGGGGCTCCCGTACGTCAGCGGATGGCACCAGGCACCGACCGGCGCCGGCCGCGAGCTCGGGCGGTTGTACCTGCAGCTGTTCTCGGTCCAGCGGGCGCCCGGCAAGCTGAAGTACCTGGCCGGCTCAGAGTCGGGCATGGCGGCATGGGTCAACGACACCACCCCGGAGGCCGTCGCCGCTCGGCTGCGTGAGGTCAGCGGATGAGCACCGCCGGCACCAGTCAGCCCGTCTGGCTGCCCGCGCCGGCGGACGCCGAGGCGGCCGACGCGGTCATCCGGACCTTCCGGGCCGCGTTCGGCACCGACCCCGTCGGCGTCTGGTCAGCACCGGGCCGGGTCAACCTGATCGGCGAGCACGTGGACTACAACGGTGGCTGGTGTCTGCCGCTGGCGCTGCCCCACCGCACCCGGGTCGCTGCCCGTCCGCGCGCGGACGGGCGGGTGCGGCTGCTGTCCCGGCAGGAGGAGCAGCGCTGGGAGGGCACGCTGGTCGACGTCGGCCCGGGGCGGCCACGGGGCTGGCCGGCGTACGCGGCCGGCGTGCTGTGGGCGCTGAGCGAGCGAGGGCTCGCCGTGCCCGGCGTGGACCTGGTGGTCGATGGCGCCGTCCCGCTCGGTGCCGGCCTGTCCAGCTCGGCGGCCCTGGAGTGCGCCGTCGCGCTGGCCGCGGCCAGCCTCGCGGAGAAGCCCGACGCGAGCACCGAGCTACTGCACCGGGCGTGCGTGCGTGCCGAGAACGAGGTGGCTGGCGCCCCGACCGGCGGCATGGACCAGGCGGTCGCTCTCGGCGGCCGCGCCGGACACGCGCTGCTGCTGGACGTGGGCCGGGGCACCTCCCGACCGGTGCCGCTGGACCTGGTCCGCCACGAGCTGGCGCTGCTGGTCATCGACACGCGGACACCCCACCGGTTGACCGACGGCCAGTACGCGCAGCGGCGCCGCACCTGCGAGGAGGCCGCCGCCGCGCTCGGCGTGAGTCACCTGGCACAGCTCCACGCCAGCACAGACCTCAGCGGGCTCGACCCCATCGCGGGCAGGCGGGTGCGGCACGTGCTCACCGAGCTGGCGCGGGTCACCGCCGCCGTGACCGCCTTGGAGCGCGGCCGGCCGGCCGACCTGGGCCCGCTGCTGCTGGCCTCCCACGCCTCGCTGCGCGAGGACTACGAGGTCTCCTCCCCCGAGCTGGACCTGGCCGTCACCGCCGCCGTCGGCGCCGGTGCGGCCGGGGCCCGGATGACGGGAGGTGGGTTCGGCGGCTCCGCGGTGGCGCTGGCGCCCCGCGGGGCGCTGGCCGAGGTCGCCGCCGCGGTCCACGCCGCCTTCACCGCTGCTGGGATGCGGGCGCCGCGGTTCCTGGAGGCGCTGCCGGGCGCGGGTGCGCGCCGCGACCGGTAGCAGCGGCCGGCCACCTGGGCCGGCCCCGACCGGTCAGCGAGCGGCGAGGATCTCGGCCAGGTGCATCGTGCGCACGCCGGTGCGCAAGTGCTGCAGCCCGCCGCCGATGTGCATCAGGCAGGAGGCGTCCCCGGCGGTCACCACCGAGGCGCGCGTCTCCCGGACGTGGGTGACCTTGTCGGCCAGCATCGCCGTGGAGGTCTCGGCGTTCTTCAGCGCGAACGTCCCACCGAACCCGCAGCACTCCTCGGCCGCGGGCAGCTCGACGAGGTCGATGCCCCGCACCGCACGCAGCAGCCGGACCGGCTTGTCCGCCACCCGGAGCATCCGCAGCGAGTGACAGGTGGGGTGGTAGGTCACCCGGTGCGGGAAGTAGGCCCCGACATCGCTGACCCCCAGCACGTCGACGAGCAGCTCGGACAGCTCGTAGGTGGCAGCGGCCACCCGGTCGGCGCGCTCGGCCAGCTCCGTCCGGCCGGCGCGGCGGGCCACCATGGCGTGCTGGTGGCGGATCGAGCCGACGCAGGACCCCGAGGGCGCGACGATCGCCTCCGCGCCGCCGGCCAGCGCCTCCTCGAAGACGGCGACGTGGTGCTCGATGAGCGCCAGGGCGTGCTGCTGGTAGCCGGTGTTGGTGTGCATCTGCCCGCAGCAGGTCTGCCCCTCGGGGAAGACCACCTCGTGGCCCAGGCGCTCGAGCAGCTCCACGGTGGCCTTGCCGGCCTCCGGGAACAGGCTGTCTCCGAGACAGGTGACCAGGAGGGCGATCCGCATGGGGTCAGCCTGCCACGTCCCGGCCGCACCACCGCGGTCAGCCGGCCGAGCCCAGCGCCCGGTCCCGGCGGATCATCCACTGCCCCACGCCGGCCAGCAGCACCAGCAGCCCGAGGAACACGAACGTGCCCAGGTTCAGGCCGACGCCATGGATCAGCATGAAGCCGATGGACCCGGCGGCGAGGCAGTAGTAGAGGGTTACCAGGATCGTCTTGCGGATCAGGTCCCCTTCCCGGCCCAGCAGGCCGACGGTGGCCGAGGCGGCCACGATGTTGTGGATCGCGATGGGGTTGCCACCGGCACCGCCGACCGCCTGCAGCGCCACGACCTTCTCCGGTGGGACGCCGATCTCGTGGCCGGTCGACCACTGGAACTGGGAGAAGGTCAGGTTGGACACGGTATTCGACCCGGCGATGAAGGCACCCAGTGCGCCGATCCAGGGACTGAAGACCGGCCAGCTGTCACCGGCGATCGCCGCCACGCCCTGCGCCAGCACGACCGGCATGCTCTCCAGGCCGGACTCGTTGGCGCCGGACTGGATGAGCACCCGCACCAGCGGCAGCGCGAACAGCAGCGCCACCGCGGTCCCGGCGAGCTGCCGACCGGACACCCGCCAGGTCTCCCGGATCTGGGTGCCGTTCATGCCGTGGATCGCATACGTCGCCAGCGCGGTGACGATGAGCAGGAAGCCCGGTGAGTAGAACGCCTGCACCTCCGGGGAGATGTCGGTGCCGAACAGGCTCTGCACGGTGACCGTCATCGGGGCGAAGTCGCCGGTCAGGAACTCTTGCAGGGGCGAGATCACCCGGGTGGCCACCAGCAGCACGGCCAGCAGCACGTACGGCGACCAGGCCACCAGCAGCCGCATGTCGCGGTTGCCGACCTCCTCCAGGTGGTCGGTGTCGACGTTGCCCATCCAGCGCTCCTCCCATGCCGCGCGCGGCGGGAAGGTGAACACCTCACGGGGCATCAGGAAGCCTCGGCTGGAGGTCAGCATGACGATGGTGAGCCCCACCAGCCCCCCGAGCAGGGAGGGGAACTCCGGGCCCAGCAGGAAGGCCACCGTCACCGACGGGACCGTCATCGCCAGCGAGGCGTAGAGCGCGAACGGGGCGATCTTGAGGCCCTCGGCGAAGGAGCGCCGCTCGCCGAAGAAGCCGGTCAGCATGACCGACAGGATGAGCGGGATGAGCAGCCCGACCATGCCGTGGATCAGCGCGACGTCCGCACCGATCCGGGCGACGTAGTCGGGGTAGCTGGCGCCCACCGTCTGCAGCCGGTCCTGCATGCCCGGGGAGTCCTGCCCCATGCCGTTGGTGACCCCGACCAGGATGGGCGTCCCTACCGCGCCGAAGCTCACCGGCGTGGACTGGATGATCAGGCCAACCATCACGGCGGCCATCGCCGGGAACCCCAGCGCCAGCAGCAGCGGGGCGACGACGGCGGCAGGGGTCCCGAAACCGGAGGCACCCTCGATGAAGGAGCCGAACAGCCAGCCGATGATGATGGCCTGCACCCGGCGGTCCGGGGAGATGTTGTCGAAGCCGGCCTTGATGCGTGACATCGCCCCGGAGGCGGAGACGGTCGCCAACAGCAGCAGCGCCCCGAACACGATGTAGAGCAGCGTGGCCGCCACGATGAACCCCTCGACGGTGGCCGCCGCCAGCACCGAGGGCTCCATCTGCCACACCAGCGCCGCGATGAGCAGCGTCACCAGGTACCCGACGGGCATGGCGTACTTGGCCGGCCACCGGAAGCCGGCCAGCAGCACCCCGACCAGGATGATGGGTGAGAGCGCCAGCACGCTCAGCACGGCGAGGTTGTCCACGGTGACAGTCCTTTCGCACGTCGCGGCGCGATCGCTTCCACGATGCGGACGACCGTTTCCGGCCGTACCGCGGCAGTGTTCCGTGCGTCCCCCGTCCCGTCAAGGTCCGCGCGGCGGGAGCGGTCAGGACCGGCTCGTCAGTCCCCCAGCCGGCCGTCGGTGAAGTCGGCGAAGGTGCGCCGGGCGTCCTCGTCCAGCCGCACGATCGACTGCCCGTCACCGCTCCAGCCGACGGATCCGGTGGCGACCTCGTGCCCGAACCGGGCCGGCTTGCCCAGGTAGGCCCAGGCGGCGAGGGTCATCACCTGCTCGGCGTCGAGGTTGGACTCCATGTGGGTGTCGACCAGCTCGAGCAGCTGCGGCAGCGCCAGCGGTCCGGCTCCGCGCGCCTGCAGCCCGATCCCGGCCAGGGCGACGCCCTGGTGGAAGGAGCGGTCGAAGTCCCCGCCGGGCAGCGTCTTGCGGTGCCGGGTCCAGCGCAGCAGCCAGTACCCGGTGAGCTCCTGCACCCCTTCCGGGAAGCCGTCGAAGGCCCGCGGGGCGTCGATGGTGACCCCGCCCCAGTCGTCCACGAAGGCCGTGAAGCCCTCGAAGCCGACCAGGACGTAGCCCTCCACGGGCAGCCCGGTCACCCGCCGGACCGTCTCCAGCTGGCCTTCGGGGCCGGCCTCGACCATGGCCTGGTTGATCTTGGCCTCCCCCCCGCTGGGCATGGTGACCCAGGAGTCGCGGGCGATGCCCATCACGCCGCCGCCGCCGGCACCGTCCACGCCGACCACCTGCAGCGCGTCGGCGCGCATCCGGTCGACCGGCTGGCCCTGCTGCTCGCGGGCGTCGGAGCCGATGAGCAGCACGTGCCGGCGGCCGCCGAGCAGCGGCCGCTCGATCCCCAGCGACGGCCACTGGCCACCCACCACCTGCCACCCCCGGCTGCCCTCCACCAGCAGGGTCAGGTCGTCGTCGTGGGTGAGCACCGCCACGCGGGTGCCCTGCCAGCGGCCGGCCGCGCCCCGGACGGTGACGTCCTGCTCGGCCGGCGTCCGCCGCGCCAGCCGGGTGCCGAGGTTCCCGCGGGCCGGCACGTCACCGCCGCCGTAGAGAGCCTGGGCGACCCGCCGCGGCCCCCGCGGGACGCCGTTGACCTGGACGGCCGGCTCGGGCTCCTCCGTGCGGGGTGCTGCCTCGCTGGTGCGTCCCGGCCGCTCGGCTGGCGCGGTCGCCGTCGCGCGGCCCGGCTCACCCGTGGTGTCGGTCGACTGGTCGCCACTGCACCCGGCAGCCACCAGGGAGACCACGAGCAGGAGGGCGCAGCCGCGCAGCGAGCGGCGGCCAGGTGCGGCGGCGAGCAGCAGCGGACGGGACACGGCCGGCATGGTGTCATCCCTGCCTGACATCCGGCACCCTCACCCGCGGGCGGTCCTGGGCTGGACGGCGTGGCCGGCACGGGAGCAGCATCGGGTCATGGGCACCGACGGCGAGCCGAGCGAGGACCTCCAGCGGCTGCTGCGCTGGGAGGAGTTCGGCGGTACCTGGCAGGTGCGCGCCCGCCGTGACGGCGCAGTGGCGGTCGCGCTGTGCCGCTGCGACGGCGGGGAGGAGGTCGAGCGGCTGTGGCTGCGCGCACCGGACGCGCTGCGGCACCTGGCCGGTGACTAGCCGCCGCCGGTGCGGCGACGGCTCACGGGTGGAGCTGAGGGGACTCGAACCCCTGACCCCCTCCATGCCATGGAGGTGCGCTACCAGCTGCGCCACAGCCCCGTGTGGGAACCGGTGAATAGTACACACACGGCCCCCTCCCGAGCCAAATCGGGGACCGCCCACGGCCACCGCGCCCGGGGCGTCGGTCAGTGGTCCCCGCCAGGGGCGTCCGCGACGAGCGCCCCGGCGTTCCAGGTCGCGATGCGCCACCCGGTACGGGACTCCACCAGCTCGGCCCAGTGGCAGTTGTGCAGCCCGACGAGCGCCAGCCAGGCAGTGCGCTGGTCCATGCCCACCAGGGCGGCCACGAGGGTCCGTGCGGTCACCCCGTGCGTGGCCACCACCGCCGTCCGGCCCTCCTCGAGCTCGGCGAGGGCGTCGGTCGCGGCCGCCAGCGCCCGTTCCTCCACGTGCGCCACCGACTCGCCGTGCTCACCGCGGACGATGTCCTCCCCGCGCAGCAGCGCCGCGTGCTCGTCGGGGTAGCGCTCGGCGACGTCGCCCTGGCTCATCCCCTGCCAGGTGCCGACGTGGATCTCCCGCAGCCGCGGGTCGGGCCGCACGACCAGCCCGGTGAGCGCAGCCAGCTCGGCGGCGGTGTGCGCCGCCCGGCGCAGGTCACTGGTCACCAGCAGCGAGGGCTGGAGAGCGGCGAGGGCGCCCGCGGCCGCGCGAGCCTGGGTGCGACCCCGCGCCGAGAGGTCGGTGTCGAGCTGGCCCTGCCAGATTCCACCCGCGTTGTGGGCGGTCTCCCCGTGCCGCCAGATTACGAGCCGGCGGGCAGGCGGGGCCGGCGACGGGCCACTCACCGGCCGCTGCCGGCGGCACCGCCGTCGACCGGCGGACCCTCGTCGGGCAGCGTCACCGGCGGGCAGTCCTTCCAGAGCCGTTCCAGGTCGTAGAACTCCCGCTCCTCGCTGTGCATGACGTGCACGACGATGTCGCCGAAGTCCAGCAGCACCCAGCGCCCCTCCCGCTGGCCCTCCCGGCGGACCGGCTTGGCGCCGAGCTCGTGCAGGCGGTCCTCGACGGCCTCGACGACGGCCGAGACCTGGCGCTCGTTGGGCGCGGAGGCGATGACGAAGACGTCGGTCAGCGCCAGCTGCTCGCTGACGTCGAGGCCCACGACGTCACGGGCGAGCTTGTGCTGGGCGGCGGCTGCCGCCGCGCGGGCGAGGTCGAGGGCGCGTCGGGTGGCGGGCACTCAGGTCTCCTGCGAGGTCGGGGGGGCCTGGCTGTTCCGGTCGGGCCGGTACAGCCGGTGCTTGTTGATGTACTGGACGACACCGTCGGGGACCAGGTACCACACCGGTTCCCCCGCCGCGGTCCGCTGCCGGCAGTCGGTGGAGGAGATGGCCATGGCCGGCACCTCCAGGAGGGTCACCCGGTCCCGGGGCAGGCCGTCGTCGCTGAGCTCGTGGCCCGGGCGGGTGACGCCGACGAAGTGGGCCAGCTCCCAGAGGCGCTCGACCCCCTCCCAGGTGAGGATCTGGGCCAGGGCGTCGGCGCCGGTGATGAAGTAGAGCTCGGCCTCGGGCCGCTGGGCGTGCAGGTCGCTGAGCGTGTCGCGGGTGAACGTCGGGCCGTCCCGCTCGATGTCCACCCGGCTGACGGTGAAACGGGGGTTGGACGCGGTCGCGACCACCGTCATCAGGTACCGGTGCTCGGCCGAGCTGACCTCGCGCTCGTCCTTGCGGTAGGGGTGCCCGGTCGGGACGAAGACGACCTCGTCGAGGCCCAGCAGCGCCGCGGCCTCGCTGGCCGCGACCAGGTGTCCGTGGTGGATGGGATCGAACGTGCCGCCCATCACGCCGAGGCGCATCAGTGGCCGTCCGACGCCGTCCCCGCCCCGTGGCTCTGGCTCTGGCTCCGGCTGTCGTCGTGCTCCAGCGGGTCCAGGGCGAGGGTGTTGCGGAAGGACCACAGGATGCCCAGCAGCACGAGGAAGGCGATCAGCGCGAGGACCCCGTACCAGAGGGGCTCCATCGGCAGCTCGTTGACCACCCCGTGGCCGCTGCCCGCGGACTGCACAAGCACAGACGTCATGGCGCCATAGCCTACCTGCCTGCGGGCACGTCACCGCGACGCCGTCGCCGCCCACCTACAGTGAACCCATGCCCCAGCTCTCGGTCGTGGTGCCGGTCCTCGACGAGGAGGAGGTGCTGCCGCTGCTCGCCGAGCGGCTGCGCCGCGTGCTGGACACCTCCCCGGAGCTGGGCGGCGACTACGAGGTGGTCGTGGTCGACGACGGCTCCCGGGACGGGACACCGGTGTTGCTGCAGCGGTTGCGCCGCGAGTGGCCGCAGCTGCGGGTGGTGCGGCTGCGGGCCAACGCCGGCCACCAGGCGGCGATCTCGGCCGGGCTGGTGGCCGCCCGTGGCGACTGGGTGGCCACCCTGGACGCGGACCTGCAGGACCCGCCGGAGGTGCTGCCGCAGATGCTGGCGGCGGCCCGCCGGGAGGGGGTCGACGTGGTGTACGGGGTGCGCGGCGACCGCCGCAGCGACTCGGCCTTCAAGCGCTCGACGGCGCGGCTGTTCTACGCCGGGATGCGCGCCGCCGGGGCGCGGGACCTGCCGGCCGACGCCGGCGACTACCGGCTGATGTCGCGGGCCACCGTCGCGGCCGTCAACGCACTCCCCGAGGCGCACCGGGTGCTGCGGCTGGTGGTGCCGTCACTGGGCTTCCCGGCCACCACGGTGAGCTACCGCCGGGAGGCACGGCCCGCGGGCCGCTCCAAGTACCCGCTGGCGCGGATGGTGCGGCTGTCGGTGGACTCGCTGACCGGGTTCTCGATCGCGCCGCTGCGGGCGGCCACCTGGTTCGGGCTGGGCGGGTTCCTGGTCGCGCTGGGGCTGCTCGGCTACGCCCTGGTGTCCAAGACGCTCGGCCACACCGTCGCCGGCTGGACCTCCACGGTGGTCATCGTGGCCGGCGTCGGGGCGATCCAGCTGCTGTGCCTGGGCGTGCTCGGGGAGTACGTCGGCCGGATCTACTCCACGCTCCAGGGCCGGCCCACCTACCACGTGGCCTACGACTCGCTGGAGGAGCAGGCCCCGGACCGTCAGTCGCGCACCTGACCGTCGCCCTCGACCACCCACTTGGTCGTGGTCAGCTCCGGCAGCGCCATCGGCCCCCGGGCGTGCAGCTTCTGGGTGGAGATGCCGATCTCGGCGCCGAACCCGAACTGGCCCCCGTCGGTGAACCGGGTGGAGGCGTTGACCATCACCGCGGCCGCGTCCACCTCGGCGGTCCAGCGGCGGGCGGCGGCCCGGTCGGCGGTCACGATCGCCTCGGTGTGGCCCGAGCTGTGCCGGTGCACGTGCTCCAGCGCCTCGTCCAGGCTGTCGACGACCCGTGCGCTGAGGTCCAGCGAGAGGAACTCGGCGTCGTCGTCGCCCTCGGTGATCGGCACCGCGCTCGCGCCCACGCCGGCGGACTCGGCGTAGCGGCGCACCTGCTCGTCACCGTGCACCGTCACCCCGGCCTCGGCCAGCGCGGCCAGCAGCGGCGGCAGCACCCGCTCGGCGGCCTCGGCGTGCACCAGCAGCGACTCGGCGGCGTTGCAGACCGAGGGCCGGTGCACCTTGGAGTTGAGCGCCACCCGCACCGCGGTGCCGGTCTCGGCGGAGGCGTCGACGTAGACGTGGCAGTTGCCCACCCCGGTCTCGATCACCGGGACGGTCGACTCCCGCACCACCGTCTGGATCAGGTCGGCCCCACCACGGGGGATGACCAGGTCCACCAGGCCCCTGGCGGTCATGAGGGCCCGGCCGGCGTCGCGCCCGCCCTCGGCCACCAGCGCCACGGCGTCCTCGGGCAGTCCCCGGCCCGCCAGCGCCCGTCGCAGCGCACCGACCAGCGCGGCGTTGCTGGCAGCGGCGGCCGAGCCCCCGCGCAGCAGCACCGCGTTGCCGCTCTTGACGGCCAGCCCGGCGGCGTCGACGGTCACGTTCGGGCGTGCCTCGTAGATCATCCCGACGACCCCCATCGGGACCCGCACCTGCCGGATCTGCAGCCCGTTGGCCAGCGTGGACCCGCGCACGACCTCCCCCACCGGGTCCGGCAGCGCGACCAGCTCCCGCAGCGCCTGCGCCACGGCGTGCACCCGCGCGGAGTCCAGGGTGAGCCGGTCGAGCAACCCCTCGGCCATACCGCGCTCCCGGCCGCGGGCCAGGTCCTCGGCGTTGGCGGCCACGACCTCGTCGGCGGCCGCGTCGACGGCGTCGGCCATGGCCTGCAGGGCGGCGTCCTTCTCCGCGCGCGTCAGCAGCGCCAGCCGGCGGGAGGCCTGCCGGGCGCGGCGGGCCAGGTCGTGCACGTAGGCCACGACCTCGGGGGCGACGGCGCCAGGGTCGAGGGGGCCGCTCCCGGGGGCCGGGGTCGAGGCGGGCGTGGTGACGTCGGTCGTCATCGGTGGTCACTCCTCACAGCACGACGAGGTCGTCGCGGCGGATCACGGTACGGGGGGTGGGGCGGCCGCTACGGGGCAGCGCCAGGTGGTCGCGGTCCCGGTCCAGCCGGCGCCCCACGAGGGGACGCAGCTCCTCGGAGGCGTAGCCGACCAGGCCGCGGGCCACGACCCGGCCCTCGGGGTCGCACAGGTCGACCGTGTCACCGGCGCGGAAGTGGCCCTCCACGCGGGTCACCCCGACCGGCAGCAGCGAGGTCTGCCGGTGCACCACGGCCTCCACGGCGCCGTGGTCGAGCACCAGCCGGCCGGCGACCGAGCTGGCGTGGGCGAGCCACCGGCGC
Organism: Ornithinicoccus halotolerans; assembly: GCF_009602535.1. GTDB lineage: Bacteria > Actinomycetota > Actinomycetes > Actinomycetales > Dermatophilaceae > Ornithinicoccus > Ornithinicoccus halotolerans. Next base: position 3,319 of record NZ_WIQI01000025.1, on the reverse strand, counting down.
CGGGCGCGGCTCTTGCTGCCAGTGGGCAGGAAGAGCGTGCCGACGTCCTCCCCGGCCAGCGCCGCCGCGGCCTGCTCGGTGGCGGTCAGCAGCACCGGGACTCCCTCCGCGGTGGCGGTGCGGGCCGCGGCGATCTTGGTGACCATGCCCCCCGTGCCGACCGGGGAGCCGCTCGCCGAGATGTCCACGTCGGCGATCTCCTCGGGGTGGCGCACCAGCGGCACCCGGGCGCTGCCCGGCCGGGAGGGCGGACCGTCGTAGAGGGCGTCCACGTCGGAGAGCAGCACCAGCGCGTCGGCGTCCACCAGGTGCGACACCAGGGCGGCGAGCCGGTCGTTGTCGCCGAACCGGATCTCGTCGGTGGCCACGGTGTCGTTCTCGTTGACGACCGGGACGACCTCCAGCTCGAGCAGCCGCTCCAGGGTGCGGCTGGCGTTGACGTAGTGCGACCGGCGGTGCAGGTCGTCGGCGGTCAGCAGCACCTGGCCCACAGTGAGCCCGTGCAGCGAGAAGGCCTGGGTGTAGGCCGCGAGCAGGCTGCCCTGGCCCGCACTGGCCGCCGCCTGCTGGGTCGCCAGGTCCTTGGGACGGCGGGTCAGCCCCAGCGGGGGCATGCCGGCGGCGATCGCACCGGAGGACACCAGCACCACCTGGGCACCGGTCAGCCACCGCTTGGCGACCACCGTGGTCAGCGCCTGCAGCCGGAACGAGTCGAGCCCGCCGCGGGGGCCGGTGATGGAGGAGGAGCCGACCTTGACCACCACGCGGCGCGCGTCGCGCAGCAACCGGCGGGGATCGGACATAAAAAGCATACTAATCCATTACCCCACATACTCATGCATCGACGGGGCGCCCGACGCCGCGCGCTGCCCTCACTCGACGGTGTCCTCAGCCTCCCGCTCCGCGGCCAGCTCGGCCCGGGCCTCGGCCCGGGCGTCCATCCGGTCATGGAAGGCCTCCCGCTTCTCGGCGCGGGTGGGGCGCTGCCGCTCGTCGAGCCGCCGGTCGGTGCCGCGCGAGCCCAGCAGCTCGGCGCCCCCGGCCAGGGTGGGCTCCCAGTCGAAGACGACCGCGTTCTCCTCCGGGCCGATGAGCACGGTGGAGCCGGCCACCGCACCGGCCTTGAAGAGCTCCTCCTCCACCCCGAGCCGGGCGAGCCGGTCGGCGAGGTAGCCGACCGCCTCGTCGTTGCCGAAGTCGGTCTGCCGCACCCAGCGGGTGGGGCGCTCCCCCAGCACCCGGAACGCCTCGCCCTCGGCCGTCTGCTCGCGCCGCACCACGAAGCCGGTGTCGTCGACGGCCGCCGGCCGCAGCACGGTGCGGGTGCGCTGCGGCTCCGGCGCGGCAGCCCGGGCGCGGGCCACGTGCGAGGCCAACGCGAAGCTCAACGCCCGCAGCCCGTCCCGGGACACCGCCGAGACCGTGTGCACCTCCAGCCCGCGCTCCTGCAGGTCCGGGGTGACCAGCTCGGCCAGCTCGCGCGCCTCCGGCACGTCGGCCTTGTTCAGCACGACGATGCGCACCCGGTCCGCCAGCGGGACGCCGCCGAGGCTGGCGTCGGGGACGTAGGCGGCCAGCTCCTGCTCGATGACGTCCAGGTCGGTCAGCGGGTCGCGCCCGGGCTCGAGCGTGGCGCAGTCGACCACGTGCACCAGGACGTGGCAGCGCTCGACGTGGCGCAGGAACTGCAGTCCCAGCCCACGGCCCTCGCTCGCGCCGGGGATCAGCCCGGGCACGTCGGCGATCGTGTACCGCTCCGAACCCGCGGTCACGACCCCCAGGTTGGGGATGAGCGTGGTGAACGGGTAGTCGGCGATCTTGGGACGAGCGGCGCTCATCGCCGCCACCAGCGAGGACTTGCCGGCGGAGGGGAAGCCGATCAGCGCGACGTCCGCGAGGGTCTTCAGCTCCAGGACGACCTCGTGCTCCTCCCCGGGCTCACCCAGCAGCGCGAACCCCGGCGCCTTGCGGCGCGGGGAGGCCAGCGCCTTGTTGCCCAGGCCGCCGCGGCCGCCGCGGGCCACGACGTACTCGGTGCCTGCACCGACCAGGTCGGCCAGCGTGTCACCGTCGCGGGTGCTGACCACGGTGCCGTCCGGCACCGGCAGCACGAGGTGCTCACCGTGCGCGCCGTGCCGCTCCCCGCCCATCCCCTGGCCGCCGTTGGCGGCGGCACGGTGCGGCCGGTGGTGGTAGTCCAGCAGCGTGGTCACCTGCGGGTCGACGCGCAGCACCACGTCACCACCGCGCCCGCCGTTGCCACCGTCGGGCCCGCCCAGCGGCTTGAACTTCTCGCGGTGCACCGAGGCCACCCCGTGCCCGCCGCTACCAGCGCGCAGGTGCAGGACGACACGGTCGACGAAGGTGGCCATGGGCCCATCCTCTCAAGCGAAAACCGGACGCCGGTGGCTGCGCGGGGCAGCCACCGGCGTCCGGTGCGTCAGGTGGTTGGTCTGGCTCAGGCGGTGGCGGCGTCGACCACGTTGACCGTCTTGCGGCCGCGGCGGGAGCCGAACTCCACCGTGCCGTCGACGAGCGCGAACAGCGTGTCGTCGCCCCCGCGGCCCACGCCCTCACCGGGGTGGAAGTGGGTGCCGCGCTGCCGCACCAGGATCTCGCCGGCGCCCACGACCTGGCCACCGAAGCGCTTGACGCCCAGGCGCTTGGAGTTCGAGTCACGACCGTTGCGGGTCGAAGACGCACCCTTCTTGTGTGCCATGGCTGATGCCTACCTCTTCTGGTCTGGTCGACGTGCTCAGGCGTCGATCGCGGTGATCTTGACCTGGGTCAGCGGCTGCCGGTGCCCCTGCCGCCGCTTGTAGCCGGTCTTGTTCTTGTACTTCTGGATGACGATCTTGGGGCCCTTGGCGTCCTGGATCACCTCGGCGGTGACCTTGACCTTGGCCAGGGCGTCGGCGTCGGAGGTGACGGTGGAGCCGTCGACGAGCAGCAGCGGCGCGAGGTCCACGGTCTCACCGGCGGCGGCGTGCACCCTGTTGATGGTCAGGACGTCACCGACGGAGACCTTCTCCTGGCGGCCGCCAGCACGGACGATCGCGTACACGTTCACTCACTTCCTACGTTCTGGGTGGTGGGACGTCGCCCCGGGCCCGGCCGCCATGGCGGCCGGCAAGCGCTGCGGGGCGCACCGACGGGCCAGCCTACCGTGCCCGGGGCACTGCGGCCAAACTCAGCCGGGCTCCCCGTCGGCAGGCTCGCTGCTGGTGGGATCGGTCCCGGTGGGCTCGGCGGTGACGACCTCGGTGGCGCCGGGAGGACCACCTGCTGGTTGTAGCAGTTGCGCTGGTTGGACCGGGTG
>NZ_WIQI01000024.1 GCF_009602535.1 Ornithinicoccus halotolerans | reverse complement strand
TCGTCGACGAACACCGCCACGCCCCGGCCGACGTCGGCCGCCAGCCCGTTCGGAGCCTGGCGGTGGGGCCCGGAGCCGCTGCCGGAGCAGCTGCTGCGGGTGGTGCCGCAACCGCTGGTGTTCGACAGCCGCGCACCGGCCCCCCACCCGCGCGGCATCGTGGGGCTGCACCGCGCCGCCCGGCGCGGTGAGGGCAGCGAGTTCGCCACGATCCGGCCGTTCCAGTGGGGTGACCGGCTGCGCCGGATCCACTGGCCCCGGTCGCTGCGCACCGGTGAGCTGCACGTGACCACGACCTACGCCGAGCAGGACACCCACGTGGTGGTGGTGGTGGACGCCCACTACGACCTCGGCGCGTCCGGCGGCGTCCACGGAGCGCCGAGCAGCATGGACCACTCGGTGCGGGCGGCGGCAGCGGTGGCCGAGCACTTCGCCCACCAGGGCGACCGGGTCAGCCTGCAGGTGCTCTCCTCCCGGACCCCCACGCGGGTACCGGCGGGCAGCGGCCGGCGCCATGCCCGCCGGCTGCTCGAGACCCTCGCCCAGGTCGTGCCCGGCCCGCAGGAGTACGTCGACGGGCGGCTGCTGCGCCACCACCTCACCCCCGGGTGCCTGGTGGTGCTGGTCTCGGCGATGGTCTCCCCCGACGTGCTGGCCGTGTCCGCCGCACTGGCCCGCAGCGGCATGACGGTGCTGGTCATCGACTCGCTCGTGTCGGACGTGGAGCCGCCGACCGGCGACGACGCGGTGGGCCAGCTGGCCTGGCGGCTACGGCTGCTGGAGCGCGAGCGCGAGATCCGCCGGGTCGAGGCCGCCGGCGTGCCGGTCGTGCCCTGGCGCGGGCCCGGCAGCCTGGACCTGGTGCTGATCCGGCTCGCCCGCCGCCCGGGAGGACGGGGCTGATGCGCGAGCTGCTCCAGGACGTGCGTCATGCCAGCAGCCACCAGCTCGCGCTCCGGGGGGCGATGGTGGTCAGCGCCCTGACCTTCGCGCTGGTGGCCCTGGCGGCGGGCAGCACCGCCCTGCTGGCGGTCGTGGTGCTGGTGGCGCTGGGCGTGCTCGCGGCGCTGAACCCGCACACCGGGCTGCCGGCGTTCGTGGTGCTCTACCTGCTGGGGGTCTGGGTCGCGGGCGTCGAGACGGGCGCGAGCCGGGTGCCCACCCCGTGGGTGGTGCCCGCGGCCTGGTGCCTGCTGCTGTTCCACACCGCCGCAGCGCTGGTCGCGGCGGTGCCCGCCGGGGCGAGGCTGCCGGCGCCGGTATGGCGCCGCTACGGAGCGCGGACGGCGGTGCTGGCCGGGCTCGCGCCGCTGGGGTGGGGAGCCGCCGCGCTGCTGGTCGGAGTCGCCCCCAGCGCGGGGGCGGCCTCGCTCGTGGCCGGGTTCGCCGTCGTCGCCGCCGGGCTGGCGGCCCACTACCGGCAGGTCACCCGCGCTGCGTCCGGGGGCTAGGCCGACTCCTTGCGCTGGTTGCGCTTCCGGGGACGGCCGGTGTCGCGGCGCACGATCGTGGGGTTGACGTTCTCGAGGACCACCTCGCGGGTGATGACCACCCGGGCGATGTTGTCGTCGCTGGGGACGTCGAACATCACCGGCAGCAGCACCTCCTCGAGGATGGCGCGCAACCCGCGGGCGCCGGTCCCCCGCAGCAACGCCTGCTCGGCGACCGCCTCGATGGCCTCCTGCTCGAACTCCAGCTCCACCCCGTCGATCTCGAACATCCGCTGGTACTGCTTGACCAGGGCGTTGCGGGGCTCGGTGAGGATGCTGACCAGGGCGTCCCGGTCCAGCGGGGAGACGGACGTGATGACCGGCAGCCGCCCGATGAACTCGGGGATCAGGCCGAACTTCAGCAGGTCCTCCGGCAGCACGTCCTCGAAGTGCTCGGCCGGCTCCTTCGGGGAGTGCAGCTCGGCCCCGAAGCCCAGGCCGTGCTTGCCGGCCCTGGCCTCGATGAGCTTCTCCAGCCCGGCGAAGGCGCCACCGACGATGAACAGCACGTTGGCCGTGTCGATCTGGATGAACTCCTGGTGGGGGTGCTTGCGCCCGCCCTGCGGCGGGACGCTGGCGGTGGTGCCCTCCAGGATCTTCAGCAGCGCCTGCTGCACCCCCTCCCCGGACACGTCCCGGGTGATGGAGGGGTTCTCGCTCTTGCGGGCGATCTTGTCGATCTCATCGATGTAGATGATGCCGGTCTCGGCCTTCTTGACGTCGAAGTCCGCGGCCTGGATGAGCTTGAGCAGGATGTTCTCGACGTCCTCGCCGACGTAGCCGGCCTCGGTCAACGCGGTGGCGTCGGCGATGGCGAAGGGCACGTTGAGCATCCGGGCCAACGTCTGCGCCAGGTAGGTCTTGCCGCAGCCGGTGGGGCCGATGAGCAGGATGTTGGACTTGGCGATCTCGACGCCGTCCTCGCCGCGCCGGGTCTCCCCCGCCTGCACCCGCTTGTAGTGGTTGTAGACCGCGACCGCCAGCGCCCGCTTGGCCGGATCCTGGCCGACGACGTACTGCTCGAGGAACTCGTAGATCTCCCGCGGCTTGGGCAGCGTCCCGAGGCCGAGGTCGCTGGACTCGGCCAGCTCCTCCTCGACGATCTCGTTGCACAGGTCGATGCACTCGTCGCAGATGTAGACCCCGGGGCCGGCGATGAGCTTCTTGACCTGCTTCTGGCTCTTGCCGCAGAAGGAGCACTTCAGCAGGTCGCTGCTCTCTCCCATGCGTGCCACGCGGTTCCCTTCGTCGCGGGTGCAGCGCCCCTCCGGCGCCTGGCCCCGACGCTACCTCGCCCACCCGACGCAGGACAGCCTTTTGTGGCGTGTGCTGGCGTGTTCCGGCGACTGTCCGCTGTCAGCGCAACCCGCGCGACCGGCCCACCGGCACCACGAGCCGGCCCAGCAGCGGCGGGAGGCGGGCGGGCGCCTCAGCCGGTGAGCAGCAGGCCCACGGCCGCGGACACCAGCCCGAGCACCAGCGCGGCCGCCCCGAGCCACAGCAGCGCCACCAGCCGCCCCGGTCGCTGCGGGTCCTTCCCCAGCACCGAGAGGAAGAACCCGGCCGGCATCAGCACGGCCGCCCAGAGCACTCCGGTGCTCAGCAGGCGCCACGGCTGGCCGACCCCGGCCAGGTCGACCAGGAGCAGCACGACCAGGCCCAGCGTGATGAACATGCCGGCGTGACCGTGGCCGGCGCGGTAGAAGGAGCGCTGCAGGTCGTTGGCGGGGGCCTGGCCACGGGTCACCCGCAGCAGGAACGCCCCGCCGGTGGTGATGGTGGTCGCGGCCAGCAACACGGTCGCAGCGGTGGTCACGGCAGCAGCAGAGAGCATGGCGGCCTCCAGGGAGCGCAGGAACTTACCGCTGGAAAGATTACGCCATTCACGGCGATATGACCAGTGGTAAGTTTTCGGTGTGCCCTACCACCACGGCGACCTGCGACGCGCGGTCCTGCAGGCGGCGGCCGAGGTCGTCGCCCGGGACGGGGTGGACGCGCTGAGCCTGCGGGCGGTGGCCCGGCAGGCCGGCGTCAGCCACACCGCCTTCCGGCACCACTTCGGTGACCGGCGGGGCGTGCTCACGGCGCTGGCGGCCGAGGGCTACCACGGGCTCGCCGCAGCGGTGGCGACCGGCGGCGAGCAGGGGTTCCTGGAGGCGGGGGTGGCCTACGTCCGCTACGCCGTGGAGCAGCCCGCGCGCTTCCAGCTGCTGTTCCGTCCGGGGCTGGTCGACGAGGACGACCCCGAGCTGGTCGCGGCACGGGAGGAGCTGGCGCGCACCCTGATGACCGGCGTCGCGGGGTTCGCACCGGAGCGGGAGACCGACCTCGCGGCGGCACCCACGTCGGACCCGCTCGCCCTCGGGGCCTGGAGCATCGCCCACGGCCTGGCCACGCTGGCGCTGGCGGGCGTGCTGCCGGCGCGGGAGCCCGCCGAGGTGGCCGTGCTGGCCCGCGGGGCCCTGGCCCACCTCGCCCCCTGACGCCGCGTGCACGTGAGCGTGCCCGCCCCGGTTCCCGGGACGGGCACGCCGTGCAGGCGGTGGCCGCCGCTGCCGTCAGCTGTCGGTGAGGGAGGCCTTGCGCGACTGGAGGACCTGGTCGACCAGGCCGTACTCGCGCGCGTCCTCGGCGGTGAGGATCTTGTCCCGCTCGATGTCCTGGCGAACCTGCTCCACCGGCTTGCTGGAGTGCTTGGCCCAGGTCTCCTCCAGCCAGATCCGCATCCGCAGCACCTCGTTGGCCTGGATCTCGATGTCGGAGGCCTGCCCGTAGTCACCGCCGGCCAGCGCCGGCTGGTGGATCAGCACCCGGGCGTTGGGCAGCGCGTACCGCTTGCCGGGGGCACCGGCCGCGAGCAGGACGGCCGCGGCGGAGGCGGCCTGGCCCACGACGAAGGTCTGCACGTCGGGACGGATGAACTGCATGGTGTCGTAGATGGCCGTCAGCGCCGTGAACGAGCCACCCGGGCTGTTGATGTACATGACGATGTCGCGGTCGGGGTCCTGGGACTCCAGCACGATCAGCTGGGCGATGATGTCGTCGGCCGAGGCGTCGTCGACCTGGACCCCCAGGAAGATGATGCGGTCCTCGAACAGCTTGGTGTACGGGTCCTGCCGCTTCATCCCGTAGGAGGTGCGCTCCTCGAACTGCGGCAGGATGTAGCGGCTGCTCGGGGCGCTCCACGCGGTGGCGTCCGGTAGGTGGGTCATGGTTGCTCTCCTGTCTCAGGCCTGGGCGCCGGCGTCACCGGAGCGCTCGTAGACGTGGTCGACGAAGCCGTACTCCTTGGCCTGCTGCGCCGTGAACCAGCGGTCGCGGTCGGAGTCGCGCTCGATCTGCTCCACGCTCTGGCCGGTGTGCTGGGAGATGAGCTCGGCCATCTCCTTCTTGATGTGCAGCATCTGCTCGGCCTGGATCTTGATGTCGCTGGCCGTGCCGCCGATGCCGCCCGAGGGCTGGTGCATCATCACCCGGGCGTGCGGGGTGGCGAACCGCTTGCCGCGGGCACCGGCCGAGAGCAGGAACTGCCCCATCGACGCTGCCAGCCCCATCGCCACGGTCGCGACGTCGTTGGGCACCCACTGCATGGTGTCGTAGATGGCCATCCCGGCGCTGACCGAACCACCCGGCGAGTTGATGTACAGCCAGATGTCCTTCTCCGGGTCCTCGGCCGCCAGCAGCAGCAGCTGGGCGCAGATCGCGTTGGCGTTCTCGTCCCGGACCTCCGAGCCGAGGAAGATGATCCGCTCCTTCAGGAGGCGGTTGTAGATCTGGTCGTCCAGCCCGGCGACGGCGGGGTCGCCGGCCGCAACGATCTCGCTGTTGCTCACCTGTTGCTCCATCTCCTCGAGGGCGGTCGCGGCCTCGGGCCGCGTCCTTCGTCAGTGACCCTAACGTCCGGGACTCCGGCGGCAGTCCCGCCCGGGGCCGCTGTTCGCCGTCAGCGCACAGCCACGGGAGCCCCCTGACAGCCGTCGCCCGCCCCCGCGCTGCTGCGGGGGCGGGCGTCGTGGCTGCCGGTAGCGGCGTCAGGCGCGGGCGCCGGACTCCTCCGGCTCGTCGGTGTCGCCGGTCTCCTCCCGGGCCGCGGCGTCCTCGGCCGCCTCGCCCTGGGCCTGGGCGTCCTGGCCCTCGGGCTCCTCCTCGGCGGTGAGCTCGTCGAGGTCGACCGCGTTGCCCTCGGTGTCGGTCACGGCGGCCTCCTCCAGCACGGCGGCCAGCGCCTTCCGACGCCCCACCTCGGCCATCAGCTGCGGCACCTGGCCCTGCTGGTCGACCTGCTGGGCGAACTCGTTGGGGTTCATGCCGTACTGCTGCGCGGTCATCAGCAGGTACTCCACCAGCTCGTTCTGGCTGACATCGACCTCACGGGCCTGCACCAGGGCGTCCAGCAGGAACTGGGTGCGCATCGACTTGCGGGTGCTCTCCGTGACCTCGGCGCGGTGCTCGTCGTCCTCCAGCCGGCTCTCGCGCTCCAGGTGGTCGTTGACCTCCTTCTCGACGAGGTTCTCCGGCACCGGGATCTCGATCATCTCGAGCATCGCGTCCAGGACCTTGTCGCGAGCCTGCACGCCCTGCTCGAACCGGGCGGCCTGCTCGGCCTGCCGGCGCAGGTCGGCCATCAGCTCCTCGAGGGTGTCGAACTCCGAGGCCAGCTGGGCGAACTCGTCGTTCAGCTCGGGCAGCTCCCGCTCCTTGACGGACTGGAGCGTGACGGTGACGTCGGCCTCCTGGCCGGCGCGGTCGCCACCGGCCAGCGGGGAGCGGAACTCCACGGTGTCACCGGCGCGGTGGCCGATGAGGGCCTCGTCGAGGCCCTCCAGCATCGTGCCGGAGCCGATCTCGTAGGAGACGCCGGTCACCGAGTCGATCTCGTCACCGTCGATCGTGGCGGTCAGGTCGATGGAGGTGAAGTCACCGTCCTGCGCGGGCCGGTCGACACCCTGCAGCGTCCCGAAGCGGGCCCGCAGGTTGTCCAGCCGGGTCTGCACGTCCTCCTCCGAGACGGTCACCGGGTCCACGGTGACCTCGATGCCGGAGAAGTCGGGCAGCTCGAAGTCGGGCACGACGTCCAGCTCGGCGTCGAACCTGAGCTCCTTGCCGTCCTCGATGGGCAGCTCGGTGAGGTTGACCTCGGGCTGGCTCAGCGGGTGGATGTCGTTCTCGCGCAGCGCCTGGGTGTAGAACTCCGGGAGCGCCTCGTTGACGGCCTCCTGGACCACGGCGCCGCGGCCGAAGCGCTGGTCGATGATCCGGGCGGGGACCTTGCCGCGGCGGAAGCCCGGCACGTTCACCTGCTGCCCGATCGACTTGTAGGCCGCATCCAGCCGGGGCTGCAGCTCCTCGGAGGTGACCTCTACGGTGAGCTTCACCCGGGTGGGGTTCAGGGTCTCGACGGCACTCTTCACTACGGGCACTCCAGGATCGGATTGAGGTCTCGGGCCGGCCCGGCGACGCGCCAGGCGGCCAGGCATCCGCTCCATGGTATCGGTCGGGGTAGCCGGATTCGAACCGGCGGCCTTCCGCTCCCAAAGCGGACGCGCTACCAAGCTGCGCCATACCCCGCGCGACCCGCGGCCTCCGCGACCGCGCCGAGGAAGTACAGTAGTCGCTCGCCGAGCGCGTATGGCCGCCCGGCATGCGGGTGTAGCTCAATGGTAGAGCCCCAGTCTTCCAAACTGGTGGTGCGGGTTCGATTCCCGTCACCCGCTCGTCGCCTCACCGCCGCGACCTGGTCGCCGACGTTGCCGCCCGTGCCGATGAGCAGCGGGATGGACGGCGCTATCCGGCGGCCGACCGACTCCTCGGGGTAACCGAGGAGGCCGACGGTCATCTGTCGCTCGTGGGCGGGGAGCCGGCTCAGCAGTCGGAAGGCCACCCCTGCCGGCAGCTCGTCGAGCAGCTGTGCCCGGTCGTCGGGGTGGAGATCCGAGACCACCCGGGCGACCGCCTCCGAGCGCAGCGCCTGCGCGTGCCGGCGCCCGCAGGTCGGCGCGACGGATCACGCGGCTCAGGTCGGTCTCACGTGTCCTGCCGGGTTCGGTGGCGGCGCCCCATTCTTCCGGCCCGCCAGCGGTTGTGGTGGACAACGCGTACCGACTTCATCATGCTTGCCGGTCAGGACGCCCACCGGGTACGGCGTCCGCCGATCGACCGACCGAAAGGACCGGCACGATGGACGACCTGGCGCGCAGGCTTGGACTCCGGACGAACCCGACGATCTTCTTCTGGTCGGCGGGCCTGATGGTGCTGATCCTCATCATCCTGCTGTCGTTCCCGGGACCGATCGGGAGCGCGTTCTCGAGCGGGCGGGAGTGGGTCGTCACCAACCTCGGCTGGTTCTTCATCCTCGGGGTCACCACGTGGGTGATCTTCCTGATCTGGGTGGCGTTCAGCCGGTTCGGCTCGTTGCGCCTCGGCGGGCCGGACGAACGTCCCAAGTACGACAACTTCTCCTGGTTCGCGATGCTCTTCGCCGGCGGTATCGGCACCATCCTGATGTTCTGGGGGGTGGCCGAGCCGATCTCGCACTTCTCGAGCCCGCCCCGCAACCTGGAGCCCTACAGCGTCGCCGCCTCCCAGGACGCGATGGCGTTCTCGCTCTACCACCTCAGCCTGCACACCTGGGCGATCTTCACGCTGCCGGGGCTGGCGTTCGGCTACTTCATCTACCGCTACCAGCTGCCGATGCGGGTCAGCTCGGTGTTCTACCCCTTCCTCAAGGAGGGCATCCACGGCCCCATCGGCCGGGCGATCGACATCTTCGCGGTGCTGGGCACGTTGTTCGGGCTCGCGGTGTCGCTGGGCCTGGGCACCTCCCAGATCAGCGCCGGCCTCAACGCCCTCACCGGGGTGCCCGACGCCGTCTGGCTGCAGGTCATCATCATCACCGTCCTGACGATGGTCGCCGTCAGCTCGATCGTGGCCGGCCTCGACAAGGGTGTCCGGCGGCTGTCGAACCTCAACATCGGCATGGCGATCCTGCTGATGCTGTTCATCTTCTTCGCCGGCGAGACCGTCTTCCTGGCCCGGCAGCTGATCGAGACCATCGGCATCTACGCGCAGAACCTGATCCCGCTCTCGTTCTGGAACGACGCCATGGCCCGCTACACCGACGACGGCGGCTGGGGCTGGCAGGGCGGCTGGACCGTCTTCTACTGGGCCTGGACGGTGACCTGGTCACCCTTCATGGGGGTCTTCCTGGCGCGCATCTCCCGGGGCAGGACCGTGCGGGAGTTCGTGGTCGGCGTGCTGGCGGCACCGTCGGCGTTCACGCTGATCTGGTTCACGGTGTTCGGATGGTCGGCGATGGAGATCGACGGCATCGGCGGTGACGGTGGCGAGATCTCCGCCGCGGTGGCCGAGAGCGTGCCGCTGGCGATGTTCGCCTTCTTCGAGCACTTCCCGGGCACGACCCTGCTGCAGGGCCTCGGCGTGGTGATCGTGGCGCTGTTCTTCGCCACCTCCTCGGACTCGGCCTCGCTGGTGGTGGACATGCTCTGCGCCGGCACCGAGGAGTCCGGGCCGACCCGGCAGCGAGTCTTCTGGGGCGTCTCCGAGGGTGCGCTCGCGGCCTCCCTCATCGTCCTCGGCGGCGAGGCGGGCCTGACGGCCTTGCAGGAGGTGATCACCGTCATCGGGCTGCCCATCTTCATCCTGGTCTTCGCGATGCTGTTCGCGCTGCTGGTCGGCTTCCGCAGCGAGCGGGACCTGATGTCGGAGCGGCAGATCCGGCGGCAGGAGCGGCGCGCCGCCCGACGGGAACGCCAGCCGGAGAGCGAGCAGGCACCGGCGACGTCGGCCGAGTGAGCGAGTGACCGGCCGGGCCGCGGACCGCGGCTGCTATCAGCGCGGCAGGTCCGGCAGCGTCCCGTCCTGCTCGTAGCCACGCACCATGTCGATGCGCCGCTGGTGCCGCTCCTCCCCCGAGAAGGAGGTCTGCAGGAAGGCGGTCACGATCGCCCGGGCCTCCTCCTCAGTGGTGAAGCGCCCCGGCAGCGACAGCACCCGGGCGTCGTTGTGCTCCCGGGCGAGGGTGGCCAGCTCCGGGGCCCAGCACAGCGCCGCCCGCACCCCGGCCACCTTGTTGGCGGCGATCTGCTCGCCGTTGCCGGACCCGCCCAGCACCAGGCCGAGCGAGTCGGGGTCGGCGGCGACCGCCTCGGCGGCGCGGAGCACGAAGACGGGGTAGTCGTCCACGGCGTCGTAGTGACGCGGCCCATGGTTGACCACCTCGTGGCCCTGCTCCGCCAGCCAGGCCACCAGGGATTCCTGCAGCTCGTAGGCGGCGTGGTCGCCACCGATGTGGATGCGCACAGGGTCCTCGCTCTCAGCTGAAGTCGGGTCGGGCGGTGCGGGTGCGCTTGAGCTCGAAGAAGCCCGGGGTCCCAGCCACCAGCCGGCAGCCGTCCCACAGCCGGCCGGCGGCCTCACCCTTGGGGGCCGGTGTCACCACCGGACCGAAGAAGGCCACGCCCTCGACGGCCACCACGGGGGTGCCCACGTCGTCCCCCACCAGGTCGATCGCGCGCTGGTGGCTGCGGCGCACCGCCGCGTCGTGCTCCTCGGCGTCGGCCACCTGCGCCAGCTCGGCCGGGAGGCCGACCTCCTCCAGCACCTCTGCGGTGACCGTGGGCAGGTCGCCGGTGCCGCGGCCCTGCCCGTGGATGCGGGTGCCGTAGGCGTCGTAGAGGCGCTTGCGCAGCTGGTTCGCCTCCTCGGCGCTGCCGCCGTGCTCCTCCACGGCGGCGGTGATGACGCGGACCGGCCCGAAGGAGCGCTGGATGCGGCGCTGGTAGTCCGGGTCCAGCTCCCGATCCTCGTTGAGCACCGCCAGGCTCATCACCGACCAGGTGATGTCCAGGTCGCGGACCGTGGCGGCCTCCATGAGCCACCGGGAGGTCATCCAGGCCCACGGGCAGGTCGGGTCGAACCACATCTCGGCCGCGGTGCGCTGCGGGGTCGTCTCAGTCGTCATGACACCATCGTCGCACCGACCGATTCTCCCCTGACGCCAGGAGGCGCCCGCATGCCCGGAACGAACCTGACCCGCGAAGAGGCTCGTCAGCGTTCGCAGCTGCTCACCGTGCGGTCCTACGCCATCGCGCTGGACCTCACCCGCGGCGAGGAGACCTTCCGCACCACCACGACCGTCGACTTCGACGCCGAGCCGCGGGCGGAGACCTTCCTGGACCTGGTCGCCCGCTCCGTGGAGTCGGTCGAGCTCAACGGTGAGCAGCTCGACCCGCAGCAGGTCTACGTCGACTCCCGCATCCGGCTGCCGAACCTGCAGCGCCGCAACACGGTGACGGTGGACGCCACCGGCGGGTACATGAACACCGGTGAGGGGCTGCACCGGTTCGTGGACCCGGCCGACGGCGAGGTCTACCTCTACACGCAGTTCGAGGTGCCGGACAGCCGCCGGGTGTTCGCCGTGTTCGAGCAGCCGGACCTCAAGGCCACCTTCCAGCTGACGGTCACCGCCCCCGCGCACTGGCAGGTGATCTCCAACCAGCCGACCCCGGAGTCGGTGCCGGCCCCGGAGTCCGCCGCCGGCGGCGGGGAGGCGGCCCGCTGGGAGTTCTCCCCCACCCCGCGGATCTCCAGCTACATCACCGCGCTGGTCGCCGGCCCCTACGACGTGGTGCGGGACGAGGTGGCCACCCGCAACGGCACCGTCCCGCTGGGTGTGTTCTGCCGCCGCTCGTTGCGCCCCTACCTGGACGCCGAGGAGATCCTGGCCGTCACCAAGGCCGGGTTCGCCTTCTACGAGGAGGAGTTCGACCACCCGTACCCGTTCGCCAAGTACGACCAGGTCTTCACGCCGGAGTACAACATGGGCGCGATGGAGAACGCCGGGTGCGTGACCATCGTGGAGAGCTACGTGTTCCGCAGCCGGGTGCCGGAGGCGGTCGTGGAGCGCCGGGCGCTGACGATCCTGCACGAGCTGGCTCACATGTGGTTCGGCGACCTGGTGACCATGCGGTGGTGGGATGACCTGTGGCTCAACGAGAGCTTCGCCGAGTGGGCGTCCACCACCTGCCAGGCCGAGGTCACCGGATGGCGGGACGCCTGGACCACCTTCGCCACTGCGGAGAAGGCATGGGCCTACAAGCAGGACCAGCTCTCCTCCACCCACCCGGTGGCCGCCGACATGGTCGACCTCAACGCCGTGGAGGTGAACTTCGACGGCATCACCTACGCCAAGGGCGCCTCCGTGCTCAAGCAGCTGGTGGCCTACGTCGGGCGGGATGCCTTCCGTGAGGGGCTGCGCGCCTACTTCGCCGCCTACGCCTGGGACAACACCACGCTGCAGGACCTGCTGACCGAGCTGGAACGCACCTCCGGGCGCGACCTGGCGACGTGGTCCCGGCTGTGGCTGCAGACCGCCGGGGTCAACACGCTGCGGCCGGTGCTGACGGTCAGCGACGCCGACGGCACCATCACGGCCGCGGCGATCGAGCAGACCGCGGCCGAGGCGCACCCGGTGCTGCGCCCCCACCGGCTGGCGGTGGGCTGCTACCAGCTGCAGGGTGACCGGCTGGTGCGCACCGAGCGCATCGAGCTCGACGTCGACGGCGAGCGCACCGAGGTGCCGCAGCTGGTGGGCACCCGGATGCCGGACCTGCTGCTGGTCAACGACGACGACCTGGCCTACACCAAGGTGCGGCTGGACGAGCACTCGCTGGCGACCGCGCTCTCCCGACCGCGGGCGCTGCAGGCCTCGCTGCCGCGGGCGCTGGTGCTGGGGGCGGCGTGGGACATGACGCGGGACGGCGAGCTGCCGGCCAGCGACTACGTCCGGCTGGTGGTGGCCGCGCTGCCAGGGGAGACCGACTCCACCCTGCTACGGGTGCTGCTGCAGCAGGTGGCCACCGCCGCGCAGCTGTACACCGCCCCCGGGCGTCGGGCCGGGGTGCTGGCGGACCTGGCCGCCGGCCTCCGGACGGCCGCCGAGGGCGCCGAGCCGGGCAGCGACGCCCAGCTGCAGCTGGTCACCGCCTGGGCGGCGCTGGCCCATCGCGAGTCGGACGTCGCGGCGCTGCGGGGGCTGCTGGACGGCGACCGCCCGCTGCCGGGACTGACCGTCGACCAGGACCTGCGCTGGGCACTGCTGGTCTCGCTGGCCGCCGCCGGGGCTGCCGGCGAGGAGCTGGTCGCTGCCGAGGAGGAGCGGGACCGCACCGCCACCGGACGCGAGCAGGCCGCCCGCGCGCGGGCTGCGATGCCGACCCCCGAGGCGAAGGAGCGCGCCTGGCGGGAGGCGGTCGAGGAGACCGGGCTGGCCAACTCGGTGCTGCGGGCCATGGCGCAGGGCTTCGGCCAGGTGCACGACCCGGCGCTGCTGGAGCCCTACCGCGCCCGCTTCCACGAGCAGGTCGGCGACGTGTGGCAGGAGCGGACCCACCACATCGCCGAGGGGCTGGCGCGCGGCTTCTACCCGGTGGCGCTGGCCGACCAGGAGCTGCTGGAGGCCACCCAGTGGTGGCTGGACACCCACGCCGACGCGCCCGCGGGGCTGCGGCGGGTGATGGCCGAGAACCGGGACACCGTCGCCCGGGCGGTCGCCGCCCAGCGGGCCGACCGCTGAGGGGTGGCGGCCCGGGCGGCCGCTACCCCTGCCGGGTGACGGTGCGGGCCAGCCGGCGGGCCGAGCGCCGGGCGAACAGCTCCTCCAGCAGCAGCGGTCGCCCCTCGGGGCCGGCCAGTGGCACCCGCCAGTTCGGGTACTCGTCGGCGGTCCCGGGCTGGTTGATGATCCGGCGGTCCTCGGCCAGGTCGGAGACCGACACCCCGAGCAGCAGGGCCGGGGTCCAGGTGAGGTACCGGTGCAGCGCCTCCACCTGCTCGGCGACCGTGGCGCCCTCCCGGAGCAGCCCGCGCTCGCGCAGCACGGCCAGCACCTCCTCGCGGGCGGCCTCGTCCTCGGCCCGCTCCAGCTCCTCCGGCCTGGTGAGCAGCCCGAGCCCGGCACGCAGCCGGATGTGCTCCCCGGTGAGGTAGCCGGCGGTCGGGGGCAGGTCGTGGGTGGTGACCGTGGCCAGGCACAGCTCGCGGTACTCCTCGGCGGGCATCGGCCCACGCTCGGTGCGCTCGAACCACAGGATCGAGGTGCCCAGGATCGCCCGGTCGCGCAGGTAGTCGCGCACCCACGGCTCGACCGTGCCCAGGTCCTCCCCCACCACGAGGGCACCCGCCCGGTGCGCCTCCAGCAGCAGGATCCCCACCATCGCCTCGTGGTCGTAGCGCACGTAGGTGCCCTGGTCCGGGGAGCTGCCCTGCGGCACCCACCACAGCCGGAACAGCCCCATCACGTGGTCCACCCGCAGCCCGCCGGCGTCCCGCAGCACCGCGCGCAGCATCGCCCGGTAGGGGGCGTAGCCCAGCTCGGCCAGCCGGTCGGGGCGCCACGGCGGCTGGCTCCAGTCCTGGCCGCGCTGGTTGTACTGGTCCGGTGGTGCGCCGACCGTGACGCCCCGGGCCAGGGCGTCCCCGAGCATCCAGCTGTCGGCCCCGTCGGGGTGGACCCCCACGGCGAGGTCGTGGACCACACCCAGCCGCATGCCGGTGTCACGCAGGTCCCGCTGCACCCCGGCCAGCTGGTCGGCCAGCACCCACTGCAGCCAGCAGTAGAACTCCACCTCGGAGGCCAGCTCCTCGCGGGCCCGGGCCGTCGCCTCCCCGCGGGGGTCGTGGAGCTCCTCCGGCCAGTCCCGCCAGCGCGGTCCGTGCCGGCCCACGAGGGCGCACCAGGTCGCGAAGTCCAGCAGCTCCTGCCCCTCCCCCTCGCAGAACGCCTGGAACGCCCGTTCCCGCCGCAGCGAGCGCGGCTGCTTGAACACCAGCCGCAGTGCCCCCTCCTTGGCCTGCCAGACCGCGTCCCGCTCCAGGAAGTCCAGCTCCAGGTAGCGGCGGGCGTCGTCGGCGTGCCACTCCACCAGCTGCCGTTCCGCGGCCGAGAGGTAGCCGACCTCCGGCACGTCCTCCACCCGGACGTAGATCGGGTTGACGAACCGCCGGGTGGTCGGCAGGTACGGCGAGGGCTCCATCGGCGGCACCGGCTCGGCCGCGTGCAGCGGGTTGACCAGGACGAAGTCGGCCCCCAGCCCGGCCGCCCACGCTCCCAGGTCGCCCAGGTCGGCCAGGTCACCGGTCCCCCACGAGCGCGCTGAGCGCATGGCGTACAGCTGGGTCATCACGCCCCAGCGCTGGTCGGCGGCACCGGAGCCGTGGCCGCTGACCTCCAGCCGGGCGGGGGTGACCACCAACGTGGCCCGGGCCGGCCGCTCACCCGCGCCGGTCACCTCCAGCCGGTGCCATCCCAGCGGCAGGTCCTCGGGGAGCCGCAGCGTCCACCGGGCCACCGTCTGGCCGTCCAGCTCACGCTGCTCACCGGGTCCCTCCGCGGCCGGCAGCACCCGCTCCTCGCCCGACTCCAGCAGGAGCCGCGGCTGCGGCCCCGCCTCGGCGCCGTGGTGCGCGGCAGGCACGGGGGCGTGCAGGGGCACCTGCTGGCTGCGGCCGGCGACGGTCACGACCGTGGGCGGCAGCGCATGCCGCCACTCCCGGTCCCGGTTCGCCCGTAGCGACGTGGCGGTCTGGACGTCGTCACCGGCCGGTACGTCCAGCGCCGCCAGCACCCGCCGGATGGTCTGCTCCGGGACGGTGCTGGGCCGGCCCTGCCAGTCGGTGAAGTCGGTGGCGACGCCGTAGGCGCGGGCCAGCTCGACGAGGGACTCTGGCAGTGACGACGGCACGGTGGTTCCCCTTTCGCCCCCAGGCGGGGAGGACTCGGTCACGGAGCACGGCGGACCAGCACAGTCTCGCAGGGTGGTCCCCGCCCGGCGAGCACGGCCACCGGACTGGGCACAATGGAGAGATGTTCTGGGAGACCACGGAGGGCATGCTGCTCTGGCTCGTCGGAGCCCCGCTGCGCATCGCCGTCATCCTCGTCGGCGCGGTCGTGCTGCGGTGGCTGGTGCACCGGGCGATCGCGGGGCTGGAGGAACGCACCGTTGACCGCTCCCAGGAGCGAGAGGGGGAGGAGCCCAGCCGCAGCAAGCGGGACCGCGTCGCCGCGGCGCGCCGGCGGCAGCGGGCACTGACCCTCGGCTCGCTGCTGCGCAGCGTCTCGACGTTCGGCATCGCCGTGATCGCGACGCTGACCGTGATGGCCGAGGTCGGCCTGCCGCTGGGCCCGCTGCTGGCCAGCGCCGGCGTCGGTGGGCTGGCCATCGGCTTCGGTGCGCAGACCCTGGTGCGGGACTTCCTGTCGGGCATCTTCATGATCGTCGAGGACCAGTACGGCGTCGGTGACTACATCGACACCGGCGAGGCCACCGGCGTGGTGGAGGAGGTGTCGCTGCGGGTGACCCGGCTGCGCGACTACAGCGGGGTGGTGTGGTTCGTCCGCAACGGCGAGATCGTCCGGGTGGGCAACCAGAGCCAGGGCTGGTCGATGGCGGCCATCGACATCCCCGTCTCCTACGACGAGGAGCCGGACCGGGTGCTGACGATCCTGCGCCGGGTCGTGCAGGAGGTCTTCGAGGACCCGGAGTGGCAGCCCAAGCTGCTCGAGGAGCCCAGCGTCGCGGGCGTGGAGTCGGTCTCCGGCGGCGTGATGACGCTGCGGGTGTTCGCCAAGTGCCGTCCCGGTGAGCAGTGGGCGGTGCCGCGTGAGGTGCGCGAGCGCGCCAAGGAGGCCTTCGACGCCGAGGGCATCCGCGGGCCGAGGATCATGCCGTTCGACCAGCGCTCTCCGTGACCGGTGCGGCCCGGTCGGGCCCGGGGAGCACCGCCGCGGCCGCCGAGGCCAGCACGCAGAGCACCGTCACGGCGACCAGCGCCCGGTAGTCGACGACGGCCAGCATGGCCGCCGCGCCGGCCGTCATCGCCGTCTGCGGCAGGTTGATGGCCACCGAGCTCGCCGCACCGGTGCGGCCCTGCAGCCGGGGTGGGGTCAGCCGCTGCCGGGCGGTGGTGAAGGCAACGACCGTCCAGGTCACCCCGAACCCCACGGCCGCCAGCCCCACGGCCAGCGCCGGCAGGCTGCTCAGCGCCACCGGCACCAGGCCCAGGCCGAGCAGCAGCAGCCCCGCCGCGAACGCCCTGCCCTCGCCCCAGCGACCGATCGCCCACGCGGCGGTCAGACCAGCCACGATGGCACCCACGCCCTGCACGCTCACCAGCGGGCCGAGCGTCGCGGCAGGCACCTCCAGCCCCTGCTCCAGCGCCGGGAACACGACCGCGTTGGACATGCCGGTGGCGCCGAAGGCGACGGCAAGCAGCACCGTCATCCGGCCCAGTGGGGTGGTCGCCCGCAGGTGCCGGACGCCGGCGGAGATCTCCTGCCAGTAGCTGCCTCGCGCCGCCGCGTCCTCCGGCGGGCTCTCCACCAGGGCCAGCCGCAGCAGCAGCAGCCCGCCCGCGCCGAAGCAGGCGACCGTCAGCAGCACGACCGCGCGCGGCCCGGCGGCGACGTAGAGGGCGGTGCCCAGCAGCGGTGAGAGCAACCGCAACGACTGGTCCACGGTGGTCAGCACCCCGTTGCCGGAGGCCAGGTCCTCGTCCGGCAGCAGGTCCCGGACCAGGCCGGTCTGGGTGGCCGCGGTCAGGTAGCCGACGCAGCCATAGGCCAGCACCACCGCGTAGAGCAGCCACAGCCAGCCGGGGGAGGTGACCAGTACCAGCGAGAGCGACACCAGCGCGATGCCGCCGTTGGTGGCCGCGAGCAGCCGGCGGCGGGAGCGGACGCGGTCGGCCAGCTGCCCCAGCAGCGGCGCCACCAGCGCCGGCAGCCCGAGCATCACGAAGACGAGCGCCGCGGCCGAGTCGGAGCCGGTCAGCTCCTTGACCCACACCGCCACCATGAGGAACAGCGCGCTGTCGGCGAGGTTGGTGAGCACCCAGGCCCGGGTGAGCTGGCGGAAGCCCCGGTGCCGCCAGGCCGCCGGGCGCCGGCGCCACCAGCTGCTCGGCGCGGCGGTGTCCGCGGCGGGGGTCGGTGGGGCGATCTCAGCCATCGTGGTGCTCCGGGTCCGGGTTGACGGTCGCGAACAGCCGGCCCCGGCGGGCGCCCTCCGGACGCAGCGAGGGGTCACGGTCCCGATCGGCGAACCGCGCACTCAGCTCCTGCACCGCCCGGCTCAGCTCGGCCATCTCCGCTGCCGTCGCCCAGAACGAGGCGGTCGTCACCGTCGTCGCCAGCAGCCAGTCCTCGCTCTCCCGGTCGGCCCTGCCGAGGAACTGGTGGACCCGCTCGGTCTCGCGCAGCAGGGACAGCGCGGCCACCTCGGTCACCGCGGGGAGCGACCCGGGCCGGCCGAGGTCCGGGCGCACGTCCAGCCCGGCCGTCACCAGCCGCCAGGGCTTCTCCCGCCCGCGCTGCTCACCGCGCTCGATGAAGCCGTACTTCGCCAGCATCCGCAGGTGGAAGGAGCAGCTGGCCACCGACTCGCCCAGCCGCTCGGCGCACCGGGTGGCGGTGGCCTGGTCCTCCTCGCGCAGCAGCTCCAGCAGCTCCAGCCGCACCGGATGGGCCAGCGCCCGGATCCGGGCCGGATCGGTGATCGGTGGCGGGGTGCCCTCGTCGCTCATACCGGTGAGCCTACGACGCACAAGAATACTTGCACAAGCTTTCTTTCGCAAGATGTCTTGTGCATCACTGCCCCAGGTCCGGCGCACTCGCGGGACTGCGTCACACTGGAGGGGTGAGTGAGCAGCCGCAGACCGAGACCTTCTACGAGCGCGTCGGGGGCCACCAGACCTTCGTCACGCTGGTCCGGGAGTTCTACCGCGGGGTGGCGCAGGACCCGCCGCTGCGTGAGCTCTACCCCGAGGAGGACCTGGGCCCGGCCGAGGAACGGCTGCGGATGTTCCTCGAGCAGTACTGGGGCGGGCCGAAGACCTACTCCGAGCAGCGCGGTCACCCGCGGCTGCGGATGCGACACCTGCCGTTCCGGGTCACCCCCTCCCAGCGCGACCGCTGGCTGCACCACATGAACGCCGCCATCGACACCCTTGACCTCGCCCCGATGGATGAGGAGCTGATGCGCGGCTACATGCAGCACGCCGCCACCTTCATGATCAACGCCGAGGACGAGCCGGGGGGCTGACCCGGCCCACGCGCGGCGGCGAGCGGCCGGGTGATTTCGCTCGCCGGGCGGGCCGCCGTCAGAATGTCGCGGTGACCTTCCACCCCGCCGCGTCCCATGCCCGCGACCACGCCGCTCCCGCCGCCTGGTGGCGGCACGCCGTGATCTACCAGGTCTACCCCCGTTCCTGGGCCGACGGGAACGCCGACGGGGTCGGTGACCTGCCCGGCATCACCAGCCGGCTGCCGCACCTGCGGGAGCTGGGAGTCGACGCGCTGTGGCTGTCCCCCTTCTACGTGTCCCCGATGGCCGACGCCGGCTACGACGTCGCTGATTACACCGACGTCGACCCCGTCTTCGGCACGCTCGCCGACGCCGACGCGCTGCTGGCCCGCGCCCACGAGCTGGGGCTGCGGGTGATCGTGGACCTGGTGCCCAACCACACCTCGGACGAGCACGCGTGGTTCCAGGCGGCGCTGGCGGCCGGGCCAGGGTCGGCCGAACGGGCCCGCTACCACTTCCGCGACGGCCAGGGCGAGGACGGTTCGGAGCCGCCCAACAACTGGAGCTCGGTCTTCGGCGGTCCCGCCTGGACCCGGGTCACCGAGGCCGACGGCGCCCCCGGTCAGTGGTACCTGCACCTCTTCGACCCCAAGCAGCCGGACCTGGACTGGGACAACCCCGAGGTGCGGGCGATGTTCGAGCAGGTGCTGCGGTTCTGGCTGGACCGCGGCGTCGACGGCTTCCGGGTGGACGTCGCGCACGGCCTGGTGAAGGCCGAGGGGCTGCCGGACTGGCACGAGCGGACCGGGATGCTCGGCTCGGCCGAGAAGCCGGGCGAGCCGCACACCAGCGTCGACGTGCCCGAGCACGAGGCCGCCCACGACGAGCCGGACCGCGCACCGATGTGGGACCAGGACGGCGTCCACGAGATCTACCGCTCCTGGCGGCGGCTGCTGGAGGAGTACAACCCCGAGGACGACCCGCAGCAGGACCGCATCCTGTGCGCCGAGGCCTGGGTGCAACCGGTCGAGCGGGCGGCGCGCTACGTCCGGCGGGACGAGATGCACCAGGCCTTCAACTTCGACTTCCTGCAGGCGGCCTGGCACGCCAAGGACCTGCGTGAGGTCATCGACCACTCGCTGGCCGCTGCCGGATCGGTCGGCGCGCCCAGCACCTGGGTGCTCTCCAACCACGACGTGGTGCGCCACGCCAGCCGGCTGGGGCTGCCCGTGGGCCAGCCCCGGCCCAACGGCATCGGCATCGGCGACGAGCAGCCCAACGCCGTGCTGGGCCTGCGCCGGGCCCGCGCGGCCACCGCGCTGATGCTGGCACTGCCCGGCTCGGCCTACCTCTACCAGGGCGAGGAGCTGGGCCTGCCCGAGCACACCGCCCTGCCGGACACGGTCCGGCAGGACCCCACCTGGTCCCGCTCCGGCGGGGCGGAGCGCGGCCGTGACGGCTGCCGCATCCCGATGCCGTGGGAAGCCGGCGCCACCGCGCTCGGCTTCGGCGACCAGGCGGCGACCTGGCTGCCACAGCCGGAGATCTACCGTGCCCTGGCGGTCGACCGGCAGGCGGGTGTGCCCGGCTCCACGCTGGAGCTCTACCGCACGCTGCTGACGCTACGCCGCGAGCTCGGGCTGGGCCTCGGTGAGCTGCGCTGGCTGGACGACACCCCGGAGGAGGTGCTGGGCATGCAGTGCACCGGGTCCGGCGGAGCGGCGGTCACCGTCCTGGCCAACCTGGGCGAGCAGGCCGTACCGCTGCCACCGGGCGAGGTCCTGGTCAGCACCAGCACCCTCACCGACAGCTCGCTGCCGGCCGACACCACCATCTGGCTGCGGAGCTGAACCCGGCCGGCCGCTACTCCCAGCGCACCGGCACCCCGTGGGGGACGGCACGGCCGAGGACCCGCTGCTCACCCTCCGGCCACTGCCGCAGCAGCACGAGGAACTCACGGTCCTCCCCCGGCGTGCGCTGCAGCGGCTCCAGCCGCAGGTGGGCGAACGGCGCCGCTGCACTGGCGCGGTCACCGAGCGCGGCGATCTCGGTCTCGACACCGGCCCGCTCCTCCGCGGAGAGGTACTGCCACATCACCGAGTGCCACAGCACGGTGACCGTGCCCTCCCGCAGCGCGAGCGCGCGGACGGCCGACAGCGCGTCCCGGCGGTGCACGGGCGCGGGGACGTCCCGCGCGACGGCCAGGGCGCCGCGCAGCCGGGCCAGCCGTTCGGCCTGGTCCGGCCACACGTAGGACTGCAGCGTGAGCCGGCCCTCCTCGGTCGTCGGGTCCAGCGGGGCGATGTCGACGCCGGTGCGCTCCACCACGTCCACGTCCACGTCGGGTGGGGGCGACCCCGCCCAGGCGCCCGGCAGCCGGACGGGGCTGTCGGGCGGGCCCCAGCCCGCGCCGGCCGGGTCGGCGTGGTCGTAGCGGAACCGGTCTGCGCGTAGGTTGAGGCCTGCCGAGGCGCCGATCTCCAGCAGCCGTACCGGACGTCCGGTCGCTGCCACGACGTGCAGCAGGCCGCCCATGAGCGCCGCGGCCCGGCCCACCTCGTTGGTCTGCGGAGGCTGCCGCAGCAGCTCGGTGATCTCGGCCTGGTGCTGCCGCAGCACCTCCCGCCAAGCCGGCCAGGCCGCGGCCAGCTCCCACCGGCCACCGGTCGAGGGGTAGTGGTGGGCGAGCGCGGGGGCGCGGCCCCGCAGCACCACCCGGTGCACCGACCCGGCCAGCCGCAGCGCGAGCGCCGAGGGGCCGGGGTCCTGCTCGTGACCGGCCAGCACCGCGCGCACGACCGGGTCTCCCTCCGCCACCGCGTCGGCGACCCGGTGCAGCAGCTCGCCGTACATCGGTGACCCCAGCCGCGCGCAGGCCTCGGCCTGCCAGCGGAACGCCGCCGCTACCTCCACCCGCTCACTCCTCCCGCGAGTCGGCCTGCAGCGCGTCCAGGCGACGGGGCAGCTCCCGCATCCCGACCAGCGGTGACAGCACGACCGGCAGCGCCGCCACCAGGGCCCCGCCGACCGACAGCCACATGGTCGGCAGCACCCCGAGCTGCTCGCCCAGCACCCCGCCGATGAAGGCACCGACCGGCATCGGCCCCCAGACCAGGAACCGGATGGAGGCGTTCATCCGGCCCAGCAGCGGGCGGGGGCACAGCCGCTGCCGGAAGCTGACCTGGGTGATGTTGTAGACCACGACCGCCCAGGAGACGAGGAACCAGCCCACCAGCAGCGTCGGCACCGACGGCAGCACCGAGGCGAGCGGGACCCCCGTGCTGGCGACCACCATCAGCACCGCACTCAGCGGGATCACCCGACCCTCGCCCACCAGCCGCGCCGTCCGGTCGGCGGTGAGGGCCCCCAGGATCCCGCCGACCCCGCCGGCGGAGAACACCAGGCCCAGCGTCGCCTCGTTCAGGCCGAGGTCGCGCAGGATGTAGAGGACGAACAGCGCCTGCACCGCCGAGCTGACGAAGTTGGACAGGCCGGTGCAGGCGGTGATCCGCACCAGCAGCGGGTGGCGCACCACGAACGCCAACCCCTCGGCGATCTCGGTGCGCAGCGGCCGCCGGTCGGCCGGGTCCGGACGCTCCTCCACGTGCCGCACCCGGCTGACGAACAGCGACGACAGCGCCATGCACACCGACGTCACCGCGATGGTCAACGGCGCCCCGATCAGCCGGAGCAGCGCCGCGCCCAGCGCCGGCCCGACCACCGCCGCGGTCTGCTGGCTGGCCTGCAGCTTGGCGTTGCCCTCGCCGATCTGGTCGGCATCGACGATCTCGGGCAGGTAGGACTGGTTGGCGACGTCGAAGAACACGGTGATGCCGCCGGTGACGAAGGCCACGACGAACAGCTGCTCCAGGGTGAGCACCCCGAGCACCCAGGCCGCCGGCAGTGAGAGCAGCACCAGCCCGCGGGAGAGGTCGCCGAGCACGAGGACCCGCTTCTTGCGCCACCGGTCCACCCACGCCCCCGACGGCAGCCCGATGAGCAGGAACGCCAGCATCTGCAGCGACACCAGCAGCCCCATCTCGAACTCGTCCGCGTCCAGCAGCTGCACCGCCATGACGGGGATGGCCAGCCCGACCAGCTCCATGCCGAACACCGAAACGGTGTCGCCCATCCAGACCTGCCGGAAGTCGTGGTGGCGGAACAGGGTGCGGCGACGAGAGGGAGCCGAGGCGGGCATGTGGTCATCCTCAGCCAGCGATTGGGAAAAGTCAATCAGTTGCTACACTGCCGCCATGGCACCTGCCGCGTGGCCCACGCCCGACTCCGGTCCGGTCGGTCCTTCCCGCCGCGCGGCCACCGAGGCGGAGGCCAAGGCACTGGCGTCGGTGACCCGGGTGCGCATCCTGCGGCTGACCCTGCACCGGGCCCTGACCAACCGACAGCTGGCCGAGGCCCTCGGCCGCAACCCCGGCTCGGTGCTGCACCACGTGCGCACCCTGGTGGACCAGGGGTTCCTGCAGCCGCTGGAGCCGCGCCGCGGGACACGGGGGGCCCGCGAAGTGCCCTACCGGGCCACCGGCAAGTCCTGGCTGCTCGAGGTGCCGCACGGCGCACCGGTCCTGCTGGAGACGTTTCTGCAGGAGCTCGCCGCCGTCCCCGAGCACCAGGTCGACATGGCACGGCTGGGGCTTCGGCTCCGCCCGGAGGAGGTGACCGAGCTGCGGGAGCGGATGACCGCGCTGCTGGAGGAGTTCCGCCTCCGTCAGCCAGCCGGGCAGGCCGAGCGCGACGGCGAGGACTGGTCGGTGTTCGTGGCGATCCACCCCGACGTCAGCGCGTGAGGACGTAGCCCGCCGGGAGCGTCAACCGGGTCCAGGGACCCGCGCGGTGGACCACCCCGTCCACCGTTCCCAGGAACCCCAGCGCGTCCGCGGCGAACCCGGCACCGGCCGGCAGCTGCTGTGCCGCAGGGCTGCCGTCCTCCTGCACCGGCGCCAACCACACCCGCTGCCGCAGCGTGGCGACCGCCTGCGCCCCCGCCCCGGGCGGCGTGCCCCGCCCGACCGCGTCGACCCCTGCCTCGGCGGCCCGGCGCAGCGCCGCGACCGGCACCTCCCCCACCGGCTCCCACCCCGAGCGAGGTGGCGTCAGCGCGGTCCACGCAGGAGAGACCGTCGTGGGTGGCACCGGCAGGGCGGCTCCCACGTCACCGCTGGCGGCGCGCCGGGCCATCCGGTCGGTCACCGCGGCCAGCGGCACGGTGGTGTCCAGCTCGACCGGCCCGGCGGCCGGGTCCAGCGGCATGGTGCGCAGCCCCAGCACCAGCCCCTGCCCGAGCAGTCCCTGCCCGGGCAGCACGCAGACCCACGCGGCCAGCACCGCGCCGGCCGCCTGCAGCCGCACCGCTCCGTCGGCGTCCAGCCGGCGCGCGCGACCCACGTAGGTGCCCAGGTCCTGCAGGCTCTCGACGTCGGCCAGCGGCAGGCTCTCCACGCTCATCGGCTGCCACCCCGGCGCTCGCGGGCGTGACTGCGCAGCCGCACCGGTTCCCCCAGCACCCGCCGCAGCGATGCGCGCTCGTGGTCGCCCAGCCGGCGGGGCCGCTCGCGGTCCAGGTCGTAGGTGACCAGGGTCGACTCGGCGTGGGCGTAGGCCTGCGGGGAGCCCGGCTTGCGGACCACGTAGGCGACGTCGAAGTCGGCGGCCCCCAGCCGGGAGCACCACATCTCGACCACGGCGGGCTCGTAGCTAAAGGTCAGCGGCGCGAGGTAGTCGATCTCGGAGCGGACCACCAGCACCCCCTCCTCCAGCAGCGAGCGGTCCTGCCCGAACCACTGCCGGAAGGCGTAGACGCGGGCCTCCTCCAGGTAGCGCAGGTACTGGACGTTGTTGACGTGGCCGTAGGCGTCCAGGTCCGACCAGCGGACCGGCACCTCCACCACCGTGGTCTCGCCTGCCATGACCGTCATCCTGTCAGGACCGGGCTCGACTAGGCTCCCCCGGGTGAGCGACCTCGTGGACCCCGTGGACGACCTGCTGGACGTGCTGGACCTCCGGCGGGAGGGCAGCACCACGATCAGCGTGACCTCGCCGCAGGGGGTGGGGGAGGATCTCAGCGACTCCCAGGGCGACGTGTTCGTGGGACGCAGCCAGCCGCAGCCCTCCGGTCGGGTGTTCGGGGGTCAGGTGCTGGCGCAGAGCGTCATCGCCGCGGGCCGGACCGTCGCCGAGGTGGACGACGGGGACGGGCCACGGCACATCCACTCCCTGCACGGGTACTTCCTGCGCGCCGGTGACGCCTCGCAGCCGATCCGGTTCATCGTGGAGCGGATGCGCGACGGCCGGTCGTTCTCGGCACGGCGCGTCCACGCCGTCCAGGAGGGCCGCATCCTGCTGTCGATGATCACCTCGTTCCAGGAGCGGGCCGGCGGGCTGGACCACCACGCACCGATGCCCGACGTGCCCCCCGCTGCGGACCTCGAGCCGGACACCGAGGCGCTGCGCCGGATCGACCACCCGGTGGCCGAGCACTTCTCCCGCCGGACCGCGATCGACCTGCGCCACGTCGAACCACCGATCTACGCGGCACCGGACCCGGAGCGCCGAGCACAGCAGTCGGTGTGGCTGCGGGTGCCCCGCGGCCTGCCCGACGACCCGCTGCTGCACGCGGCGGTCCTGGCCTACAGCTCCGACTACAGCCTGCTGGAGGCCATCCTGCGCCGGCACGGGCTGTGCTGGGGCGATCCCCGGCTGCGGCCGGCCAGCCTGGACCACGCCATGTGGTTCCACCGTCCGGTGCGCACCGACGACTGGGTGCTGTACCACCAGTACTCCCCGTCGGCCCAGGGCGGCCGCGGCCTGGGCCAGGGACTCATGTACGCCGCTGACGGGACGCTGGTCGCCACCGTCGGCCAGGAGGGCATGGTCCGCCTCAAGTCCGACCCGCGGTAGCCCGCACACGTGTGGTGGCCGCTGGCCCCGCACCGGCGCCATGCTCGCCCCATGACACTGCACCTCCGCCCAGAGGGCGCTGACGACCACCACGCCGTCCGCGCCGTTCTCGTCGCGGCATTCGGCTCGGCACGCGAGGCCGACCTGGTCGACCGGATCCGGGCCTCTCCGCACTACCGGCCCGAGCTCTCCCTCGTCGCCCAGGTCGATGACAGGGTCGTGGGCCAGGTCATGCTGGACGGCACCTGGCTCGACTCCCGGGTCGGGCGCCGGGAGGTTCTCATGCTCACGCCCCTGGCCGTGGACCCGCCGTGGCAGGGCCGCGGCATCGGCAGGGCGCTGGTGCATCGAGCGCTCTCACTCGCCGACGACGCCGGGGAGCCGCTGGTCGTCCTGGAGGGCGCTCCTGGCTACTACGGCCGCCTCGGGTTCGCGCACGCCGCCTCCCACGGCATCGACCTGCCGCTGCCCTCCTGGGCCCCCCGAGGCGGGGCAGGTACGGCTGCTGACCCGTTACCGTCCCGGCGATGCGACGTTGCGTGGTCGGATCGTGTACCCACCGGCGTTCGACGCCCTGGACGACGCCGCGACCGCGGGCTGAGCAGGAGCGGCCGGGCCGGGGCCGCCTACCCGTGCTGGGCGCGGGCGAGGGCGTCGGCGGCCCGCACCAGCCCCAGGTGGCTGAAGGCCTGCGGGAAGTTGCCGACGTGGCGCCGGCGCACCGGGTCGTACTCCTCGGCGTAGAGGCCCAGCTCGCTGCCGGCGTCCACCAGCCGCGCCATCAGCGACTCCGCGTCGGCCACCCGTCCGGAGAGCGCATACTGCTCCACCAGCCAGAACGTGCAGATGAGGAAGGGCGCCTCGTGCCCGGCCAGGCCGTCGAGCCCGGCCGCGGTGCGGTAGCGCGCCACCATCCCGTGCTCGTCGACCAGCTCTGCCTCGATGCGCGCGACGGTGCCGAGCATCGCCGGGTCGTCGTAGGCCAGGAAGCCGGTGTGCGGCAGCTGCAGCAGCGCGGCGTCGACCTCGTCCACGTCGTAGGCCTGCAGGAAGGACCCGGAGGCCCGGTCGAACCCCCGCTGCCAGACCTCCTCGTGGAGCTGGTCGCGGACCTGCTGCCAGCGCTCGACCGGTCCGGCCAGGCCGCGCTCGCGCACTGCCCGGACCGCCTGGTCGAAGGCCGCCCACATCATCACCCGGCCGTGCGTGAAGAAGCGCGGCTGCCCCCGCATCTCCCAGATCCCGTTGTCCGGCCAGTCCAGGCGCTCCTCCAGGTAGTCGAGCATGGCGCACTGGAGGGCCCAGGAGAAGTCGTCCTCCTCCACGCCGGAGTCGCGCAGGCGAGCCAGGGCGATCATCACCTCCCCGACGACATCGGCCTGGTACTGGTCCACCGCGCCGTTGCCGACCCGGACCGGGCGGGACCCGGCGTAGCCGGGCAGGTGCTCCAGCTCGCGCTCGGTCAGCTCCCGCTCGCCACCCAGCCCGTACATGATCTGCAGGTCCCGGGGGTCACCGGCCACCGCCCGGAGCAGCCAGTCGCGCCAGTGTCGCGCGCCGTAGGTCAGCCCGTGGGCCAGCATCGCCTCCAGCGTCAGCGCCGCGTCCCGCAACCAGCAGTACCGGTAGTCCCAGTTGCGCTCGCCCCCGAATTCCTCGGGCAGCGACGTCGTCGCCGCGGCGACGATCCCACCGGTGCCGATGTGCGTCAGCGCCTTGAGCAGCAGCAGCGAGCGCCGCACCGGGGTCGCCCAGGGCCCCTCCGCCTGCAGCTGCGAGGAGAACTCGCGCCAGTACGTCCGGGTGAGCTCGAGTGCCTCCGCCACCTTGAGGGGTGGGGGCAGTGACCGCCAGGACTCCTGCGACGTCAGCACCCAGCACACCTGCTCCCCCGCGGCGAGGTGCACCTGGCCGACGCGCCCGCCCTGCGGTCGGCCCTCCGGGAGCGGCCCGTGCAGCGTCAGGCTCGCCGGTCCGGCCACCGCGACCAGCACCGGCTCCCCGTCCTGCTGCATCCGCCGCACCCACGGCCGCACCTTCCCGTAGCTGAAGCGCATCACCAGCGTCTGGTCGACGTCGACCTCGCCCTCGGTGCACTCGACCATGCGCACCAGGTCCGAGCCGTCGCCGGACGTCGGCATGAAGTCGGTGACCACCGCCGTCCCGCGGGGGCCCGCCCAGGTGGTGCGGAGAGTGAAGCTGTCCCCCTCGTACTGCCTCCCGGTGACGTCACCGTCCCGGACGCCCACCTGCCAGTGGCCGTTGTCCTCGTCCCCGAGCAGGGCGGCGAACACCGCCGGCGAGTCGAAGCGGGGCAGGCACAGCCAGTCGATGGACCCGTCCCGGGAGACCAGCGCTCCGGTGTGCTGGTCGCCGATGAATGCGTACTCCTCGATGGGGGTGTCGACCATGGGCCCCATCCCACCACGGGAGCGCACGCGCCGGGCAGTCGCCGCGGGCCCCCGGGTCACCGGCTGGCCGCCACCGTCGCACCGTCCGGCCAGGTCAGCCGCTGCCGGCTGCGGAACCGGCGCGGCTGCCCGGTGACCGGGTCGGTGAAGGTCAGCTCCTGGGCCAGCAGCGACAGCGGTCGGGAGAAGTCCTCCGGAGCCACGTCCTGCACCTGCGGGTACAGCGGGTCGTGCAGCACCGGCACCCCGAGCGCCGCCAGGTGCACCCGCAGCTGGTGGGTGCGGCCGGTGGCCGGCGTGAGCCGGTAGCAGCCCACGCCGTCGCGGGCCTCGAGCAGCTCGACCCCGGTCCGCGCGTTCGGCTCGCCGGGCACCTCGCGGGCCTGCAGCCGGCCGCGCTCCTTGACCACCCGGCTGCGTCGCACCAGCGGCAGCCGCAGGTCCGCGCGCACGGGGGCCAGCGCCAGGTAGGTCTTGGTCACGCCCCCGTCGGCGAACAGCGACTGGTACTCCCGCCGCTCCTCCTGGCGCCGCCCGCACACCAGCACCCCGCGGGTGAGCCGGTCCAGCCGGTGCAGCGGCTGCAGCCGGGACTCGTCTCGCTGCTCGCGTAGCCGCACCGTCACCGTCTCCCGGACGTGCCGGCCGCGCGGGGTGGTGGCCAGGAACGGCGGCTTGTCGACCACCACCAGGTGCTCGTCCTCGTGCAGCACCGGCAGCGGGTGGGGCACCGGGACCTCCTCCGGCAGGTCGCGGTACAGCCAGACCGCCGCACCGGGCCGGTAGGCGGTCCCTGGCCCGACCGGTGTCCCGTCGTCGAGGACCACCTCGCCCGCGGTCACCCGGTGCCGCACCCCGTCGGGGTCGCCGGTGACCTGGTCGAGGAACTCCACGACGGTGGTGGGGCCGGCGTGCTCAGCCTGCAGCGGCAACCGCGGCATCCGCACGCGTGCAGGTCCCAGCCCCTGTCGCGGTGGCAGCGACGGCTCGGGCCTGCGGCGGCGCGGCACGGCGGGGGCCGGTGCTCAGTCGCGGGTCAGCTTGCGGTAGGTCACCCGGTGCGGGCGGGCGGCCTCGGCACCCAGCCGCTCGACCTTGTTGGCCTCGTAGGCCTCGTAGTTGCCCTCGAACCAGTACCAGCTCGCGGGGTCCTCCTCGGTGCCCTCGTAGGCCAGGATGTGGGTGGCGACGCGGTCGAGGAACCAGCGGTCGTGGCTGATGACGACGGCGCAGCCGGGGAAGTCCAGCAGCGCGTTCTCCAGCGAGCCGAGGGTCTCGACGTCCAGGTCGTTGGTGGGCTCGTCCAGCAGCAGCAGGTTGCCGCCCTGCTTGAGGGTGAGCGCCAGGTTGAGCCGGTTGCGCTCCCCTCCGGAGAGCACGCCGGCCTTCTTCTGCTGGTCGGGGCCCTTGAACCCGAACTGGGAGACGTAGGCGCGGGAGGGGATCTCGACCTTGCCGACCTGGATGAAGTCCAGGCCGTCGGAGACGACCTCCCACAGCGACTTGTCCGGGTCGATACCGGCGCGCTGCTGGTCCACGTAGGAGATCTGGACCGTGTCGCCGACCCGCACGGTGCCGTCGTCGGGCTCCTCCAGCCCGACGATGGTCTTGAAGAGGGTGGTCTTGCCGACGCCGTTGGGACCGATCACGCCGACGATGCCGTTGCGCGGCAGGCTGAAGCTCAGGTCGTCGATGAGCAGCCGCTCGCCGAAGCCCTTGCGCAGGTCACTGGCCTCGATGACCTGGGTCCCCAGCCGGGGGCCCGGCGGGATCTGGATCTCCTCGAAGTCCAGCTTGCGGGTGCGCTCGGCCTCGTCGGCCATCTGCTCGTAGCGGGCCAGCCGTGCCTTGTTCTTGGTCTGCTTGGCCTTGGCGTTGGAGCGGACCCACTCCAGCTCCTTCTCCAGCCGCTTGGCGAGCTTGGCGTCCTTCTTGCCCTGCACGGCCAGCCGCTCGCGCTTCTTCTCCAGGTAGGTGGAGTAGTTGCCCTCGTACGGGTAGAGCCGGCCCCGGTCCACCTCGGCGATCCACTGCGCGACGTTGTCCAGGAAGTAGCGGTCGTGGGTGACGGCCAGCACGGCCCCGGCGTAGGAGGCCAGGTGCTGCTCCAGCCACTGCACGCTCTCGGCGTCGAGGTGGTTGGTGGGCTCGTCCAGCAGCAGCAGGTCCGGCTTGCTGAGCAGCAGCTTGCACAGCGCGACCCGGCGCCGCTCGCCCCCGGAGAGGAGGCTGACGTCGGCGTCCGGCGGCGGGCAGCGCAGCGCGTCCATGGCCTGCTCCAGCTGGGAGTCCAGGTCCCACGCGTCGGCGTGGTCGATGTCGTCCTGCAGCTGGCCCATCTCGGCCATGAGCGCGTCGAAGTCGGCGTCGGGGTCGGCCATCTCGGCGGAGATCTCGTTGTAGCGGTCCACCTTGGCCTTGATCTCGCCGACGCCCTCCTCGACGTTGCCCAGGACCGTCTTGTCCTCGTTGAGCGGCGGCTCCTGCTGCAGGATGCCGACCGAGTAGCCCGGGGTGAGCCGCGCCTCGCCGTTGGAGGGCTGGTCCATGCCGGCCATGATCTTCAGGATCGTTGACTTCCCGGCGCCGTTGGGCCCCACCACCCCGATCTTGGCGCCCGGGTAGAACGACATGGTCACGTCGTCGAGGATCACCTTGTCCCCGTGGGCCTTGCGGGCACGGGTCATGGTGTAGATGAACTCCGCCATGCCCGCCAGCGTAGCCGCCGGACGCGGCCGGTCCGAATCTGCTCAGCGGGCGGCGGCCGTGAGCTGGCTGCGGGTCTGCCGGTACCGCTCCAGCACCGCCTGCACCGGGGCCCGGACGTGGGTGCGGGCGACCTCGGTCACCGCGCGCCGCAGCTCCCGCTCGACCGCCCGCCGTCGTCGCCGCGCGCCGACCCGACCGGCGAGGCGGGCGGCGACCCCGAGGAGGGCACCGGCGAGCAGGCCGCCGACCAGCATCACCAGCGGCACCGGCAGCGGGCCCCAGGACGGCGCGTCGGCGGGCAGCTGCAGCCAGCCGAGGACGGCCAGCACCGTCAGCCAGGCCGCCCCCGCGACGGCGGTGCCCGCCAGCAGCAGCTGCAGCCCGCCCAGGACCGGCCACCACCAGGGGTTGCGGCCGCGCAGCGGGGTCTGCAGGACCGCCTGGTCCAGGGCGTCGGCCAACGCGGACTCGTCGGGGTCGGCGGCCTCGGCGACCGACTCGCGCCAGCGCGGCGGCAGCCCGGCG
>NZ_WIQI01000023.1 GCF_009602535.1 Ornithinicoccus halotolerans | reverse complement strand
CAGTCCGATCTCGGTTCGGCCCGACCCGACCAGACCGGGGACCCGCGGCGGCGGAACCGGCGCCGCGCGGCGCGGGCCCGGGCGCGTGCCTCGGTGTGCCGACCCAGCAGCAGCGCGACGCGTGCCAGCTCCAGCTCGATCTCTGCCAGCACCTGGCGCTGCGGTTCCGCCTCGGTGATCACGGCCGCCTCGGTGAGCGCCTCACGGGCCTCGGTGAGCAGTCCGGCCTCGACCAGGACGCGGGCCCGGTCCAGCCGGACCACGGCCTGGGAGGCGTCGGCGTCGAGGGCCTCCGCCTTGCTGAGGAGGCTGAGCGCCCGGGGCAGGTCACCCGCGAGGTAGGCGGCGTAGCCCTGGTTGCTGCGGGCCATGAACGCCTCGCGGCTCAGCTCGGCGGCCAGCGCCGTCTCGGCCGCCCGGTCCAGCCCGGCCACCGCGCCGGCGAGGTCGCCGACCAGCATCAGCAGCGTGCCGTGGTTGAGGAGGAGGACTGCCCGGTCTCGGGGTTGCAGCGCGTCCAGCCCGGGCAGCGCGGACTCCAGGTGCCGGCGGGCGGCGGTGAGGTCGCCGCTGCGGGCCATCAGCATCCCCCGCTGGGACCGGCAGAGGGTGACCAGCTCGGTGTCCGCGAGCGCGGTCGACTCGGCGAGGGCGCGGTCCAGCTGGGCCAGCGCGGCCGGCAGGCCGTGCAGCTCGAACTCGGTGAAGGCCAGGTTCAGCTCCGCCCGTGCTCGCACCCGGCGCAGCGAGGGCGAACCGGGTCGGTGCTCGGCCGCCTGCTCGTCCGCCCGCCGCGCAGCGGCCAGGAGCAGCCGCGCGGCCTTCCGTGCGCGGCCGGCCGCGTTGTGTGCGATGCCCTGCTCGAGCAGCTCCTCCGGGGTGGCGGACGGCGCGGCGCTCACCTCACAGGTCGATGGTGGGGGTGATGACGGGACGGCCCTCGTGATCCGGTCCGGGCCAGACCAGGAAGTGCGCCGGTCCCGAGGGGATGTCGCTGAGCACCAGCCGGCCGAACTCGTCCGCGGTGGCCGTGCGCACCCGCTGTCCCTCCCCGTGGGGGTGCACCTCGAGCAACGCGCCCCCCAGGGTGACCCAGCAGTCCAGCCGGCGGGTGCCGTCGGGCTCCTCCTCACCGACCGTCACCATCAGGCTGAGCCGCTGCCCGGTGAAGTTCACGGTCCGTAGCCGCTCGCCGGGCTCCGTCGTGGAGCGTGCCAGCGCCGCGGGGGTGCGGGTCAGCTCGGCGACCTCGGCCTCGAGCATCGCCACCGTCAACGCGTACTTGACCTGCTGCATCAGGTCCGGCGGGACCGGGTCGAGCCGCTCGTAGAGCTCGCGCACCCCTCCCAGGATCCGTTCGTCGTCGGTGTCCAGCTCCTCGTTCATCCCCTGCCTCCGTCCCACCTGGGGTCCTCCTCCAAGGACCGCCGCAACCTGCTGAGGCACCGGCCCCGGGTGGGGCCGATGCTGCCGACCGGCATGCCGAGGGCCTCGGCGATGCTGCCGTAGTCCGGCCGGTCACCGAACGCGATGACGCGCAGCAGGTGCCGGCACCGCTCGCCGAGCGCGGCGACGTGGTGCCACAGCACCCGCTGCCGCTGCCGGAGCACCACCGCGGCGTCCGGGCCAGGGGCGGGGTCGGGGGTCTCCGGCACCGGGTCGGCGCCGAGGTCCTCCCTGCCCTCCCGGCGCACGGTGCGCCAGGCCTCCCGGCGGACGGTCGTCAGCAGCCAGCCCAGCACCGCCTGGGGGTCCTCCACGGTGCCGGCGTTCTCCACCAGGCGCACCCAGGTGCCCTGCACCACGTCGCGGGCGCTGTCCTCAGGCAGCCGCTGGGCGCGGGCGGTGTGCCACAGCAGCGGCGTCACCAGGTCGACGAGCACGCCCATCTGCTGGTGGTCCCCGTCCCGGTAGGCGGCGAACGCCGCAGCCGCGCGGTCAGCGACGCCGACCTCCGGCTGGGCGACGGTCGGGCCGTCGGGGGAGTGGCCCGAGTCGGTCGCCTCCTCGCCCCAGCGGTCCCCGCGCGGGCCGGTCGTCATGCTGCTCACCTCGGTCACGGTCGGGTCCACTCGAGCTCGGCGTGGACGGCCTCCCAGCCGCGGGTCGCACACTCGTCGCGCCCGGTCTCAGCCGTGTCGTCGCGGCCGGCCAGGTGAGCGGCCAGGGCTCCGGCCACGACGGGCGCGGCGAAGGAGGTGCCGCTCCAGGTGGCGAACCCGCAGCTGTAGTCGTCCGGGTCCAGGGTGGCACGGGTGTGGTCCGCCCCGATAGTGCGCACCGCGGGCTGCTGTCCGCCTCGCATCGTCGTCGGCACGGTGCTGACCAGCGCCGCGCCGACACGGAAGCAGCTGACCCAGTCCCCGGTGTTGCTGAACCAGGCGACGCTGTCCCCGTCCGGGTTGAGCGCTCCGACACTGACCAGCGGCACCCGCGCGTGCTGCAGTCCCACCTGCTGCCCGGCGAACCCGGCCGGCAGCAGCGGGTCGTCCGTGCAGTCGTTGCCTGCCGCGGCGACGACGGCCACGCCCGCGTCCCCGTAGGCGTCCATGAGGTCGCGGAGGGCCGTGCTCGCCACCGTGTCCTCGGGGGTCTCGTGGTAGAAGCCCAGCGACAGCGACAGCACGTCGATCAGCTGGTCGGGGCGGTCGGTGAGCTGGCCCTCGACGTGCCGCAGCAGCAGCAGGACCAGCGCCTGGTGCAGCTGCACCTCGTCGACGAACCCGTCGGCATGCAGCACCGGCACCGGCATGACCGTGGCCTCGGGGCAGGTCTGCCGGATGAGGCCGGCGATGAACGTGCCGTGCCCGCTGGCGCCCTGCAGCAGCCCGGTCCGGTCCAGGCAGGACGCCGGGTCCAGGTCGCAGTCGTCGCCACCGATCGGCAGTCCGTGGAAGGTCCGGTCCCGTTGCACGCCCGACGTGAACCAGGGGTGGGCGCCGAGGCCGGTGTCCGCGACGGCGACGACCGGGCTCCGGCGGCCGGCCCCCGTCTCGTGGCCGTTCCGGTGGGCCGGGTCCGGGCCGTGCCAGTGCACCGGGACCCGCCCGCCGAAGCCCGGCTGGCCGTAGTGCTCCGACGGGTCGCCGTGGGCCCCCCAGTACGGGTGGGTACCCCAGTAGGGATGGACGCCCCAGTAGGGGTGCGGTCGCCACCCCGTCCCGGACCGGCCCTCCGGGGCAGCGCGGACCAGGTGGTCCAAGGACAGCTGGCTGGCCAGGTCGGGCTCCTCCCGCTGCAGCGTGGCCAACACCTCCCAGGCGTCGGGTCGCTCCTCCGGGCGACCTCCGCTGGGCAGCCGGATCGGTTCCACCCACAGTCGTTCTGCCAGCTCGCGGACGGCAGGCGGCGCGTCCTGCAGTGCCTCCGCGAGGCTCGGCTCCGCTGGTTCGTCCGGCTCCTCCTGCTGCGGTGGCCGCTCCCGGCGTGGGCCACCGCGCCGGGCGGGCCGTTCGTCGGGGTCCCGGGCGCGCCGGCCAGCAGCCGGCTGCGGGGGCAGCTCGATGCCGCGCTCGGCCAGCCGCTCCCGCAGCTGGCTGCGCCGGTCCTCCTGCGTGCCGCCGAGACCGCGCAGCAGCAGCCGGGTGGGGTCGTACACCGTCGGCCGCAGTCGGCCGTGCCGAGGTGGCGGAGCGTTCTCGGGGTCGAGCACGCGGTAGTGGTCGCGGCGGGGCATGGGTCTCTCCTCGGGTCTCCTGCGGGTCAGCGGTGGGCACTCGCCGGCCCCAGTCACGAGGAGGAGACGCCGGCACCGCCGCTGATACAACCAGCCGGCAGCCGGGAGTGGCTAGCACCAGCCGCTCCCGGACCCGCTCCGGAGGGCGGTCCCACCGGGCAGGCGGACCGGGCCGCAGCAGGTGCTCGCAGAAAATCTCGCTGCGGTGTATCAGGAGCGGCCCGGCCCGCTCCTGAGGGGTGTCGCAGGCCGAGGAGAACCGAAAGGGGTGACACCGCCATGGAGAGGGAGCAGCTGACCGGCGCAGGGGGCCGGTCAGACGAGCGCGTGGCGGCTGTCGGGTGGGTCTCCTCGGCCTGCGAAGGGGCCCGTCGGGCCCCCCACCGACGCGTGGCCGCGGCCCCGACCGCGAGGCACCTGTCGGGCCTCCCGGGCGGGGGGCGGTGGCCGTGGGGGCGCGGTCACCGCACGCTGGAGGCCTGCCACAGGGCGAGCCGGCACGTGCGGCTGCCGGCGCGGGCCGGGGCCGTGGCCACGCACCGGTGCATCATCAGCTGGCCCCCCGATCCGCCGATCGAGGATGAGCGGCTGGAGCAGGCCGGTACCCGGCCCCGGCTGTCCTGAGCAGAGGGCAGCCGGCGCCGGGGGCCGTACCCGGCGATGCCGTGGTCACCCGATGAGGATGCCGGCGATCGCGGCGCTCATCAGGTTGGCCAGCGTCCCGGCCAGCACGGCCCGCAGCCCCAGCTGGGCGATGTCGCCGCGGCGGCTGGGGGCGATCCCGCCCAGCCCGCCGAGCAGGATCGCCATCGACCCCAGGTTGGCGAACCCGGTCAGGGCGAAGGTGATGACCGCCTGCGACTTCTGCGAGAACTGGTCGGCCTGCGGGGCGAAGTCGCTGAAGGCGACGAACTCGTTGAGGACGACCTTCTGCCCCAGGAAGCTGCCCGCCGGGATCGCCTCACTCCACGGCACGCCGATCGCCGTCATCACCGGGGAGAACACATAGCCGAGCAGCTGCTGCACCGTCACGTCGCCGTAGCCGAACCAGCCGCCGATCCAGCCCAGCACCAGGTTGCCCAGCGCGATGAGGGAGATGAAGGCCAGCAGCATCGCCCCGACGTTGAGCGCCAGCCGCAGGCCGTCGGAGGCACCGCGGGCCGCTGCGTCGATGACGTTGCGGGCGCGCTCCTGCTCGGGGTCCACCTCCTCCTCGCCGTCCCGTGCGGTTTCGGCGTCCTCGCGGGTGTCGGGGGCCCCAGAGGTCCCCGACGGCTGGCTCGGCGCCGGGGCGGTGCCCGCCGTGGTCGCGGCCCCGGCCGCCGCGGGGGCCGGCTCCAGCGAGCCTGCTGGCACGATGATCTTGGCCATGAGCAGCGCGCCGGGGGCGGCCATGAAGCTCGCGGCGATGAGGTACTCCAGCCGGGCGCCCAGCAGCGAGTACCCGACCAGGACGGACCCGGCCACGGTCGACAGCCCGCCGACCATGACCGCGAACAGCTCGGACTGGCTCATCCGCGGCACGTAGGGGCGGACCACCAGCGGCGCCTCGGTCTGGCCGACGAAGATGTTGGCCGCGGCGTTCATGGACTCCGGCCGGGTGGTGCCCAGCGCACGGGCGAGCCCCCCGCCGACCCAGCGCACCACGTGCTGCAGCGCGCCCAGGTGGTAGAGGATGCCCGTCAGCGAGGCGAAGAACACGATGACCGGGAGCACCTGGAAGGCGAACACCGAGCCCTCCTCGGGCAGCACCGGCCCGAACAGAAAGGCGATGCCCTCGGCCGAGGAGTCGATGATGGCCTGCACCCCGCGGCTGAGCCCGCCCAGGACCTGCTGCCCCCACGGCACGTAGAGGACGAGGAAGCCCAGCAGCATCTGGACGCCCAGGGCGATGGAGACGGTGCGCAGCCGGATGCGGCGCCGGTCGGCGGAGAACAGGACGGCCACGGCCAGCACGAGCGCCATGCCGCCCAGGCCCCAGATGACGTCGAGCACGAGGAACCTCCGGACTGGGTGGTGGGTGATCGGACTGGCCCACCGTCGCACCCGGGCGCGGACCTGGCACAGTGAGCACGTGGAGGACCTGCTCAGCAACTGGTCCGGGACGGTGACCTACACCCCGGCTGCGGTGGCCCGCCCCAGCTCGGTCCCCGAGCTGCAGGAGCTCGTCGCCGGGAGCAGGCGGTTGCGGGCCCGCGGGTCCGGCCACAGTTTCAACTTGCTCACCGGCACGACCGGCACGCTGGTCTCGCTGGCGGGGCTGGCGGGCGCGCCGGAGCTGGACGCCGCGGGGGTGCGGGTGCGGGTGCCGGCCGGCACCGCGTACGGCGCCCTGGCCCGCTACCTGGAGGAGCACGGCCGCGCGCTGCCGGCGATGGCCTCGCTGCCGCACGTGGACGTGGTCGGCGCCTGCGCGACCGGCACCCACGGATCCGGCGACGGGGTCGGCACGCTGTCCGGCGAGGTCACTGGGGTGGAGCTGGTGACCGGCACCGGTGAGCTGCTCTCCCTCACCGAGGAGGACCCCGAGCTGGCTGGCGCGGCGGTCCACCTGGGCGCGCTCGGTGTGGTCACCGCGGTGACGCTGCGGGTGGGCCCGACCTACCGGGTGCGCCAGCTCGTCTACGAGGGGTTGGCACTGGAGGACCTGGCCGGTGACCTGGACGGCGTGCTGGGCGCGGCCTACAGCGTGAGCGTGTTCACGACCTGGGCCAGCGGGCAGGGGCAGGTCTGGATCAAGGCCCGCGACGGCCAGTGGGTGGGGGAGCCGCCGGGCCGGTGGCGCGGCGCGGTGCTGGCCGACGGTCCTCGGCACCCGGTCCCCGGCCAGCCGGCGGAGGCGTGCACCGTGCAGGGCGGCCTCGCCGGAGCCTGGCACGAGCGGCTACCGCACTTCCGGCTCGAGCACACCCCCTCCAGCGGCCATGAGATCCAGTCCGAGGTGTTCGTGCCGCGCGACCGGGCCGCCGAGGCGATCGGGCTGCTGCAGGGCGTGGGCCCGCGGATCGCGCCGGCACTGCAGGTCTCGGAGGTGCGAACCGTCGCCGCCGACAGCCCGTGGCTGAGCCCGGCGGCCGGGCAGGACGTGGTGGCGTTCCACTTCACGTGGCACCCGGACGCGCCCGCCGTCGAGCGGGCGCTGGCGGTCCTGGAGCTCGCGCTGCAGCCGCTGGGCGCCCGGCCGCACTGGGGCAAGGTGACCACGATGGCGCCCGAGCTGGTCCGTAGCCGATGGCCCCGCGCCGGCGACTTCGCGGCGCTCGCCGAGCGGCTCGACCCGCAGGGCCGGCTGCGCAACGACCTGCTGGAGGCGTGGTTCCCCCGCGGCTGAGCGCGCCGCTACGCCCAGCGTCGGGCGACCTCCTGCACCACCCGGGCGGTGCGGGTGGTGGCGGTGCCGGCGAGCCGCTGGATGACGGCGTTGCTCAGCGCCGCGCCCTGGGTCGGCCCTGCCAGCCACCAATGCACGTGTCCGTCGACGACGCGGGCGGCCTCACCCGGCCGGTCCCAGCCCTCCAGGGCGGCGACGGCCTGCTGCGGCGGCGGGTCGGCCAGCAGCGTCACGTAGTGGCGGACCTCGCCCGGCAGGGGTGGCGGCAGCTCCTGGACGGTGCCCCCGAGCCGGGCCAGGTCCGACCTCGGCAGCACGACGGTCGGGATCTCGAATCCGAACGCCTCCGGCAGCACCGCTGCCAGCTCGCCGGCGACCGCTCCGGGGGAGCCATGCGGCGAGGTCAGCCGGACGTTGCCGGTGGCCAGGTAGGTGTCCGCCGGGCCCATGCCGGCGGCGTCCAGCAGCTCCCGCAGCCGTGCCATGTCCACCCGGCGGCGGGGCCCCAGGTTCACGGCGCGCAGGAACGCGACGTACTCGGCCACGGCCACGGACCGTAGCGCACCGGAGCGACGACGGGGCCGGCCGGGACGCTGCCGGTAGCGTGGTTCGCATGGATGAGCCGGTCGTGCCACCGCCGTGGCTGGGGGAGCGAGAGCTGTTCGAGAACCTGGGGTGGGCCGGTGCGGTCCAGGCGGTGGGGGAGGCGCTGGCGGCCGGGCTGGACCCGGCCCAGGTCCCTGCCCGGCAGGCGGTCCCGGTCGCGGCCGGTGAGCTGCTGCTGATGCCGGCCGAGTGGGGCGGCTCGGCCGGGGTCAAGGTCGCCGGCGTCGCACCGGGGAACCCGGAGCGGGGACTGCCGCGGATCCAGGGGACCTACCTGCTGCTGGACGCGGCGACGCTGACCCTGCGTGCCCTCGTCGACGGGACGGCGCTGACCACGCTGCGGACCCCGGCGGTGAGCGCCTGGGCGGCCGCGGTGCTGGCGCGCCCGGACGCCGCGCGGTTGGTGGTGTTCGGCAGCGGCCCGCAGGCGTGGGGGCACGTGCACGCGTTGCGTGCGGTGCGCCCGCTGACCGATGTGGGGGTGTGCGGGCGAGACCCCGGTCGGCGGGACGCGCTGGTGGCCCGGCTGCGGGAAGAGGGAGTCGCCGCCCGGCCGGTCGGGGCGGAGGCGGTCGGTGAGGCCGATGTGGTGGCGTGCTGCACCTCCAGCCGGACACCGGTGCTGGACGGCGCCCTCGTCCGGGACGGCAGCTGCGTGGTGGCGGTGGGCAGCCACCACCCCGCCGCCCGGGAGCTGGACGGTGCGCTGCTGGCCCGCTCGACCGTCGTGGTGGAGGACCGCGACACCGCGCTACGGGAGGCCGGCGACGTGGTGCTGGCCGTGCAGGAGGGACTCCTGGACCCTGCCGCACTGGTCGGCGTCGCCGAGCTGGCACGGGACCGGGCGCAGCTGCAGCCCTGGGGCGCCGGTCCCCGCGTGTTCAAGGGCAGCGGCATGGCCTGGGAGGACCTGGTGGTGGCCACGGCCGCGCACCACGCCGCGGCCGGTGCGGACGGCGGCGGGTCGGCGGACCCGCCCGGCGCTGGCCGTGCCAAGGTGGGGCCATGAGCGAGCAGGTGCGGATCTGGGTCAACGGCCGGCGCGCGGACGAGGGGCCGGCGCTCGTCGCGGTCGACCACGGCGTCACGGTCGGGGACGGGGTGTTCGAGACCGCCAAGGTCGTCGACGGCCAGGTGTTCGCCCTGACCCGCCACCACGACCGGATGGACCGGTCGCTCGCCGGGCTCGGACTGCCGAGGTTGGACCGGGACCGCGTCCAGGAGGGGATCGACGCCGTCCTACAGGAGCCGATGGCGTTCGGCCGGCTGCGGTACACCGTGACTGCCGGGCCCGGGCCGCTGGGCTCGGACCGGCTCGAGGGGGAGGCGACCTACATCGTCACCGCGGTGGCGATGGCCCGGCCGCCGGAGGCCACGACGGTCGCGGTGGTGCCGTGGGTGCGCAACGAGCGCGGGGTCACGGTGGGCCTGAAGACGACCTCCTACGCCGACAACGTCGTGGCGCTGGCCGCGGCCAAGGAGCTGGGCGGCACCGAGGCGCTGTTCGCCAACACCGCGGGGGAGCTGTGCGAGGGCACCGGCTCCAACGTCTTCGTCGTCTCCGGCGGCGTCGTCCGCACCCCGCCGCTGTTGGCCGGGCCGCTGGCCGGGATCACCCGCACCCTGCTGCTGGAGTGGGCCCGGGAGGAGGGCATCGACGTGGCGGAGGAGCCGGTGCCGCTGGCGGAGCTGGCCACGGCCGAGGAGGTCTTCATCACCTCCAGCGTCCGCGACGCCCAGGCGGTGGAGCGAATCCGCGTGGTGCCCGGCGTGACGACGCTGGCCGGCGAGCTGCCCGCGCCGGACCTGCAGGAGCGGGAGCTGGACGCACCCGGGCCGGTGACCAGGCGGCTGATGGACCTGTTCGCCAAGCGCGCGGCCGAGCGCGACGACCCGTGAGCTGACGGTGGCCGCGACCCGGGTGTGGCTGCCGGCAGCCGCACTGCTGGTCGTGGCCGGCTGCAGCCCGGGTGACACGGACGGCGCTGACCAGCCCGCCGAGGTGGGACAGCACGACCGCACCACCGCGCCCGAGGACGTCGCGACCTCCCCGACCGAGGACCCCGCGACCGCTCCGACCGAGGACGCCGTGGCCGTCCCGACCGAGGAACCGCCACCTCCGCTGCAGCCGGTCACCGCGATGGCCTCCGGCCTCGAGGTGCCGTGGGGCCTGGTCGTGGGCGAGGACGGCTCGGCCCTGGTGGGGGAGCGGGACAGCGCCCGAGTGTGGCGGGTCAGCCCCGCGGGCGAGCGGGAGCCGGTGACCACCGTGCCCGGCGTGGCGGCTGACGGCGAGGGCGGCCTGCTGGGGCTGGCCGTCGACCCCGGTGACGGCCCGGGTG
The DNA here is from genome assembly GCF_009602535.1 of Ornithinicoccus halotolerans. GTDB lineage: Bacteria > Actinomycetota > Actinomycetes > Actinomycetales > Dermatophilaceae > Ornithinicoccus > Ornithinicoccus halotolerans. Next base: position 22,683 of record NZ_WIQI01000023.1, on the reverse strand, counting down.
CCGAGTCCTTCTACGCCTACGCCACGACGGCCGGGGACAACCGGGTGCTCCGGGTGACCCCGGACCTGGTCGACCCCGAGGCCGAGCCGGAGGTCGAGACGCTCCTCGAGGGCATCCCCCGGGCCGGCAACCACAACGGAGGTCGGCTGGCGTTCGGCCCGGACGGCTTCCTCTACGTCACCACGGGCGACGCCTCGGCAGGGGAGCTGGCCCAGGACCCCGGGTCGCTGGGCGGCAAGATCCTGCGGATCACCCCGGAGGGCGAGCCGGCCCCCGGGAACCCGGAGCCGGGCTCGCCGGTCTGGTCCCTCGGGCACCGCAACGTGCAGGGGCTGGGCTGGGACGCCGCCGGGCGGTTGTGGGCCAGCGAGTTCGGCGCCAACGCCTGGGACGAGGTGAACCTGATTGAGCCCGGAAGCAACTACGGCTGGCCGATCGTCGAGGGCACCGGCGGTGAGCCGGACTTCGTCGACCCGGTGGTGACCTGGCCGACCAGCGAGGCCTCGCCCTCCGGGCTGGCGGTCGGGCCGGACGGTGACCTCTACGTCGCGGCGCTGCGCGGTGAGTCGCTGTGGCGGGTGCCCTTGGACGGGGTGCACGTGGGGGAGCCGGAGCGGCTGCTGGCAGGGGACTACGGCCGGCTGCGCTCAGTCGTCACCGGGCCCCGCGAGACGCTGTGGGTGCTGACGAGCAACACCTTCCGAGGCGACCCCGCCGAGGACGACGACCGGCTGCTGCGGCTGGCCGACTGGTAGCGGCGATCCGCCGGGCCGCCCGTCGGCGGCGGTGGGCTGCGGTTGGAGGGTGGGCGGGTCGATGCCACCATCGGAAGGTGGCCGAGACCAGACGACGCGCACAGACCATCTCCTACCCGGCCGGGCCGGCCACCACCAACCGGGGTGCCCTCGAGCCGGTGGCCCCCCACGTCGTGGTGCTGTTCGGCGCGACCGGCGACCTGGCCCGGCGCAAGCTGCTGCCGGGACTGGCCCACCTGGTGCTGTCCGACCTGGCGCCGGCGATCCAGGTGGTGGGCACCTCCCTGGAGGACTACGACGACGAGCGGTTCCGCAAGTTCGCGCGGGCGGCGCTGGACGAGTTCGGCAAGCACCCGCTGACCGAGGAGCAGTGGGCCCGGTTCTGCGCGAGCCTGCACTACGTCCCGCAGTCGGCCGGCGCCGCCGGGCTGGCCGAGGCGGTCCGGGAGGGCGAGGCCAAGCTGGGCCCGGACGTGTGCCGGCTGCACTACCTGTCGGTGCCGCCGAGGGCCGCTCCAGCGGTCATCGACACCCTGCGCGCGGCCGACCTGGTCCAGAACTCGCACGTGATCATGGAGAAGCCGTTCGGCACCGACCTGCAGAGCGCGGTCGCCCTCAACAAGCAGGTCCACGAGACCTTCGATGAGGGGCAGATCTTCCGGATCGACCACTTCCTCGGCAAGGAGGCGGCCCAGAACATCCTCGCGTTCCGGTTCGCCAACGGCCTGTTCGAGCCGATCTGGAACCGCAACTTCATCGACCACGTGCAGATCGACATCCCCGAGCAGCTCGGACTGGACCAGCGGGCCGCCTTCTACGAGGCCACCGGCGCCTACAAGGACATGGTGGTCACCCACCTGTTCCAGGTGATGGCCTTCGTCGCCATGGAGCCCCCGACGGCCCTGGAGCCGCGCTCGATCAGCGAGGAGAAGAACAAGGTGTTCCGCTCGCTGCTGCCGATCGACCCTGCCGCAGTGGTCCGGGGCCAGTTCGAGGGCTACCGGGACATGGAGGGGGTGGCCGACGACTCGGACACCGAGACCTTCATCGCGATGCGGGTGGGGCTGGACAACTGGCGCTGGGCCGGGGTGCCGTTCTACCTGCGCACCGGCAAGCGGCTGGCCCAGGGCGCCCGGATCATCTCGATCGCCTTCAAGGAGGCGCCCCGCTCGATGTTCCCGCGGCACTCCGGCGTCGGCTCGGCCGGACCCGACCACCTGACCTTCGACCTGGCCGACGACTCCAAGGTGTCACTGTCGTTCTACGGCAAGCGGCCCGGGCCGGGTATGCGGCTGGAGAAGCTGTCGATGCAGTTCTCGGCCAGTGAGACCGGCCGGGTGCAGGAGGTGCTGGAGGCCTACGAGCGGCTCATCCTGGACGCGATGCGCGGTGACCACACCCTGTTCACCACCGCCGAGGGCATCGAGTCGCTCTGGGAGCGCTCGGCGGCGCTGCTGGCTGACCCGCCGGAGGCCAAGCCCTACCCGCCTGGCTCCTGGGGGCCGAACGCGATCCATCAGCTGGTCGCCCCGCACGCCTGGCGGCTGCCGTTCGAGCGGCCCTGGCGCGGGAAGGGGTAACCGGGGCCGATTATGATGAGGCCGCGACGGCAGGCTAGAGTGCCGTCCGCGCCAGGACGTGTAGCTCAGTTGGTTAGAGCGTTCGCTTCACACGCGAGAGGTCAGGGGTTCGAGTCCCTTCACGTCCACCGCTTCGACCGCCGTCTCACCGGCGAGTACGCGGTACAAGCCCCGTCAAGCCCGGCTACGCCCATCTTCCGGCCTCGCCGTTCGGTCACCGTACTGAGGTTCCCAGACGGCGGGCGTGCCGCGTGAGCAGATGGTTGACGACGTACCGGGCGTCGGCGCCTACGCCGCCGACGAGGTGCGAGGCTATCGAACGTTGGTAGGGCAGTCCCACGGCGTACAGGCGTGGCTGGTCCTGGAGGACTCCACCTCGGTGGCGCAGTCGGCCGTGGGTGTCGACGGCAGCATCGAGGTCCAGCCAGCTGTAGTCAGCGCGAAAGCCGGTGCACCAGATCACCGATGCCACTTCGATGCTGCGGCCATCGTCGAGCAGTGGCAACCCGTCTCGCACTCCGACTACGCGGGGGTGCCGCTGCACGCCGGCGGCGTGGAGTTGGCCGGGGCGGATGCGGCCGAGGGGATCCCCACGTCCGCGTAGCCCGCGCTGAGCCAGCGTTGCTCCGGCCCGGCCGGCACGTTGCAGGATCTGGAAGGTCCATGGCCCCAGCTGAGGAATGTGTCCAACCTCGCGTCCGGCCAGATGCACCTCGCGCGCAGCGTTGGGTTCGGTAGCCAGGTCGAGGGCGACTTCCGCGCCGGAGTTGCCGGCGCCCACGACCAGCACCGGCCCGGCCGGCAGCTGACTGGGCCGTCGGTAGTCGCCCACGTGCGACTGGGTCACGCCGGTGTCCAGCTCGGCCGCGAAGTCCGGGATGGCCGGTGTCTGGTGGGCACCGGTTGCCACGATGAGGGCGCCGGCGCGCCATCGTCCCTGGTTGGTGTCGACCACGAATGTCTCACCATCACGCCAGGCTCGTCGCACTCTCACCCCCAGGAGCACCGGGAGGGCGAAGTGCTCGGCGTAGCGCGCCAGGTGGTCCGCCATGGCGTCCTTGGTTCGGTGGGCTGAGGCCGGTCCCGGGAACGGCATGCCCGGCATGGAGTTGAAGCCCGCCGGGGTGAACAGGCGCAGGGAGTCCCACCGGGCCCGCCAACTGTCACCGACGGAGTCGGCAGCATCGAGGATGAGCACGTCGCTCCCCCGACGGGAGAGGTGATAGCCAGCAGCGAGCCCGGCTTGGCCGGCCCCGACCACGACCACCCCCACGACGCGCTCGCGAGCCACGTCAGTGGGGTCGTCACCTGGGACTGACACACCCGCTCCAATCTGGGACAGCTTGTTGACAGCAGCGTATACATGTCGGTGTCTACAGTGGCAGGGTGAGCGATGCGGTGGGCCCCCGGCAGGTGCGCAGGCTTCCGCGTGCCGCTCGCCGAGAACAGATCCTGACCGCGGCCACCGGTGCTTTCGCTCACGCCGGGTACACGGCCACCGGTTTGGATGAGGTCGCTGTGGCAGCCGGGGTCAGCCGGGCGATCCTCTACCGCCACTTCACGTCCAAGTCCGAGTTGTACCGCGCTGTGCTGGACCGTGCCCGTACTCGCGTGCAGGCCGCGGTCGGCGATCCCCCCTACACCGAGCGGATCATCGACGACCTCCTGAGGACCGCAGCCGGCGACCCGGACGGGTTTCGGGTGCTGTTCGCTCACGCGGTGCGAGAACCCGCCTTCCGAGGCGATGTCGACGCCTTCACCGCCGAGATGGCCGCCACGGCTCGCGATCAGCTCGCGGCCTCCATCCCCAACTCAGACTGGGCCCAGTGGGCAGCACATCTGGCGCCCACCGTCACCATCGCCGCCGCCCTGGCCTGGCTGGACGCCGGTCGACCCGACCCCGACGTCGCCGCAATCCGGATCCGGGAGGCCGTGCGAGGCGTCACTGCTGCTGCCAGCCTCCAAGCAGCCCCCACTCCTGATCACTCCTCGGACGCACGAGCGTCGGCGCAGGTGATCTCCCAGGACGCGTGCTGAAGGTCGCCTCGCCGCGAACGGCATGGGTTGCCCATGCAATCCGGTGCCTGCCGGCCCGGACCCTGGTGCGGGACGTTGCGGCGGGAGTAGCCTGCCAGCGTGGTTCGGCCCGTGATCTTGGCCGTCGACCCGGACCCGGAAGCACTCTCGCGCACTGAGGGAGAGCTGAGTCGCCGCTTCGGCGCCGACTACGCCGTGCGCGGCGAGACCGCGGCCCGTGATGCGCTGCGCCACCTGGAGCGGGCCGCCGAGCTCAGTCATCCGGTCGCTCTCGTGCTCGCCGACCCGTGGCTGCCCGACCAGCCAGGAGCGGCGCTGCTGGCGCGGGTGCGCACCCTGCACCCCGACGCCGGCCGTGCCCTGCTGGTCCCATGGGGCGGCTGGGCGCACCGGCAGACCGCCACCGAGATCCTGCAGGCGATGGCGCGCGGCGACATCAGCTACTACGTGCTGAAGCCGTGGACGACCCCCGATGAGCTGTTCAACCGGACCGTGAGTGAGTTCGTGCAGGCGTGGTCCCGGGCCGTGGCCAGCGCCGAGCGGGAGGTGGTGGTCGTCGGAGCCGCCCGCGACCGTCGCGGCCACGACGTGCGCGGCTTCCTGACCCGCAACGGCATCCCGCACGCGTTCCTGGACCGGGGCACGGCCGCGGCGGCCGAGGTGCTCCGGCGGGTCGGCGTGCCGGGCGCGGACGCCACGACCGGGCCCCTGGTGGTCTGGATGCCCGCGGTCGGGGGAACCGTGCTGCTCGACCCCACCGACGCGGCGCTGGCGGAGGCGTGGGGTCTGCGGACCGACCTGGCGGCCGAGGACCGCGACGTCGACGTCGTCGTGGTCGGTGCGGGACCCGCCGGACTGGCCGCTGCGGTGTCCGCGTCGTCGGAGGGACTGAACGTGCTGTGCCTGGAGCACCGTGCCCTCGGCGGGCAGGCGGGCACCAGCTCGCTGATCCGCAACTACCTCGGCTTCTCCCGCGGGCTGGGCGGCGCCGAGCTGGCCCAGCGCGGATTCCAGCAGGCGTGGGTCTTCGGCACCCGGTTCGTGCTGACCCGGCCGGTGACCGCGGTCCACGCCGAGGACGCCGGGTTCCGCGTCGAGCTCGAGGGCGCCGGCGAGGTGCGGGCGCGGACGGTCGTGCTGGCTACCGGCGTCGCCTACCGCAGGCTGGGGGTCACGGCCCTGGAGCGGCTCGTGGGTGCCGGCGTTTTCTACGGCGCCAACGTCTCCGAGGCGCACGGCCTGCGCGGGACCCACGCGATGGTGGTCGGCGGCGGCAACTCCGCCGGCCAGGCGGCCCTGCACCTGCAGCGGTATGCCGCTCACGTCACGATCGTGGTCCGCGCGCCGGACCTGTCCAGCACCATGTCGCAGTACCTCATCGACGAGATCGCCAGTAGCGACCGGATCACCGTGCTGCCGGGCGCCGAGGTCGTGGACGGCGCCGGAGAGGACTGGCTGACGGAGGTGACCGTGGCCGACCGGGCCACGGGGGAGCGGCGGGTGCTGCCCACCGAGGGGCTGTTCGTGATGATCGGCGCCGCCCCTCACACGGGGTGGCTGCCGGACTCGGTGGCGCTGGACGAGCGTGGCTATGTCGTGACCGGCGTCGACCGGTGGCCCGGCCGGCCGGTGCTGTCCTACGAGACCTCACTGCCGGGGATGTTCGCCGTCGGGGACGTGCGCAGCGGCTCCGTCAAGCGGGTCGCGGCCGCCGTCGGCGAGGGGTCCGTCGTCGTCTCCCAGCTGCACCAGCACCTGGCTCTGGCCGGACCGCCGCGGCAACCATGACCGACGACCGGTCCCCGGGGGCACCAGCCGACCTCGGCAGGCTGCGGTCGCCGATGCTCCTGCTCGGGGCGGCCGCCCTGGCACTGCCCCTCGTCGGGCTGGCGGTGCTCCTGCTGCGACCGCAGCTGGACGTGACCTGGCAGCACCACCCGGCACACTTCTGGATCGTGCTGGCCGCTGCGGTCCTCAGCGCGGCCCTGGCCTACGGCACCGGCACCACGGCCGCGCGCCGTGGCGACGCGCGGGTGATGCTGGTCTCGCTGGCCTTCCTGGCGCCGGCCGCCTTCTTGGCCCTGCACGCGCTGGCGACGCCGGGGGTGCTGCTGGCCGGGCCCAACACCGGGTTCAACGTCTCGACGCCGGTGGGTATCGCACTGGGCGCGGTGCTGGCTGCGCTGTCGACCCGGGACACCGACGGGCAGCGCGCCGTTGCGGCGCTGCGGCAGGCAACCTGGCTGCGCGGGGGCCTGCTGGCGGTGATCGGCGGGTGGGCGGCGCTGTCGCTGCTGCAGCTGCCGCCGCTCGGGCCGGAGGCGGACTCTGAACGGCTCACCGGTCCGCTCGCCGTGGTGGCGGTGGCGGCGACCGTCCTGTACGGCTGGTCGGCGGCCAGCTACCTTCGGCTGTGGCGCCGGCGCCGCGGCCTGATGCCGCTGGCCATGGCGGCGGCCTTCGTGCTCCTGGGCGAGGCCATGGTGGCGGTCAGCCTGGCACCCAACTGGCATCTCAGCTGGTGGGAGTGGCACCTGTTGCTGCTGGCCGCCTTCGGGCTGGTGGCCTGGGGCGCCCACCGGCAGTGGCACGAGGAGCGGTTCGCGGACCTCTACCTCGAGGGGACGGTCTCCGGCAACCGGGAGATGAGCATCCTGTTCGCCGACCTGGCGGGGTTCACGCCGTTCTCCGAGCGGCACCGGCCGGCGGAGGTGCGGCGGATGCTCAACACCTACTTCGACGCGGCCATCCCGCCCGTCACCCGGCACGGGGGCGTGGTGGACCGCATCATCGGCGACGCACTGCTGGTGACCTTCAACGGCCGCGGGGACCAGCCCGACCACGCGCTGCGCGCCACCCGCGCCGGGCTCGCCCTCCAGCAGGAGACGGGCCGGATCGCCCAGCAGCACGTCGACTGGCCTCGGTTCCGGGTCGGCGTCAGCACCGGCGAGGTCGCGGTCGGGGTGCTGGGCGCGACCGGGGGCCGCACCCACACCGTGATTGGTGACGTGGTGAACACCGCATCGAGGCTGGAGGGCCAGGCGCCGGTGGGTGGCGTCGCGGTGAGCGGCGACACGCTGGCCCGGCTCCCGGCCGGCACGGTCACCGAGCCGCTCGGGGAGCTGGCTCTGAAGGGCAAGGCGGAGCCGGTTTCGGCCCACCTCGTGCGCCGCGTCACCGACCTCCCGACCGGGCCGCACAGCTGACCCGGCGCTCGGGTAACCGCCGTGCCCGCGAGCCCTCAGAAGCCGCCGGGCGGTGGCGGGGGAGGAGGCGGCGGGCCCGGCCGTTCGGTGCTCTCGTCACCCACCGGGGGTGAGGAGGTCTGGGTCGGGCCGGGACCAGGAGTCGGGGGCTGAGTCGGGCCAGCACCGGGCGGGGGCGGCGCCTGACCAGCCATGCCTCCAGGGGGCGGCGGACTGGGCTGTCCGGCCGCGCTCCCCGGCGTCAACGTCAGCGCTCCGAGGCGGCCCTGGCTCTCCAGCTGGCGCAACGCGGACAATACGTTCTCGCGCTCGCCGGTGTCGATCGGCATGCCGGACTGCTCGCGGTAGGTCAGGACGCCGAGGTTGCGCAGCAACCGGTCGGCCTCCCGGGTGTCGGCGGAGCCGGTGCCCATGCCCGCCTGGTTCATCGCGTCGTCGGCCTTGGCCGCGAGCTCGGTCGCGGTCTGCTTGGCCCTGTCCAGGAAACCCATGTGCACCTCTCAGGCATGTCGGGCGCCGCTCAGTCAGTCGCGAGCATAGCCAGCGGGCGTCGCGTGGGCCATGTCCAGCGCTCTCCGGAGAGCGACATGGTCTGGCCGGGCGGCAGCGACCTGCGCTGCAGTGGCTGGCGGATTCGCAGCCCCGGGCTAGCGCTGCGAGGGCTGGGAGTGCCGCAGGTGCCAGGCCACTGCCTGGGCGCGGCTCCGCACGCCCAGCTTGCGGTAGATGCTCGAGGTGTGGTGCATGACCGTCTTGACCGCGATGCCGAGCGCGCAGGAGATCTCCTTGTTCGTGCCGCCGGCCGCCAGACTGCTCAGGACCTCCTCCTCCCGGGCCGTCAACGGCTCGGCCAGCTGGTCGCTCAGCGGCCGCCCGGCACCCGGTGGGCGGGCCGAGGTGGCAGCCAGCGCCCGGGCGTAGCCGATCGCCTCCTCGGTCGCCCGGATAGGTGGCAGCGAGGACCCGGCCGCGAACGCCTCGTCGAACCGGTGCCCGAGCCGGTCACGCAGCGTCGACCTGGAGTGCTGGTAGGACCGCACCGTCGTGGGCGGCATGCTGGGCAGGGTGACCGGCAGGTGCGGGGCCGCCATCCCATGGAGCTTGGCGGCCTGCTCGGCGTCACCGTGGGCCTCGGCGACCAGCGACAGGCAGACCAGCGCGATGCCCACCCGGCCCGAGGCGCCGGCCGACCGGGCGGCGACCAGCGCGTCGTAGGCGTGGCCGGCGGCGCGGGAGGGGTCACCCTCGTTGAGGGCCAGGACGGAGGCGACCGGACGCAGCCAGGCCAGCACCCGCCCGTCGCCCAGCTCGCGGGCGAGGTCGACGAGGTCCTCCGCGCCCAACCGTGGCTCCTGGACCTCGCCGCACGAGGGGATCGCCAGCAGTGACCCCGCCGGTACGAGCACGAGGGCGGGGTCGTCGAGGTGGCGGGCGCGGTCATAGGCCGACGAGGTGAACCGCGCCGCTTCGGCGAGATCACCGCGCTGATGGGCCAGCATCCCGGTCCAGGACTCGAAGCGGGACAGGGCCGCCTCGTCGCCCAGCTCGCGGGCCAGCGTGAGGCCTTCCGCGCACAGCGGCTCGATCGCCTCACGGTGGTGCATCACCCGGGACACCAGCACCGCCAGGGCCAGCACGCGCAGCAGCGTGTCCCCACCCACCTGCCGGGCCACGACCACCGCTTCGTCGATGGCCGGCAGCAGGGCGTGCACCTCGTCCTCCCGGTGGGCCACCTCAGCGGCCAGCAAGCACCGCCAGGCCAGCAGCTCGGCGCGCTGCGCCGCGGGGACGGATCCCGACGTGGCGAGCCGGAGGACCCGGTCGGCCATCGCCCGGTGCGTCAGCTGCGGACCCCGGCTGAGCCAGGAAGGGGCCATGCCGAGGATCAGGGACGTGGCACTCGCCGCGTCGTGCGCCTCCAGCGCCCGGGCCAGGGCCACGGTCAGGTCGGTCTCGACCGGCTGGACGCACTGCAGCGCCGCGGTGGGTCGCCCGGCCGCATCCAGTCGCGCCGCCGACGCAGCCACGGCAACGGCCCACCGGTCGTGTCGGACGGTCAGCTCGTCCAGCAGCTGTGACCCCTGCTCGGCCAGCCGCCGGGCAGCGTGCTCGCGGACCAGGGGGTGCAGCGAGAAGTGGCTGCTGCCGTAGCGGTGGCTGGTCTTGACCAGGTGGGCGTCGACGAGTGCGGAGATGCCCTCGACGACGTCGTCGCCACGGCAGACCCGCTCGATCGCCTCGACCGGCACAGCGCCCTCGAAGATGGCGAGCTCGTGCAGCCGCTTGGCCTGCGAGGGGCGCAGCAGTGACTCACTCCAGGCGATCGCCCCGAACAGGTCCGGGTCGGCGCTGGCGCGGTCCGGTGGTCTGCCGAGGACGCTGCTGGCGGGTGAACGGTCCAGCAGCGCCTCGAGCGTGCTCGGCGAGAACGCCGCCACCCGGGCGGCGGCCAGCTCGATCGCCAGCGGCAGGCCGCCCAGGCGCGCGCAGATCCGCGCGATGTGCGGCAGCTGCTCGGGTCGGCCGACGTCCTGGATCCCCGCGGCGGTCCCCACGTCGACGAACAGCTGCACGGCGGGGTGGGTCGCCAGCACCTCCGGCGGCGCGGACGGATCCGGGTCGGGGAACGGCTCCACCCGCACGACGTACTCCTGCGCCAGGCGGAACCTGGTCCGGCTGGTCACCAGCAACCGCAGGTCGGGGCGTTCGGCCAGCGCGCCTGCCAGGATGGTCGGTGCGTCCTCCAGCCGGTGCGCGTCGTCGATGAGGACCAGGCCGGGAGGGGCAGCGGTCACCGCCTCGCCGAGCAGCCCGTGCCCCTCCAGCGCCCCCGTGTCCAGCACGGTCACCGCTGCCAGGTCGGACCTCACCACGGCGAGGACGTCCTGGGCGAGCCGCGACTTGCCGACCCCCGGGAGACCGGTGAGGGTCACCATGCGTCCTTCGTGCTCGCGCACCTGCCGGGAACTGTGCGCGACGAGTTCTCGGCGTCCTCGCAGGGGCGCATAGACCGACACGGTCGCAGTATGGCAACGCCCGACCCGCCCCGGCTAGGACCCGGATGACAGCCCTATAGGGCATTTGCCCGATGTGCGCCACCGCTGGGAGGTGATGAGATCCCGCCAACCGCCTCCACGCAGGACAGTCCCAGGGGGCGGAAGACCTAGGAGTACCCGATGGACCGTCGCCGTCTCGCCCTCGGATCCGCCCTCGCCGTGGCACTCGTGATCCAGCCGCTGATGCCGATCGCTGGGGGAGAGCCCCTCGACGGGCTCGACGGAGCCACCCTGGGGCGGGAACCGGCCATGACCCCCGAGCAGCTCGGGGACGGGACGGTCGACGGGCTGCAGTACGCCGACCCGGTGGAAGGCCTGTCCTTGGTGTCACCGCCGGAGGCGTCCACCAGCGGCGCAGCCGAGCTGGGCTACCCGTTGCTGCTGCCACCCGGGCGCGGGATCACCCCGGAGCTGGCGCTGACCTATGACTCCGGCGGCGACAACGGCTGGGTCGGGCTCGGCTGGGACCTGTCGGTGGGCGAGATCGCCGTGGACACCAGCTTCGGCGCACCACACTTCGACGCGGGCTTGGAGAGCGAGTCCTACACCATCGACGGCGAGCCCCTCGTGCCCAACGCCCTGGGGGAGACCTGGGAGCAGCGCGTCCGGGGGGACCGGGAGGACTACACCCGGCAGGTGGAGAACGACTACGAGCGCATCATCCGCCGGGAGGTGGGGCGCGGCGGCCCCAAGAACTACTTCTGGGAGGTCCACGACAAGCAGGGCAACGTGCGCTGGTACGGCGGCTACCCCGACACCGGCGGGCCGTCCGGCAGTCCCCTCCGCGACGGCGACGGGCAGCCGATGACGATCGACCGCTCCGCCATCGTCTACGACGAGCGCGGTAACGCCGTGCGGTGGCTGCTGTCCGCCGAGCGGGACGTGGGCGTCAACCTGATCCGCTACCACTACGACACGGTGCAGTACGCGGACACCCGCACCGGGTGGCAGGAGGACAGCTCCTGTGACGCGAGCGAGAACGTGTGCGGCCGGCACACCTTCCTGAGCCGGATCGACTACACCGAGGGCGCGCAGGCGTCCGGCGCACCCGGCGACGCGGCCTACCAGGTCCACCTGCTGCGCCAGTCCCACTCCAGCCTCGGGCTGCCGGCCGCCGACCGCACCCGAAGCGATCCGGTGGTCGACGCCAGCGGTGGCTACGTCGACGTCCTGGTGGAGCGGCTCGGCCGGGTGGAGGTCCGCTACGGGCCTCGGGAGCCCGACGGGTCCCGTACCCACGACGAGGTCTCGGTGCGCTACGACCTCGGGTACGAGAGCAGCCCGTTCGGGAAGTCGCTGCTGCACACGGTCACCCAGAGCGGCGGCACCGACGAAACGGCGGTGCACACCTTCGACTACCACCAGGAGGTCCTCGAGGACGGCAGCTTCACCGGCTTCGAGACCAGCGCCCGGACCTGGGACACCGGGGAGAGCTCTGACATCCCGACCAAGGTGCTGCTGCCGTCCGAGCCCGACGTGGACGTCGGGGCGCTGGGGTACTCCGAGAGCCACTCAGGGGAGGGCCACGGCTACCTCGGGTTCAACCCCGGCATCCCGCAGAAAGTCGGCTCGTTCGGCGCTTCGCTGCAGATCGGGGGCGGCACCACCACCTCCCACGCCGAATGGCTCGACATCAACGGCGACTCGCTGCCGGACAAGGTCTTCCGCCAGGGAAACCAGGTCAAGTACCGGCTCAACACCTCCGGCCCAAGCCTGCCCTCCGGGCAGAGCGCCACGTTCGGTGAGGCGCAGCCGGTCGGCAACCTGACCGGTCTCGGCTCCGAGAGCAGCGTGGAGTTCCAGGGCGCGCTCGAGGCACACTTCGGGGTCACCGCGGCGTTCGGACTGGGCGCCGAGGTCTCCTGGGGCGACAGCTACTTCACCGACGTCAACGGCGACGGGCTGCCTGACTTCGTCTCCGGAGGCGACACCCTCTTCAACCGGCTGGAGGACGGGGTGCCCACGTTCTCCTCGGGCAGCGGCGGCACGTTCGTGCCGCTCCCGGCCAACAGCGTCACCCCGGACGTCAACACCGACCAGCTTGCCGAGATCCAGGCGGACCTGGCCGAGAAGTCACCGCTGGTGGACACCGTCCGGCGCTGGACCGCCCCGTTCACGGGCACGGTCACCATCGACGCACCGGTGACGCTGGAACCGGTCACGGGTGCCTCGGTCGACGGTGTGCGGGTCGCCATCCAGCACAACGGTGAGGAGCGGCACCACGGGATGCTCACCAGCTCGGGCGAGTCGACCTTCCTGGACCCGGTGGAGGTCAAGGTCGACGCCGGGGACCGGCTCTACTTCCGGGTCGGCTCGGTGAACAATGGCGCCAACGACGAGGTCACCTGGGCGCCGGTCATCAGCTACACCGCGGTCGACGGAGAGGACGTCGACGACGTGCCCACCGACGGCAACGGCCTGTCGCAGCTGGTCTACTCGGCTGCCGAGGACTTCACCCTGTCCGGCCGTCCGGAGACCCAGGTCGTCCTCCCCTTCGACGGGCAGGTGCGGTTCACCGCGCAGATCACCAAGACCGCGGCCACCACCGACGACCTGCAGCTGGTGCTGGAGCACAACGGAACGGCAGTCCCTGGCTCGGAGATCACCATCGACGCCGACTTCGTCGGCACCAAGCCGGTGCAGGTGGACTTCCCCGTCCAGGGGCCGACCATGCCCGACCCGGACGATCCTGGAGCCGCCGTACCCCCGCCGGACACGGTCCACGCGCGGCTGGCCGTCGACAGCCCGATCGACCTGACGGCCATCGACTGGCAGCCGGCGCTGTTCTACCTGTCGGCCACCGGTCCCTCGGGCGATCCGGTCGACGTGGGCACGCCCGCCGAGCCCAATGTCGAGATCAGCCTTGCCCCGGAGATCGACCAGTACCCCCAGCGGTCGAGCACCGGTGTGTCCCGCCCGTGGAAGCCGACGAGCGGCAGCTACGACATCGTGCTCGACTTCACCCGCTCCACCGACAACCCGGGCGGCACGGCGGTGCTGTCGGTCAAGGACGCCGACGGAGTCGTCAAGCAGGTGGACGTCGATGTCCCCTCCGGCGCCGGCGACCACCGGTTCCGCGCCGAGGACATCAGCCTGAACGAGGACAACCGCTACTGGCTCGAGCTCACGATGCGCGACCCCGACCTGTCCGACCTGGTGACACTGACCAAGGCCGCCCTGCGACCCGCCGACGAGAGCACCGACGAGCACGACGTCGAGCTGTACGGGCTCGACGAGAACGATGTCCCGAAGCCGGACAACGTGCTCGTGGTGCGCTGGAGTGGCCGTCAGGGCATCTTCCCGCTCGGTTACCGCGGCTGGGCCCTAGCCGGCTACACGGCCAACGGTTCGCTGGCCACCGAGAGCATCAAGGAGGACGCGTTCGTGATCGACACCGACGCGCTCCAGGCGCGCGGGAAGTCCGAGCCGTCCGGTTTCGAGGACGTCGAGGCGGACCCGCCCGCGCCCGACCCCTCGATCGCGTTCCTCCCGGTGACCGAACCGATCGTGCTGGAGAACCAGCCGGAGCCGTTCGCCGACCCGTACTGGCGCGGCAGCCGTGAGAACATCGCCGGCACCGGTGAGCGGATGCGCTCCTCCCGGTACGGCTCGGACAGCGTGTCCATCGGCGCCTCGCCCGGAGGCTCCGGCCGCGCGGTGACGCGGGTGTCGGTGACCGGCCCGTCGGCATCGCTGGCGTTCGGACTCGGACCGCTCGGCGGCTCCTTCGGGGTGGGCCCGAGCTTCGGCCTGGTCGACTACGAGGACATGAACGGTGACGGCTACCCCGACGTGGTCACCCCGGGCTCGGTGCACTACACCACCCAGCGCGGTACCTACCGGCAGAGCGCCACCAGCTTCTCGGACGGCATGGACGTCACCAACCAGGACCTGACCTTCTCGGTCAGCGGCGGGCTGACCTCCGGGCTGGTCGACATCAAGGGCAACACCAAAGGCAAGAGCAACGCCACCCAGGGCTCCTCCGACGGCAAGGGTGGCGACGCCAACGACTCCGGCGGCGGCATGGGCATCGGGGTGGAGGTCAACGCCTCCTGGACCAGCCCCAACGACTCCGGGCCGTCACAGTCCGCACTGGTCGACGACGTCCCGGCCGACCCTGCCGACGAGTACGGCAGCGAGATTTCGCAGGCCATGGACAGCGACCCCGACACGCCGATCTCCCAGGAGCTCGCCGACGTCAACGGTGACGGGCTACCGGACCGCGTCACCACCGACCCCGAGGGAGTGTGGGTCCGCTACAACCTGGGCTACGGCTTCACCCCCGAGGCCCGCAAGCTCAGCGTGGGCGGGTTCGAGGCGATGGAGTCCTATGCCGGCGCCACCTCGCTGGGCTTCTCCACCCCCTGGGCCGAGTTCTCCGGCGGGGTGGCGATGAACTGGAACGCCGACCTGGCCCGCTACACCTGGAGTGACGTCAACGGCGACGGCATCCTGGACCAGGTGCACAAGCGCGGCAAGGGCAGCTCGCCCGTGGTCGCCTTCGGCACCGGTAGTGGCCTCCTTCCGCCGGTGGACTACGGAGACATGGAGAGCTCGGCGCCGGTGTTCGGTGTCAGCACCGGGCCGAACGCCTCCTTCGACCGCAGCACCGGGCTGGGCGGCGGTTTCGACTTCACCGTGTACGTCGGACCGCTGTGCATCGCGGCCTGTTACCTGGTGATCAACCCCGGTGCGAGCTACCAGAACTCGGTCAGCTCCACGGAGGTCGACCTGCAGGACGTCAACGGAGACGGGTACGCCGACTCCGTCTCCACGACCGAGGACAGCAGCCTGCAGGTACGGCTGAACACCCACGGCAAGACGCACCTGCTCGCCTCGGTGGAGAACCCGCTGGGCGGCACCATCGAGCTGGACTACCAGCGCGACGGCAACACCGTGGAGCACCCGGACTCGGTGTGGACCCTCGACACGGTGCGCGTCGACGACGGTCGCACCGGCGACGGCCCCGACGTGCTGCGGACCGACTTCGACTACAGCGGCCTGAAGTACGACCGGGTGCACCGGCAGTCGTTGGGGTACGCCGAGATCCGCGAGCACGAGGTGGACGCCGCCACGGGCACCGCGATCCGGACCACGACCCGGTCGTTCCTCAACGACAACGTGTTCGTGGCCGGCCTGGAGACCGGCGCGATCGTCACCGACGCCGTCACGGGGGAGAACCTGCGGGGCGCCACCATGGAGTGGGGTTTCCGTGACGCCCGGGTGGCCCCGGCCGACCTGCACGCGCCGGTCGATCCCGTGCCTGCCAGCCTGCTCACCGGGCTCACCGGTGTGGAGTCGCTCGGCCGCTCGATCGCACCGCTGCTGCTGGCCAGCGGCGAGCAGTTCTACGACGGGCCCGACGTCGGGCAGGAACGCACCGTCCGCTTCCGCTACGACGGGCTGGGCAACGTGGTGCGGCAGGCCGACCAGGCCGAGGACGACGACCCCACCGACGACCTGGTGGCCGAGATCGCCTACAGCACCTGCCTGACGTCGTCCTCGGCCTCGCTGGGGTGCCCGGACGAGCCGGACGACCCGGCCCACGCCTCGCCGCTGTGGTCGGTGAACAGCTGCCCGACCTGGGTGAGCCTGCCGGCGTCGATCACCGTCAGCAACGGCCGCTCCGGAGCCGACAGGGTGGTCTACCGGGAACGCAGCGGAGCCACCGACCTGTGCGACAACTCGACCCCGACCCGGCTCGAGGAGCGGATCGACGAGTCGACCGTGGCAGTGACCGAGCTGGCCTACGACGCCTACGGCAGCTACGACCGGATCGTCTACCCCGAGGGCAGCGACGGCAGCCGCTACGCCGTCAGGTACACCTAC
Organism: Ornithinicoccus halotolerans; assembly: GCF_009602535.1. Lineage (GTDB taxonomy): Bacteria > Actinomycetota > Actinomycetes > Actinomycetales > Dermatophilaceae > Ornithinicoccus > Ornithinicoccus halotolerans. Next base: position 6,220 of record NZ_WIQI01000023.1, on the reverse strand, counting down.
GACGCCGACCGGAACACCGACGTCGCCGAGGTCACCGAGTACGACTTCGACGACGCGGGAGCCACCGCCTTCCTCGAGGACGGTTCGGTCGCCGGCGCCCTGCGCACCGGCCTGACCTCCTCGGCGACGTACGAGCCGCTGTCGGGTCGCCCCGCCTCGCGGACCGACGCCAACGGCACGACGGTGGAGTACACCTACGACGCGTTCGGCCGGATCACCTCGATCGGCAGCCCGTTGCCGGAGGACAACGCGCCGCTGGTGACCTTCGAGTACCACCCCAGCGCGTCGGCGTACGGCTATGCCGTCGCCCGGCACTACGACCGGTTCAACGCGGGCGACACCATCGACACCGTCTCCTTCGTCGACGGCATCGGCCGGGTCACCCAGACCAAGCGCGACGCCCGGCTGTTCACCGGCTCGGAGCAGCCCGCGGTCGACGGCCGGATCGTCAGCGGCGCGGTCGTGTACGACGAGCTGGGACGTGAGGTGGAGCAGTACCGCCCGATCGCCGACAGCACGCCGTTGACCACGTTCGAGCCCGGGCGCTCGGATCAGGTCACCACCACCGAGTACGACCTGTGGGACGCACCGAACGTGGTGACCGAGCCGGGCGACCGGGTGACCCAGATCGCCTACGAGTACGCCGACCTGGACGGGGTGACGGTCTACGCCACGACCACGACCGACCCCCGTGGCCGGGCCAGGACCAGCTGGACGGACATGCACGACCGCGTGCTGGCCCTGGACGACCAGCCGGAAGGCGAGTCCGCCTCCCGGTCGCGGTACCACTACAACGGCATGGGTGAGCTGCTGAGCTTCACCGACAGCGCCGGCGAGGTCACCACGCACGCCTACGACATGCTGGGGCGGCGGACGGCGTCCACCACGCCGGACGGCGGCCTGGTGGAGATGGGCTACGACGCCGAGGGCAAGCTGGTCAGCCGCGTCACCCCGAACCTGCGCGCCGCTGGGCAGGCCACCACGTACGCCTACGAGCTGGGCAACCTGGTGGGCATCGACCACCCGGGCAGCACCCCGGACGTGAGCTACACCTACGGCGGGCCAGGCGCGCCAGGGTACGGCGCCGGTCGGGTCGTGCGCTCCGAGGACGGCGCTCGCATCCAGGAGCTGTCCTACGACGCCGCCGGCGCCTTGGTCGAGCAGACCGCCGAGCTCAAGCTGCACCACTGGGACCCAGCGGGAGACACCGCGCCCTTCCGGTTCACCACCCAGTGGACCTATGACGGGCTGGGCCGGGTGGGCTCGCTGACCTACCCGGACGGCGAGGTGGTGACCTACGACTACGACGCCGGCGGGCAGGTGGTCAGCGTCCTCGGCGAGGAGGAGGGCTACGAGGAGGTCGTGGTCGGCCACGACGAGGAGGGCAACCCGATCACCGAGCAGCAGCCGCGCACCTGGCAGTACCCGTACGTGCTGGACCGTCAGTACGACGAGTACCTCCAGCGGCGCTGGACCGAGCTGGGCAACGAGGCCACCACGGAGTGGACCTTCGACGCCGACACCAGGTGGTTGGAGCGGGTCCACACCCTGTCGCCCAACCGCAACACCAGCGACCCGGCCTACCAGGAGATCCAGGACCTGAACTACACCTACGACGTCGTGGGCAACCCGGTGAGCTACGCCAACGAGCTGCCCCCGCCGACGCCCAGCCTGTTCGGCGGGCCGGCGCGGCACAGCTACGACTACGACCCCTGGGACCGGCTGGTCTCCGCCACGGGGGAGTGGGAGCAGGCCGACAAGAAGCTGCGCCACTACGAGTTCGCGCTGTCCTACGACAAGCACGGCAACGTGGTGTCCAAGGAGCAGACCGACGCCATCACCAACGGCAAGAAGGACCTGGTGCAGAAGGACACCAGCTACTCCTTCGACCGCCGCTACCAGGAGACGGCGCCGCACCAGGCGACGTCGGTGGGCCGGGACACCTACCACTACGACGCCAACGGCAACCTGCTCGGGCTCAAGGACCACCGCGGCAGGTGGATCCGCCGGATGGAGTGGGACGCCACCGACCGGATGACGCTCGCCGACGACATCTCGAACAGCACCACCTACCGGTACGACGACACCGGTCAGCTGGCGATCGAGCGGGGCCCGAACGGGGAGACGGCGTTCGTCAACCCGTGGGTGACCATCCGCAACCGCAACGAGATGTTCAAGCACGTGTGGGCCGGTGAGGACCGGGTCGCCACCCAGCGGGACGACGGCAAGATCGAGGAGGTCAAGCGCTACTTCCTGCACAAGGACCTGCAGGGCAGCACCTCGGTCGTCAGCGACGCGCTGGGTGACACGTTCCAACGGCACGAGTACTTCCCGACCGGTGAGGTGTGGGTGGACGAGTCCAGCACCGTCTTCCGCACTCCGTACCAGTACGGCGGGTCCTACGTGGACGAGCGGCGCGACCTCAGCAACTTCGGCGCCCGCTGGTATGACCCCGCCCGGGAGATGATGTACGCGCCCGACCCGGTCCTGGTGGCCGACCCGTCCGCCGTCGTCGACCAGCCTGGCCTGCGCGCGGCATACGGCTATGCCGGAGCGAACCCGGTGAGCAACATCGACCCGAGTGGGCTGCAGTTCATCTTCACGCAGGCGCAGGCCGAGCGAGCCAAGGCCAGGGACAAGGTGGTGCGCGACACGCTGGCCGAGACACCCAAGATGGCGGCGGCCCTGGCCGACTCGATGGACTCCCGGCTGCCGCGCTCCTTCCTGCGGCTCGGGCTGGACATCAAGCGCGCCGACCGGCTGCAGAAGTTCGCCGACCGGTTCGACGCCAAGCCGTTCGTCGAGATCGACCTCAGCGCGGGCACCGTCAAGCTGAGCCTCGGCATCGGCAAGCGGCTCAAGATCGGCGGCGACGCCAGCCCCGCCACCGGACAGGACGGCGGGGCGGCGCCGGCCACGGCGCCGAACGCGACGAGCAGCCCACCACCGGCCGTGGGAGGCAACACCGCCCAGGCCCCGGCCGCCCCGGCAGCACCGCCGGGCAAGACCCAGTCGGTGTCCGCCCGGGCCAGCGGGGCCGGCACCGCGAGTGCTGGGCAGGCCAACCCGCCGCCGACCCGACCGACCAAGCCGTTGCCCACGCCACCGGCCAAGACGACGGCCTCCGGCGACCCGGGCACCGCCAGGAGCGGCCAGTAGCCAGCCGGGCACCGAGCGCTCCGGCGCGGCGAAGGCTCAGACGGTGGTGACGACCTCGTCGTAGTCGAGCCGGGGCAGCCGGTGCGCCCAGGCGTCCTCGGCGGGGTAGCCGATGTTGACGACGACCAGGGCACGCTGGCGGTTGGGGTCCAGGAACTCGCGGGTGACGCCGTCGGTGTCGAAGCCGGTCATCGGCCCGGCGGCCAGCCCCGCGGCGCGCACACCGAGGATGAAGTAGCCCACCTGCAGCGCGGCGTTGAGCTCACCGGCCCGGCAGCGGAAGTCGTCGTCGGCGGCGAACATGTCCTTGGCGGCGGGGACGTGCGGGAAGGTGCGCGGCAGCTCCTCGTGGAACTCGGTGTCCACGGCCAGCACGGCCACGGCCGGGGCGGAGCCGGTCTTGGCCCGGTTCCCCTCGGCCAGGTGCGGCAGCAGCCGCTCCCTGGCCTCCCCGGACTGCACCAGCACCACGCGCAGCGGCTGGATGTTCATCGAGGTGGGCGCCCACTTCACCAGGTCGTAGATGGCCTGCAGCTGCTCCTCGGCCACCGGCTCGTCGGTGAAGGCGTTCGCCGTGCGCGCCTCGCGGAACAGCAGGTCCTGGGCCTCCGGGTCGAGGGCGAGCAGGTCAGCGGTACGGGGCTCGGTCATTGCGCTCATGGTCAGTTGAACCGGCAACCAGTTTCCCCCATTCCAGGAGGAGCGTGTCAGATGAGCCACACCAGCGCCGTGCTGAATTGCGTCGAGGCGGCCGGACCAGGGGCTATACGATCGATGAGGAACCCCACCGGCTCCGCCGGAGCCACACCCCGACCCCGTGGAGGAGCGCCCGTGCCCGCCCAGATCAGCGTGACCGTCGCCGGCAGCGAGCGATCGGTGGAGGCGGGGACCACGGCGGGCGCGCTGTTCGACGGCGACCGGGCGGTGGTCGTCGCCCGCGTGGACGGCGAGCTGCGGGACCTGTCGCACCCGCTCGACGGCGGTGAGCGGGTCGAGCCGGTCACCGTCGACTCCGAGGACGGGCTCGCGGTGCTGCGGCACTCGACCGCCCACGTGCTGGCCCAGGCGGTCCAGCAGACCTTCCCCGAGGCCCGGCTGGGCATCGGCCCGCCGGTGCGAGACGGCTTCTTCTACGACTTCGACACCGCCGAGCCGTTCACCCCCGAGGACCTGAAGCGGCTCGAGAAGGTGATGCAGCGCATCATCAACTCCGGGCAGACCTTCCACCGCCGTGAGGTGTCTGACGACGACGCCCGGACCGAGCTCGCCGAGGAGCCCTACAAGCTGGAGCTCATCGGCCTCAAGGGCGGCTCCGCCGAGGACGCGGCCGAGGGCGCCGGTGCCGAGGTGGGCGGCTCGCAGCTGACCATCTACGACAACCGGGACCGGGACGGCCAGACCGTGTGGAGCGACCTGTGCCGGGGCCCGCACCTGCCCGACACCCGCATCATCGGCAACGCGTTCAAGCTGATGCGCAGCGCGGCCGCCTACTGGCGTGGCAGCGAGAAGAACCCCCAGCTGCAGCGCGTCTACGGCACCGCCTGGCCGTCCAAGGCCGAGCTGAAGGCCTACCTGGACCGGCTGGCCGAGGCGGAGCGGCGCGACCACCGCCGGCTGGGCACCGAGCTGGACCTGTACTCCTTCCCCGAGGAGCTGGGCGCGGGTCTGCCGGTGTTCCACCCCCGGGGTGGGGTCATCAAGCGGGTGATGGAGGACTACTCCCGGCAGCGGCACCTGGAGGAGGGCTTCGAGTACGTCGGCACCCCGCACGTGGCCCGCGAGGCGCTGTTCCACACCTCGGGGCACCTGCCCTACTACGAGGACACCATGTTCCCGCCGATGACCGAGGACGAGCAGCGCTACTTCCTCAAGGCGATGAACTGCCCGATGCACAACCTCATCTACCGGTCCCGGCAGCGCTCCTACCGCGACCTGCCGCTGCGGCTGTTCGAGTTCGGGCACGTCTACCGCTACGAGAAGTCCGGCGTCGTCCACGGCCTCACCCGCGTCCGCGGGCTGGAGATGGATGACTCCCACTCCTATGTCACCCGGGAGCAGGCCCCGGCCGAGATCAAGCACCTGCTGACCTTCGTGCTCTCGCTGCTGCGCGAGTTCGGCCTGGAGGACTTCTACCTGGAGCTGTCCACCCGCGACGAGAGCAGCGACAAGCAGGCCAAGTTCATCGGCAGCGACGAGGACTGGGCGGTCGCGACCGAGACGCTGGCCCAGGTAGCGGCCGAGTCCGGCCTGGACCTGGTGCCCGACCCCGGCGGCGCGGCCTACTACGGGCCGAAGATCTCGGTGCAGGCCCGCGACGCCATCGGCCGCACCTGGCAGATGTCGACCATCCAGTACGACTTCAACCAGCCGGAGCGGTTCGGGCTCGAGTACCAGGCCGCCGACGGCTCCCGGCAGCGCCCGGTGATGATCCACTCGGCCAAGTTCGGCTCGATCGAGCGGTTTCTCGGCGTGCTCGTGGAGCACTACGCCGGTGCCTTCCCGCCCTGGCTGGCGCCGGTGCAGGTTGTCGCGATCCCGGTCGCGGACCCGTTCAACGACTACCTGGAGGAGGTCGCCGGGCGGTTGCGGGCCGAGGGGGTGCGGGTGGAGGTGGACACCTCCGACGACCGGTTCCCCAAGAAGATCCGGACCGCGCAGAAGCAGAAGGTGCCGTTCATGCTCATCGCCGGCGAGGAGGACCGGTCAGCCGGGGCGGTCTCGTTCCGCTACCGCGACGGCTCCCAGCGCAACGGTGTCCCGGTCGGGGAGGCGGTCCAGCAGGTCGTCACCGCGGTCCGGGACCGGGTCCAGGTCTGACCCGGCGGAGGGCGGCGGATCCCGTGCGGGCCCGGTCGGTGACGGAGTAGGGGCGTGGAGACGCGGGTGCGGCGGCTGACCGAGCGGGAGGCGCTCCTGCTCGGCGCGCTCCGGCTGCAGGCGCTGCGCGCCCGCGGGGAGTCCCCCGCGGCCGGGATGGTCGACCGGCTGGCCCGGCAGGTGGGGGCGGAGCGCGTCCAGCGCGGCGCGGACCACGTCATTGCCGCGGCCGATCGTGAAGACG
>NZ_WIQI01000226.1 GCF_009602535.1 Ornithinicoccus halotolerans | reverse complement strand
CCGGCGGGGCGGCGCACCCGGCGCCTGGCCGTGGTCGGCGCGCGCTGCAGCACCTCGACGTCGGGCGGACTGGGACTGCGGCGAGCCGTGCTCGGTACGGTCACCAGCCGCCTCCCTCCTGGCTTGCCCGGCGGGGCCGTCGCCACGAAGCCTAGGCAGCCGCCTGGCCAGCGCCGTCACGCCACGCCGAGTGGCCAGGGACGCGACAGGGGAGGACGCCCTCGGCGTCCTCCCCTGTGGAGGTCGTGCGTGGCGGGGCCTGCCTCAGCCGCGCCGGTCCTCCGGCTCTCCGTAGCCCTCGGTGCCCTCGCTGTCCTGGGTGCCCTCGGTGCGGAAGCCGGTGGTCTCGTCGGTGTTGGAGCCGGGCAGGTCGTCGGTCTCCTCCGGGGGGTTCTCGGCGGCCAGCGCGTCGATCTCCTCGCTGTCGAGCATGTCGGCGGGGGTGTCCCCGGTGCCGGTCGTGACGTCCGTGGTGGCGCTGCGGCCGGTCACGTCCGCGGTGCCCTCGTCCGAGGCGGTGCCGACCGCGGCCGCGCCGCCGACGACGGTGCCGCCGGCCGCGCC
>NZ_WIQI01000225.1 GCF_009602535.1 Ornithinicoccus halotolerans | reverse complement strand
AACGACGTCGTGCAGACCACCGTCGCGGCCGCCGCCCAGCCGGGCCCGGTGGAGGACTGGGACCTGGCCGGGCTGCTCGGTGAGCTGCGCGCGGTGTGGCCGGTCACCCTCACCGAGGAGCAGCTGGCGGCCACCGGGCAGCACCGGGAAGGCGTGGTCGAGGCGCTCAGCTCCGACGCCCAGCACGCCTACGACGAGCGGGAGCAGGCGGTCGGCGAGGAGGTCATGCGCGAGGCCGAGCGCAAGATCGTGCTGCAGGTGCTGGACCGCAAGTGGCGCGAGCACCTCTATGAGATGGACTACCTCAAGGAGGGCATCGGGCTGCGGGCGATGGCGCAGCGGGAGCCGCTCGTGGAGTACCAGCGGGAGGGCTACCAGCTGTTCCAGGCGATGATGGAGGCGATCAAGGAGGACGCGGTGCGGTTCCTCTTCAACGCCGAGATCCAGGTCCCGGACGCTGCGGCGCAGGCGCAGGCCGCCGGTGCCGACGGTGACGGCGCCCCGGCCGCGCCGCGGGGCCTGCCCGGCTTGACCGAGGCGGTCGCCGAGGCGGCGCGCCGGGCCCGCCAGATGACCTACAGCGCCCCCAGCGAGGACGGCTCGGTCACCCAGCGCCCTGCGGGTGCCGCGGCCCAGGCCGCACCCGCCGCCGGGGAGGGCGGCAACCGGGCAGAGCGCCGCGCCGCCAAGCG
>NZ_WIQI01000224.1 GCF_009602535.1 Ornithinicoccus halotolerans | reverse complement strand
GTGGGGTATGACGGTGATGGGTACGGGGATGTGTTGATGCGGCGGTCGAACGGGGATCTGATGATGTTCTCCGGTGATGGTGCTGGGTATTTTTGGCGGCCGCCGGTGAAGATCGGGTCGGGGTGGGGCCAGTTTGTGCAGGTGACTGCTGCGGGGGATATGGATGGTGATGGCCACAATGACTTGCTGGCGGTGGATGGCAAGGGCCGGTTGTTCATCTACTCCGGGACCGGTGATGGTGGTCAGAAGAGCCGGGTCTGGGTGGGGTCGGGCTGGGACCAGTACGTGGATGTGTACGGGCCTGGTGATCTGAACGGCAATGGCACCGGTGATGTGATCGCGCGGGGCAGTGACGGCAGGTTGTGGTTCTACGACGGTCGGGGTGATGGGTCGTTGGCGGGCCGGGTGCAGGTGGGCACCGGTGGCTGGGCGCAGTTCTCCGAGCTGGTGCCGGTGGGTGACTTCACCGGGAACGGTCGGGTGGATGTGTTCGCCAGGACGGTCTCGGGGAAGTTGTGGCGCTACCAGGCTCGTGGTGATGGTGGTCTGGGCGGCAAGGTGCTCATCGGTGCCGGGTGGGACATGTTCACGGCGGTGTTCTCGGCCGGGGACACCAATGGTGATGGTCGTCCGGACCTGTACGGGCGTACCTCTGGTGGTGGGTTGTACTACTACCCCGGTGCCGGAGACGGCCTGGCCCGGCGCCAGGTGGTCACCACCTCCGGATGGAACTATCCCGACCTCATCGGCGTCCGCTA
>NZ_WIQI01000222.1 GCF_009602535.1 Ornithinicoccus halotolerans | reverse complement strand
GAATCTGGTAGAATTGTGGAAAACCGACTGAGGAGTTTGTCATGCCAGATTATCCAAGCAATATTTCTCGAGCGCAATTTGCGTTAATACAACCTGATTTAGAAAACTTCCGTAAGCATACAAGACCGCGTCGTTATGATCTTTATGACGTATTCAATGCCATCCTTTACTCGCTTACTACAGGGTGTCAATGGCGTGAATTACCGCACGATTTCCCGGAATGGCACACTGTCTACCGCTATTACGATATGTGGCGAGATAAACCAGACCCGACAGCTGATTCGCTATTAGAAAGGCTTTTAAAAAAACTGTTGCTTCCTATCGCTTTGCACAGGGCCGATCGGCCCGAACGTCGTTTGTGATTGTTGATGCTCAAAGTGTTAAAACCACTGATTTAACGAAAAATAGTGGCTACGATGGCGGCAAAAAGATTTCAGGGATTAAGCGTCATATGGCGGTTGATATTAACGGTTTACCACAAGCCATTCTCGTGACACGAGCTAATGTATCAGATCGTTCAGGTGCATTGGCTATGCTTAGTTTGGCTAGCCAAAATTTAGAGCTGGTTCAGCATGTCATGGTTGATGATGGCTACACTGGCAATGACTTTGCGGATCAGGTGAAGCTCATTTTGAATGCTAAGACGACGGTAGCTAAACGCAACGAGTTGCATACATTCACGGTGTTACCGCAACGATGGATCATTGAACGTTCATGGAGTTGGCTAGACAAATGTCGGCGACTTTGGAAAAACTGTGAACGTGCCCTTAACAGCAGTCTTCAAATGGTTGTATTGGCCTTCCTGAAGATAGTTCTTAAAAGATACTAGACAGGTTCT
>NZ_WIQI01000221.1 GCF_009602535.1 Ornithinicoccus halotolerans | reverse complement strand
GCGCTCGCCCGGCCCGGCGCTGGGTCCGGCGCCCACCGCCGCTACCGCAGCCCGCGGGCGACCGCGAGCACCTCGTCGGTGCTCACCGACCCGGCCACCGCCGTGACGACGCCGTCCCGCACCCAGACCACGGCGACCATGGTGCCGTCCCGCGAGGTCAGGATGGTCGCCGGGGCGCCCTGCACCTCGGCGGAGTCGCTCGCCACCATCTCGGCGGGCACCGGGAGCGGCAGCGTCGTCCCGTCGCCGGAGAAGCCGCGCAGCTGGGCGGCGACGTCCTCGGGCAGGCCGGGGAGCGACAGCAGGTAGTCGCGGGCGGTCTCGAACGGGACGCCGGAGGAGTACCCGGTCGGGGCGACGGCGCGGCCGACGACCAGCGCGGGCGCGCCGCTGCTGCCCGCCCAGACCGCCGCGACCCCGGGCCCGGCGTCCAGCCGGAACCGGTTCCCGTCCAGGCCGGGTGGTGGCGGCGGCAGCGTCTCACCGGCCGCGGCGGCGGCGTCCTCGGCCTCGGCGACCGAGAAGGTGAACTCGGCGCTCACCTGCTCGCCCACCTGGTAGCGGGGCTCACCGGTCACGCCGCGCGGCAGCGGCGCCACCGCGGGAGCGGGCAGGCCGGTCACCTCCTCGGCCGTAGCCGCGTCCGGCACTTCGCGGACCCGTGGCTCCTGCAGCACCTCGACGTCACCGTAGGAGGACAGGTCCGGCAGCTGCACCAGGTCGGCCTGGCTGATCGGGGCGGGCGCGACCTGCTCGTCATAGCTGGGACGGGGCGACGTCGTCACGCTCATCGCACCGGCACCTCCTTCTGCTCATCGGC
>NZ_WIQI01000220.1 GCF_009602535.1 Ornithinicoccus halotolerans | reverse complement strand
CCGCCAGCTCCTTCGACATCGTCAGCAAGGTCGACCGGCAGGAGGTCGACAACGCCGTCAACCAGGCCGCCAAGGAGATCAGCCAGCGCTACGACTTCCGCGGGGTCGGCGCCTCGGTCCAGCTGTCCGGGGACACCATCCAGCTGCGCGCCAACACCCCGGAGCGCTGCAAGGCGGTCCTCGACGTGCTGCAGACCAAGCTGGTCAAGCGTGGGGTCTCCCTCAAGCACCTGTCCTACTCCGACGACGGGGAGCCACGCGCCTCCGGCAAGGAGTACCGCCTCGACGCCGCCCTCTCCGAGGGGATCAGCACCGAGCACGCCAAGACGATCGCCAAGCTGATCCGCGACCAGGGCCCCAAGTCGGTCAAGCCGCAGATCCAGGGGGACGAGCTGCGGGTCACCAGCAAGAGCCGCGACGACCTGCAGGCCGTGCAGCAGCTGGTGCGGGAGGCCGAGCTGGACGTCGCGGTCCAGTTCACCAACTACCGATGAGTCCCGGCGGGTGAGCCGGTCTGCCCTTCCGACGAGCAGCGAGTCCCCACCGAGGAACTCCCGAGCCGAAGGAGGGCCGATGGGGATCGTGACGGCGTCGGTGTCGGTGTCGCTGGACGGCTGCCTCGCCGGACCGCAGCAGTCCCGCGAGGACCCCCTGGGTGAGGGTGGCGAGCGGCTGCACGAGTGGATGTTCGAGCACGCCGAGGACCACTCGGTGGAGGTCGCCGCGCAGACCACCGCGAGCGCCTACGTCATGGGCCGGAACATGTTCGGCCCGCCGCGCGGGGTGCCGGACGAGGAGTGGCGGGGCTGGTGGGGGGAGGAGCCGCCCTACCACGCGCCGGTCTTCGTGCTCACCCACCGCCCCCGGGAGCCACTGGTGATGGCCGGCGG
>NZ_WIQI01000022.1 GCF_009602535.1 Ornithinicoccus halotolerans | reverse complement strand
CCACCGCGCGGGAGGAGACGCCCTCGGCGCGCAGCGCCCGCACCATGCCCGGTGCGGCGGCGGCGTCGGCCAGCTGCACGGCCGCGACCGCGCCCATGCCGGAGCGCACCTCGGTCACCCGGTCGTGGTCGGCCAGCGGCTGCAGCACCCGGTCCAGGGTCGCCTCCAGCCGCGCGGCCTCGGCGAGCAGCTCCTCCCGCTCCAGCAGCTCCAGGTTGGCCAGCGCCACCGCGGCCGCGGTCGCGTGCCCGGAGTAGGTGTAGCCGTGCCGCCACCACACGCCGGCGTCGGGACGGAAGAACGGCTCCCACACCCGCGGGGCGACCAGGACCGCGCCCATCGGCACGTAGCCGGAGGTGAGCCCCTTGGCGGTGGTGACCAGGTCCGGCTCCAGCCCGTAGCGGCTGCTGGCGAACCAGCTGCCCCCGATCCGGCCGTAGCCGGTGATCACCTCGTCGGCGACGAACAGGATGTCGTGCTCGGTGCACAGCTTGCGCACCTCGGTCAGGTACCCCTCCGGGGGCAGGTACACCCCGCCGGCCCCCACCACCGGCTCGCAGAAGAACGCCGCGACCCGCTCGGGCCCCACCCGCTCGACCGTGGCGCGCAGCTCCTCGGCGCTGTCCCACGGCACCGTCTCGGTGTCCGGCACCAGCGGGCTGGAGTAGCCCTCCTTGTTGCCGGCGATGCCGCCGATCGCGGTCCCGGCGTAGTGCGAGCCGTGGTAGGCCTGGCTGCGCCCGACGACGACGGTCTTCTCCGGCCGGCCCATCTCGCTCCAGTAGCGACGGGCCAGCTTGGCCGCCGTGTCCACCGAGTCCGAGCCGCCGGAGGTGAGGAAGACCTTGCTGCCGGGCACGGGTGCGATCGACTCCAGCCGGTCGGCCAGCCGGAGGGTGACCTCGGTCGTGGTGTCCCCGAAGCTGCTGTGCGCCGCGATGGTGCGCATCTGCGCGGCGGCGGCCTCGGCCAGCTCTTCCCGGCCGTGCCCGACGTTGACGAACCAGAGGCCGGCGGTGCTGTCCAGGTAGCGGCGGCCCTCGGTGTCCCACACGTAGCAGCCTTCCCCCCGGGTCAGCACGAACTCACCGTCGCGCTCGACGGCCCCCATGTCCGAGAACGGGTGCCAGAACGTCCCCATGCCTGCTCTCCTCGCTGTGACGGCTGTCGCGGCTGCCGGGGGGTGCCCCGCGCCTCGGTCGTGCCCTGCCTTCGGCTCCGACACTACCGGGGTGGGGTTGTCCGCCCGCGCCGGCCGGGGGAGGCTAAGGCCATGTGCCGCAACATCCGCACCCTGCACAACTTCGACCCGCCGGCGACGCGGCAGGAGGTGCACGCCGCCGCGCTGCAGTACGTCCGCAAGGTAGCCGGCTCCAGCAAGCCGTCGAAGGCCAACGAGGAGGCCTACGCCGCGGCGGTCGCCAAGGTCGCGGCCGCCACCGAGGAGCTGCTCGACTCGCTGGTGACCAGCGCCCCGCCCAAGGACCGGGAGGTCGAGGCGGCCCGGGCGCGGGCCCGCGCGCAGGCGCGCTATGCCGGCTGACCCGCCCCCGGGAGCGGCCCCGCGGGGCCGCCACCGGCTGCGTCACCTCGCGAACTGGATGAACGGCAGCACCGTGCTGGGGCTCCTGCTGGCCCGCGCCGGCGGGGCGCGGCTGCGGCGCGGGCCGTGGCTGCTGTCCCTGGCGGAGGGGTACCGCTGGCCGTTCCCGACCGGCAGCGCCTTCACGGTGGGGGACGTGGTGGTCAGCCGCTACCAGGTGGCGGCGCTGCAGCAGCGGCTCCCGGGGCTGCTGGTCCACGAGGAGGTGCACGCCCGGCAGTGGGCCTGCTGCCTGGGGCTGCCGTTCCTGCCGCTGTACCTGGCCAGCATGGCGTGGTCCTGGCTGCGCACCGGGGACCGGGCGGCTCGCAGCGTCTTCGAGCGGCACGCGGGCCTGGCCGCGGGCGGCTACCGGGAGCTGCCGGTGCGCCGCTGGCGGGACGGGCTGGCCGCGCTCCTGGGCCGCGCCCCGCGCCCCCGGCAGTCGGCAGCGTGACCAGCGCAGAGCTCCCGCGTGGCGTCGGCACACCCCCCGGCTACACCTGGCACTGCCGGCAGCGTTGGGTCGCCGAGGACCCCGCGCAGAAGCGGATCGACCGGGACGACTTCGCCCGCGACCGCGCGCGGGTCGTGCACTCGGCGGGGCTGCGGCGGCTCTCCTCGACCACGCAGGTGGTGCAGCCGGACTCCGACGACTTCGTCCGCAACCGGCTGACCCACTCCCTCGAGGTGGCCCAGATCGGGCGGGAGTTCGGTGCCGTGCTGGGCTGTGACGCCGACGTGGTCGACACCGCGTGTCTGGCGCACGACCTGGGGCACCCGCCGTTCGGCCACCACGGCGAGGCGGTGCTGGATGAGCTGGCTGCCGGCGTCGGCGGGTTCGAGGGCAACGCCCAGACGCTGCGGGTGCTGACCCGGCTGGAGGCCAAGCGCTCCCACCCCGACGGGCGCCCGGCCGGGCTCAACCTGACCCGCGCCAGCGTCGACGCCTCGATCAAGTACCCGTGGGCCCGGGACGAGGGGCCGGCGCCCTCGGCGAAGTTCGGCCACTACCCCGACGACGGCGAGGCGTTCGCGTGGGCCCGGGACGGCGCGCCCCCCGGCCAGCCGCACCGGCGCTGCCTGGAGGCCCAGGTCATGGACTGGTCCGACGACGTCGCCTACTGCGTGCACGACATCGAGGACGCGATCGCCTCCGGGCGGATCGACCCGGCGCTGCTCGGCTCCCGCACCGTCCGCCGGGAGGTGGTCCAGCTCGCCCACGACTGGTACGCCAGCGACCTGCCCGAGGAGCTGCTCACCGAGGCGCTGCAGCGGCTGCTGGACACCGGCTGGATCCCCGACCGGCACGACGGGTCACGGCGCTCGCTGGCGGTGCTGAAGGACATGACCTCCCGGCTGATCGGCCGGTTCGTCACCGCCGTAGAGGCCGCCACCCGGGCCGAGCACGGGGAAGGGGTGCTCACCCGGTACGCCGCCGACCTGGTGGTGCCCGACACCGCCCGGGCGGAGACGGCGGTGCTCAAAGCGACGGTGGCGCGGTTCGTCATGCTCAGCGACGAGCGACGCCGGGTGATGGACTGGCAGCGCACCGTCGTGGCCGACCTGTTCGAGCACTACCTGCGGCACCCGGAGGCGATGGACCCGATGCACGCCCAGGACCGGGCCGAGGGGGAGCAGGCCGGCGACGAGCAGGGCGCGGTCCGCGCCGTCGTCGACCAGGTCGCCAGCCTCTCCGACGCCCGCGCCCGGGCGCTGCACCAGCGGCTGGCCAGGAGGGCGAGCGGCTGACCATCGAGCAGGCGACCGCCACCCCGACTCGCCGACACCAGCACGACCACCAGGAGGAACTCATGGCCCGGATGCGACTGGACGACCTGGACCTGCCCGTCATCGGAGCCCCGATGGCCGGTGGGACCACCACCCCGCAGCTGGTGGCCGCCGTCTCAGCCGCCGGTGGGCTGGGGATGCTAGCGGCCGGCTACCAGCCGCCGGAGGCGCTGGCCGCCGACGTGCTGGCGGTCAAGGAGCTGACGACGCGGCCGTTCGGGGTGAACCTGTTCGTGCTCGAGCAGCTGGACCGCACCGTGCTGGAGCCGCAGGTCGCCGCCTACCGGGACTCGCTGGCGGGGGAGGCCGAGCGGCTCGGCGCGCCGCTGCCGCAGCCGAGCTGGTACGGCACCGACCACCTGGAGGACAAGCTGGCGCTGCTGGCGGCCGAGCCGGTCGCGGTGGTGTCGTTCACCTTCGGCTGCCCCGAGCCCGCGGCGGTGCAGCGGTTGCAGGAGGCCGGGAGCACCGTGCTGGTCACCGCGACCGACGCCGCGGAGGCCCGGGCGGCGGCCGGCTGCGGCGCCGACGCGATCGTGCTGCAGGGCCACGAGGCCGGCGCTCACCGCGGTACCCACCTCGTGGCAGCCACCCCGAACCGGTACGACCACCTGGCGCTGCTACAGGAGGTCGCCCCGCAGACCGACCTGCCGCTCGTCGCCGCCGGGGGCGTCACCACCGCGGGGGACACCCGGCGGGCGCAGGAGGCCGGCGCGGTCGCGGTCCAGGTGGGCACCGCGCTGCTGCTGTCGCCGGAGTCGGGCGCCGGAGCCACCTACCGGGCGGCGCTGCGCGACGACACGTTGACCGAGACGGTGGTGACGCGGGCGTTCACGGGGCGCCCGGCCCGGGCGCTGCGCAACCGGTTCGTGGCCGAGCGGGACGGCACCGCGCCGTCGGCGTTCCCGCAGGTGGACCAGGTGACCAAGCCGCTGCGGCGCGCCGCGGCACAGGCCGGTGACGTGGGCAGCACCCACCTGTGGGCCGGGATCGGCTGGCGGGCCGCGCAGGAGCGGCCCGCGGCCGAGATCGTGGCCGACCTCGCCCCGTAGCCGGCGCGGGCAGGCGGTCCCCGGCGCGCCGGCGGGGACTCAGGAGGGCTGGGGTGGCGCCGGCTCGCCCTCGGCCTCGTCCCGCTCGGCCCACTCCAGCAGCGGAGCCAGGTCGAAGACCGCGTCGTCGATCCCGGCGTGCAGCTCGCCGAGCTGCGCGTAGCGGCCCGGCACCGTGGCGAGGGTGAAGTCGCGGGGGTCGCAGTCGGGGACCTCCTCCCAGCGCACCGGCGCCGAGACCCGGGCGTCCGGGGTGCCGCGCACCGAGTAGGCGCAGGCGATGGTGTGGTCGCGGGCGTTCTGGTTGTAGTCCACGAACACCGCCGCCGGGTCCCGGTCCTTGCGCCACCAGGCCGTCGTGGCGTCCTGCGGGCAGCGGCGCTCCACCTCCCGGGCGAACGCCAGCGCCGCCCGGCGCACGTCGTCGAAGCCGTGCTCGGGCCGGACCCGCACGTAGACGTGCATGCCGTCGCCGCCGGTGGTCTTGGGGAAGCCGGTGGCCCCGACCTCGGCGAGCACCTCCTGCACCACCCCGGCGACCCGCCGCACGGTGGCGAAGTCGCACGCGTCGCCGGGGTCGAGGTCGATGCGCCACTCGTCGGGCCGCTCGACGTGCCCGCGGCGGCTGTTCCACGGGTGGAACTCCACGGTGGACATCTGCACCGCCCAGATCACGCTGCCCAGCTCGGTGACGCACAGCTCGTCGGCGGTCCGGTTGTACCGCGGGAAGGTGACCCGGACCGTCTCCACCCACTCCGGCGCGCCGCGCGGCAACCGCTTCTGGTGGACCTTCTCGCCGGTGACTCCCTCGGGGAACCGGTGCAGCATGCACGGGCGCTCCCGCAGCGCCCGCACGACGCCGTCCCCGACCGCCAGGTAGTAGCGGGCCAGGTCCAGCTTGGTGTGCCCGGCCTCGGGGAAGTACACCCGCTCCGGGTGGGAGATCCGCACCGTGCGCGGACCGACCTCGAGCTCGACCGGGGAGCCACCCTCGCCGCTGGCCATGCCGCTACTCCACCACAGGCAGCGCCGCCTCGGGCTCAGGCGCGGCCGGGGGAGCGGCGTCCTGCGGCCCCGCCGCCGGTGCCCGCCGGGGGAGGAGCAGCGCCAGCCCGAGGACCACGGCCGCGAGCACGGCGGTCACCGCGAACCCCCACCGGGCGCCGTCGGCCAGCGGGGCCGCCGAGGCGGTGCCGGACTGCTCGACCGCGACCGCCCGAGCCGCCATGACCGCGACGACCAGCGCCGTTCCGGCCGCGGCCGCGACCTGCTGCACCGTGCCCAGCAGCGCGCTGCCGTGCGGGTAGAGGTGGGACGGGAGCGCGCTCAGGCTGCTGGTGAACACCGGCGTGAACACGAACGCCAATGACACCGAGACCAGCACGTGCAGGCCGAGGAAGGCCCACCAGGGCGCCGCGGTGGCGGCCACCGCGATCAGCGTCAGCGCCGCCAGGACGCCGAGCGCACCAGGTACGACCAGCACCCGGGCGCCCAGCCGGTCGTAGAGCCGCCCGACGGTCGGGCCGAGCAGGCCCATCGCCAGCCCGCCGGGCATGAGCAGCATGCCGGTCTGCAGCGCCGACAGGTCGCGGACCTGCTGCAGGAAGATCGGCAGCAGGATCATCGCGCCCATGAGCGACATGAACGACAGCGACATCAGCGTCATGCCGACCAGGTAGGTGCGCACGCCCAGCACCCGCAGGTCGAGCAGCGGCCCGGTGCCGCGCTGCAGTGCCCGCTGCCGCAGCGCGAACAGCGCCACGCCCACGAGCCCGACCACCAGGGCCGCCACCGGCGGCACCGGCCCCTCGGCGGCCTCGCCGCCGAGCTGGCTCAGCCCGTAGACCAGCGCGCCGAAGCCGACCGCGGTCAGCGCCACGCTCAGCAGGTCCAGCCGGCCCGGGCGGGTCTGCTGGTACTCGCGGCCGGTCAGCAGCCGGGTGCCCCACAGCGAGACCAGCAGCGCGACCGGCAGCACCAGCCCGAAGAGCCAACGCCACGACGCCGCCTGCAGGATCAGTCCCGAGACAGCCGGACCCAGCGCGGGTGCGACCGAGATGGCCAGCGTCACGTTGCCCATGACCCGGCCCCGCTCGCCCTCGGGCACCAGCGACAGCAGCGTGGTCATCAGCAGCGGCAGCATCACCGCCGTGCCGGCCGCCTGGACGACGCGCCCGGCCAGCAGCACCTCGAAGGTCGGCGCCAGCCCGGACAGGGTGGTGCCCAGGGAGAAGGTCGCCATGGCGGCCACGAAGGCATTGCGGGTGCCCACCCGCTGCAGGAACCACCCGCTCACCGGGATGACCACGGCCATGGTGAGCATGAAGGCCGTCGACAGCCACTGCGCGGCGCGGGCCGACACTGCCAGCACGTCCATGAGCAGCGGGATCGCGTTGACCATGATGGTCTCGTTGAGGACCACCACGAAGGTGGCGAAGGTGAGCACCCGCACCACCACTCGGTAGTCGCGGGCCGCGGGCGCCGCTGTGCCGCTCGCCGCCACCGCGGTCCGTCCCTGTTCCATCTGCTCCTGCCTTCCTGCTGTGCTGTCGGTCCTGCTGTGCTGGTCGAGCTGTCTCCGGCGTCCGGTGGCCCCGCGCGCACCCAGTGTCACCGGGGCCGCCGACACCGCCCGGCCCCCTGCTTGGACCCGCGGTCCCGGCCGGACTCATCGGTGCGGCGCAGCACCAGGACCGCACCGTCCCGGGCCGGCGGTGGGTTGAACGCTCGGGCCGGCAGCCGCATGCCCACCGTTGCGGTGAAGCCGCGCGGCGGCGCGGCCGCGTAGCGGCGGGCCTGCCAGCCGGGCAGCACCAGGTCGGCCCGGACCAGCCGGCTGCGCCGCCCGGTCAGCCGGCTGACAAGCTGGGCAGACACTGCGTAGGGCGGGTTGGCCACGACCCGGAACGGCCGTCCCGGCAGCGGCACGGCCAGCAGATCCTCCTCCAGTACCGTGGCCGCGACCGGACCGGGTCGGCCCGCCAGCCGCTGCCGCAGCCGGTGGGCCCGCCCGGGGTGCAGCTCCACGGCCACCACGCGGGCGCCGCGCTCCCGCAGCGGGACGGTCAGTGCACCGAGGCCCGCGCCCAGGTCGAGGACCAGGTCGCCGTCAGCGGCGCCCGAGGCACGGACGACCCTCCGGGCCCAGCCCGGCGCCAGGGCGTGCCATCCCCAGCGGCGCGTGCCCCCTGCCGCGGACACGGCGCACCATCACGAACGTCACCATGGACCGGGACGGTAGCCGCGCGGGGTGACGCCGCTCAACGGGTTTTCCGCGGGGCTGGGGACGGCCCCCTCCCGGTGGCCGGCCCGCACGTAGACTCCCGGGCGAGGAAGGAGGGTGCCGTGGCCGGCCTGATCAGGTCCGAGGACGTCCAGGAGGTCAAGGAGCGCAGCTCCCTGGAGGACGTGGTGCGCGAGCACGTCACGCTGCGCCCGGCCGGGACCGGCTCCCTCAAGGGACTGTGCCCGTTCCACGACGAGCGGACCCCCTCCTTCAACGTGCGCCCGGCCGTCGGCGCCTGGCACTGCTTCGGGTGCGACGAGGGCGGCGACGTCATCTCCTTCGTCATGAAGGTGGACCACCTGTCCTTCACCGAGGCGGTCGAGCGGCTGGCGGCCCGGGTCGGCATGGAGCTGCGGTACGAGGAGGGCAGCGGCCAGGGCGGGCGGGACCGCGAGGGCGGCCTGGGCCGCCGGGCGCGGTTGGTGGAGGCCCACCGGGTGGCCGCCGAGTACTACCACCGGGCGCTGCTGGAGTCGGCCGAGGGCCGGCACGGGCGGGACTTCCTGCGCGGGAAGGGCTTCGACGCCGCGGCGGCGCAGCAGTTCGAGGTGGGCTACTCGCCCCGCTCCGGGGACGCGCTGGTCCACCAGCTCCGGGAGAAGGGCTTTACCGACGACGAGCTGCTCACCGCGGGCCTGGCCGGCCGGAGCAGCCGGGGGCTGTACGACCGGTTCCGGGGCCGGGTGATGTGGCCGATCCGCGACATCACCGGTGACACCGTGGGCTTCGGCGCGCGCCGGCTGTTCGACGACGACCGCGTCCAGGCCAAGTACCTCAACACCTCCGAGACGCCGGTCTACAAGAAGACCTCGGTGCTCTACGGCCTGGACCTGGCCAAGAAGGCGATGGCCAGCACCCGCCGTGCGGTCGTCGTGGAGGGCTACACCGACGTGATGGCCTGCCACCTGGCCGGGGTGGAGAACGCGGTCGCGACCTGTGGCACCGCCTTCGGGCCGGACCACATCACCACGCTGCGCCGCATCCTGCGCGACGAGGCCGGCGGCAGGCCCGCCCGGGTGATCTTCACCTTCGACGGGGACGAGGCCGGGCAGAAGGCCGCGATGCGGGCCTTCGAGCAGGACCAGCGGTGGGCCTCGCAGTGCTTCGTGGCGGTGGCGCCGGCCGGGCAGGACCCGAACGAGCTGCGGCAGTCGGCCGGCGACGCCGCGGTGCTGGAGCTCATCGACTCCGCGGTGCCGATGTTCGAGTTCGCGGTGCGCACCACCATCCGGCCGTTCGAGCTCTCCCGGGCCGAGGAACGGGTGCAGGCGATGCGCGCGGTCGCGCCCATCATCGCCGGCATCCGGGACTCCTCGCTGCGGCCGGAGTACACCCGTACCGTCGCCGGGTGGCTGGGCGTGGACGTCGAGCAGCTGGGCCAGGAGGTGCGCCGCGCGGCGTCCCGGCCGCGTGCCGAGCACCGGCAGCAGGGTGTCCGTGCGGGGGCCGACGCGGCGGGACCGCCAGCGGGGGCCGGACCCGAGCCGGCCCCGCTGCCCCCGCCGGACCTGCGCGACCCGGTGGTGCAGGCGGAACGGCAGCTGCTGCAGGTGGCGCTGCAGTACCCCTCGATGCTGCCGGGGGAGGACGTCGTGGCGATCGCGCCGCAGGGGCTGCGGGCTCCGGTGCACCGGGCGCTGTGGCAGGCGGTGCGGCAGGCCGGCGCGGCGGGCTCGAACGGCAGCCACCGGTCCTGGACCGAGTCGGTGGCCCAGCACAGCCCGGAGCCGGCCCGACGCTGGGTGCACGAGCTGGCGGTCGCCAATTTGCCGGTGACGCTGGAGCGGGAGACCGGCCGGCCGCCCCGCCGCTACGTGGAGTCGCTGGTGGTGCGGGTGCTGGAGACCGGGCTGAGCCAGCGCATCGCCGACGCGATGAGCGCGCTGCGCCGCTGCGGCGCGGAGGACCCGGAGGCGCGGCGGCTGAGCGAGGAGCTGACCGCGCTGCACCGCGAGCGGGCCCGGCTGCGGGCCAGGACGGAGTGAGCCAGTGAGTCCCGCATGGCGCAGGAGGCGTAGCCGCAGCGCGCCGGAGGGTCGCGGTGAACCCCCGGCCCCGGGGGTGCCCGAGGTCCCCGACCCGGTGTCCCGGGCGGCGGCGCTGGAGCGCGGCCAGAAGGTGCTCGCCGGGGCCCAGGACGACCACACCGGGCACTGGGTGCTGGTCACGCCGTGGCGGCTGGTCGTCGTGGACCCGGCGGCCTTCGGGGAGTCGGCCCGGGTCGTGGACCGGCCCTGGCGGGACGTGGACGCCGGCGGGTGGGATCCCCACACCGGGACGCTGACGGTCAGCTGGGTCGGTCAGGGCGCCGCGCTGGCCTGGCGGTTGTGGAGCCGGACCGGCCCCGGCCGGGTGCCCGAGGCGTTCCGGGAGCGGGTGCAAGCCAGCGTGGTGCTGACTCGTAGCGTCGACCTCGGCAGCGGGCGCCGGGTGCGCGTCGTGATCCGCAAGGACCTGCGCACCCGGGAGCTGCACGAGCAGGTGCTGCTGGGCGCCACCACCAGGGGGGACGACCCCGCGCTGGCGCGGGCCGTCGCCGAGGTGCGCCGCGAGCTGCGCGACCAGGTCGGGCTGCCGCCGGAGCTGCCCAGCGCCGGGTCCGCCGATTCGTGAGTGGCCTCGGCGGTTTGGTATCGTCACCTCGCCGCGCTTGTCGCGGCCAGTCCCCTGTAGCTCAATTGGCAGAGCAGCCGGCTGTTAACCGGCAGGTTACTGGTTCGAATCCAGTCGGGGGAGCAGCAAGGTCCCTGGGTCATCGACCCGGGGACCTTTTCCGTGGTCGGTTCTGTCTCCGTGGTGAGACAGCCGGCGAGCGGTCCAAGCGTCCGGGGAGCAACTGGCCGTATCCCCGCTGTGTGAGGCACTCACACCATCGACCCCTGGACGTGGAGGTTTCTCATGTCGCGCACCGCTCGCCGCCTGCTCGCCGTCACCGCAGGCACGCTGCTCGCCGCCCCGCTCGTCCCCGGCCCGCTCCACGCCGCGCCCGACCACGCAGGCAAGACGATCACTACGGAGCTGAGGGGGGCCGCGGAGGTGCCCGGCCCGGGTGACCCGGACGGGACGGGGACGGCCACCGTGCACCTCAATCCCGGCCTGCAGCGGGTCTGCTACACGCTCGAAGTGACCGACGTCGAGCAGGTCACCGCCGCACACATCCATGTGGGTGACCCGACCGTGGCCGGTCCGGTCGTCGTCCCGCTGGACGCGCCCACGGACGGGATGTCGAGCGGGTGCGCCGACGCGGACCGCGCCCTGCTGGTGGACATCGTGAGCAACCCGGATGAGTACTACGTGAACGTGCACTCGGTGGCGTTCCCGGCCGGAGCGGTGCGGGGTCAGCTGGGCTGACCTGCTGTGCAAAACTTGGTCCCCGCACGGGGCCAGTAGCTCAGCCGGTCAGAGCAGCGGACTCATAATCCGTCGGTCGCGGGTTCAAGCCCCGCCTGGCCCACCGCGTTGTCGCAGGTCAGTCGCTTGTGGCTGGTCTGGACGGCTTCCAGCCGCCTGGGCTTGCTAACGGATTGCTAACGCCAGCGCGGGGTCGTGTCGCTGCGCGCGGCGCTGTGCGGCCACGGCGGTCGGCGTTGCCGCTCAGGCGCCCCAGACGGCGGTGGTGAACACGTCCAGCACCCGGGTGTGGTCCTCGGGGATGTGGTGGGCGTAGACGTTCAGGGTCACGCTGGCGTCCTTGTGGCCCAGTCGGGCGCTGACGACGTGGACCGGCACGCCCTGGCCCAGCAGGATGCTGGCGTGGGTGTGGCGCAGCTCGTGCAGCGTGATCCGTGGCAGGTCCGCCCCTGCCTGGGCGCGCACGAACCGCCTGGTGGCGTAGTCGCCCGGCACCGGGGAGCCGTTCTCCCACGTGAACACCAGGTTGTCCGGGTTCGCGTAGGCGTCGCCCCACTGCCGCTGCTCGGCCGACTGCTGCGTGCGCCAGGCCTGCAGCGCGGCGGCGACGTGGGTGTCGACCGCCACCGTGCGCCGTTCGTGGTTCTTTGGCCGGGAGTAGTGAAGCTCCCGGCCGATCTGGGTGACGGAGCGTTCGACGGAGACGACGCCGGCGTCGAGGTCGATGTCGCCCCACCGCAGGGTGAGGAGCTCGCCGCGGCGCATGCCGGTTCCGGCTGCGAGGACCCACAGCGGCGCGAACCGGTCACCGGTGGCGGTGACGTGGGCGATGAAGGCGCGCAGCTGCTCAGGGGTCCAGACCTTGTGCTGCGGCTTGATGGCCCGGGGGCGTTTGGTGCCGACGACGGGGTTGACTTCCAGCAGCCGGTCGAGGACGGCGTCGTCGAGGGCCTTGCGCAGGATGGCTCGGGCGAACTCGACGGTGCGTGGGGACAGTGGGGCGCCGTCCTTGCCGCCGGTCTCATAGAGCTGGCGGAAGGTCAGCGACAGCCGCGAGGGCGAGAGGACCTGGAGGCGTTCGTGCCCGAGCTGGGATTTGAGGTAGCGCTCGATGTTGCCCCGGTAGGAGTTCGCCGTGGAGGGCTTCAGGGAGACCGCGTGGGTCTCGATCCAGGTGTCCAGCCACTGGCCGACGGTCAAGTCCTGCGGGGTGACGTAGGTGCCGCGGTGGCTGGCGTGCCGGGCGGCATCCCGGGCCTTCTTGGCCGCGGTGCGGGTGGGGAACCCGCCGACCCACCGGGGCCGGGTGGTGCCGGTGGCCGGGTCGGGTTCGCGGATGACGTAGGACCAGGTTCTCCCGCGTTGGATGATGCCGTCACGCATCCGGCGCTGACCCATGACGTGCCTCCTTCCCCCGCGGTTCGGCAACCTAGCCCCGCGACGTCTGGCTCGACAGGGCCCCTGCTCGGCCCTGTGGACACTTCGCGGTCTGGTGCCTCAGTGGTGGATGCCCTCGCCGGGACTCGCGTCGGTGCCGCCCATGCCGGTGGTCGGGGTGGTGGCGCCGAGCAGGGCCAGCAGCTTGGGGACGGGCACGACCAGGCGCCGGCCCAGGCGCAGGGTGGGCAGGGTGCCGGTGGTGGCGGCGCGGTAGGCCGCGTCGCGGCCGATGCCGAGCAGCCGTGCGGCCTCGGGCACGGTGCAGGTCAGCCGCTCCTCGATCCTTGGGGGCTGGGTGCTCATGGTTCCTCCTGATGCCTGGCCACGGTCGGCGACCGGCCGTAGTCGTGGTCGGGACGAGTTCGTCCTGCCAACCCCTAAGTCGTCCGGTGTGCTGCTGGCCCTCACGCCAAAGCCGAGGACCCGCTCCTGGACCGCGGGGTGGGGGCTCGGGCTGGGAGGGGAACGTTGCGCCGCTGAGGTCAGCGAGGGAGACGCGGGGGAATGCTGGCCTGGTGTGTGGTCAGCGGCGGAGCCGGCCGGCCAGCGCGCGGGCCAGCTGGCCGGCGGCCTCGGGTACCCCGGACCGGCGGGGGTCCCACAGCTGTCCCGAGCCGGCCAGGCCGGTCAGCTCGCGCAGCACCCGGCGGCAGGCCGCGGGGGAGGCCAGCACGGCGGTCACGTGGTCAACCAGGCTCAACTGCGGTGCGGGTTCGCTTTCGCGGATGACGCGGACAGCGACGGCCCCGTTGGCCGCGGCCCGGCGTTCCTCATACGCCGCGCGGCGGCACTTCTGAGAGCACCAGCGGGCCGGCCGGCCGCGGCTGGACTGCAGCACCGGCGCGCCGCACCGCAGGCACTCCGTGATGCTCACAGTGACCAGCCTAGACATTTCGTACGGACGAAAAGCAGGCCGACAATGCAAGAGGTGTGTGGCGCCGTCAGGCGTCAACTACTCCGTTGCGAGCAGTTGAGAACGCACCCCACCCCGCTCCGCGCAACCACACGTAACCAGCGAGGATGCTTGGTGTAGGGCTCCGGCCCAACCACACCCCGTCGATGCCTTCGGCATCGACGTCGACATCGGGGAGCGATTCCTCTAACGAGCGGATGATCGCGAACCCTTCGGTGAGCTCAACCCACATCCAGAGGTGCTTGGCCGTCGCATCACTGACTGCGAGAAGTTTCTCCACATCGGAGGCGTGGTGTCGGGGGTCGCGAAGCTGTTCATGGATGACGCCCACCGGGAAGTTCCGATCAATAGGACGGGTAGTTCCGAAGCCGCGAGCAACATGAACCTCGCCACCATACTCGTCGAGCAGCGCTTGTGATGCATCGGTGACGCTGCTCACCTCTATAACGCCCATAAGATTCAAGGCACGTGACGCTTCATACCACGCTGGGCGGAGAATGCTAGGAGCAAGCGCGTGCTCTTGCCATGCCCTCGTGTCGAGTCGCGTGAGCCCGAGGGCTTGAAGTCGAGGCAGCTGGGCCCGGATCGTCGCAATGACATCGCCCGCCTCCGCATCCCCGTCGTGAAGCGCCACCCAACAACCGCTCAGGCCTGCGACCTTGACGCGTCCTTCGGGCGCCTCTCGCTCCCAGCGGATGTCTCGGCCGACGCGCTCACCGTCGGCAAGTGTTGTCACCTCGAGCGCGATTTTGTGAATTCCGCCCTCGATATAGAAATCATGCATTGCAGGTGCGCTGCCGTCATCCCACTTTCGGGGCTTCACTGCGCTACCCAAGACAGCAGTAAGATGCTCGGCGACCGCGTTCGCGGCCGCGTTCTCTCGAAAATCCCTGGGTGTGACCAACGCATCCCTACTCTCTGGCCGCTGGGCTTGCTGCACCCCTCCAACCTACAGGTGTCACCCGCCTCGTCGCGGGCGGTCTTCCTGACCGACCTGCCGGAGGATGTTGAGCCTCAGGCGTCCCTTGCACCAGGTATTTGCCCGCAGCCAGTACATCTTCACGGGGTTTAGCACAATAGCGTGCACCTGGTGCTGCCCACGGCTCGAGGGGAAAGAGTTGGTCCGTCTGCGCTGGGCAGAGCCGCACCAGCACGCGGATTTCGGCACCGAGTCCATGATCTACGGCCCTCGTGATACCGCCGAGCTGGCACACATCCTGTCCGTTGTTGCGGAGAGCCTGTACGTCGCGCGCACTGAAGCGTGAGCAGCAACTCAAGACACGCGCGTCGCGGCATCTCCGGACATTGCGAGGGCTAGTTACGCGGCCCTCGAAGGCAGGGCGCATGTGGCCACATCCTTGAACATCAGTCGGCGTCGGCAGGATTCACAGTTCGTTAGGGAAGTTTACTCCGTGCAGCCGGCCACTTCCAAGGAGTACGCCACCATCCGCGGTCGGGGAACCACGCCAGGACGCCCTGGGAACTCATCAAACCGCCCACCCAGACGTGCGTGACCCCGCCAGGCAAATTGGGGACATCGTTAGGTACTCCCTGCCCACGGTCCTCAAGACAGAATTGTACCGCGTACTCAGTGCTCATCGTCGCCCAAATAAAAGCATGGCCCTCCGGAGTGGGATGAACCCTTAGCTTCTTGGCCACGTCGTCGTGGCGAGTTAGCATGCCTTCCACCCATGCGCCCCAGGGAGGGGCTGTCTGCATTGTCCGACCACCCAACACTGTTGAGATGGATCACACCTGAGTGCTCATCATCGATTGGGTGAGCAGCCGCAACCCCCAACTGTTCAAGTTGGCATGGAACTCTTCGTCGGGGCGGCGCGGCTAGCTCCCCCATCTCCCACCGCATCATGAGCCCCGGCAGCTCGGCGCGTAGCCGCTTGACGTTAGCGTCGTGCCCTATAAAGAGCAGCCATCGTCTCCCAAGACCGGGGACGTAGACCTTGTGCTCGATACGTCCCAGGGCGCTCCACTGTTTCAAGGTGATCGGATCGTAGTCGGCGACCACCTCGAGGCCGGCCGGGCCCCTTGGCAGCATGATCTGCGCATCAACCTGCGAGTCGGCCTTTCCGTCCTCGTACCGGGTGACGACACAACCCAATGCCTGTTTGATAACAAGGCGGGCGAAGCGTTCATCCGGTCGCTCATTCATCAGTATCTCCGATGTCAACCGCGGCTGTTGGCAGGAGTGGTGCTGCGGTGTGGTGGGTGTAGTGGTCGTGGTGCATAGCGTGGAACACGACGTCGGCCAGGCGCCGTTTCAGGACCCGAAGTGTGTCGGTTTGGCGTTGCGGTGTTGGTTGAGCCGTTCGCTCGGCCGGGGTAAGGCTCCGGATTTCGGGTAACCGCGATCCGGTGCAGGGCAGCGTTGAGCTGCCGGTTGCCGCTCCGGTTGAGGGGACGCCTGGCGTTGTTGCCGGTCCAGACAGGGATGCAGGCGGTGCCCGCCAGGTTGGCCAGCTGGTCGGAAGTGCGGAACCGGGTGATGCCGGCGACCTCGCCGACGAGCTTGGCCGCGGTCAACGGGCCGACGCCGGTCAGTCAGCGCCAACAGCGTCGGCACCAACGGGGGCACCGCAGCGGTGCTTCCTTCCCCAGCTGGTTGTTTCGCTTCGCGCCGGCGGCGATCCGCTCGATTAGCTCCCGGGGAAGATTGCGACGCTGCCGGGCTACTACTGTGGCCGACCGCAACCCCTGCCAACCGCTGGGCCATCAGCTTCGGCGGCACCAGCCCCACCTCCTCACGGATGGCGTCTCCTCTCATGCAGCAGACAAGGTCGGGTTTGCCGGCGGACACACCTCAGTCGAGGGAGCGACCACAAGTTCCTATCACGTCAGACCGGCCGACCCGACTGCTGACCATCGTGGACAGCTCGCATGCAAGCCACTCGGACAGGCACCACAGGAGTGTCCCCGACGGTCAGAGCCGGGCCTCCACCACTCCACCCGGAGACGCCAGCGTCTCACTGAGGCACCTTAGTTGATCATTCGAGGGCCGTAGGCGGCATGTCCTCTTCGGGGCAACCTAACCGTCACGCGGTCCGGAACGTCGGCCTGCAGGCTCATGACGCTCGACTTCCTTCACGGATTCTCCTGGGAGTGTGGTCCCGCGGGATACTTTCCCTTGGCTTCGAGGAGTGCGTCGAGGGCTTCTCGTCCGAGCACGAAATGGTCGTTGGCAAAGGTGAGACCGATCTTGACGCCAGTGGGGATAGCGATTATGGCGGCCTCGGCGTCGCACTGGCTCTTCCTGCAGACGCACTTGTATAGGCGTTCGTCCAGCGCGTAGGGTTCGTTCGGCGGATGGTCGCTGAGATGAGCCCAGATGCCAGCATAGAGCCCGCTGGGCGTCTCGCTGGGATCGAATACCTCGCTCAGTCCCTCAATCTCGTCTTGCGCGAGCCCAAGCAATTCTGCCTTTACTGAGTCGTCCAGGCTTTCGTCGGCAAGGACTCCTTGCACTTGGGCAGAATCCACACCACGCCGACGCCAACCCCGCCACTTGCGTTCCACTGCGCCAAACCCACGGCTTAGTTTGCGGGCGGCATCGACCGTGAGTTGTGCTCCGTCTCTCAGTGTTAGGGCTGCT
Organism: Ornithinicoccus halotolerans; assembly: GCF_009602535.1. Taxonomy (GTDB): domain Bacteria; phylum Actinomycetota; class Actinomycetes; order Actinomycetales; family Dermatophilaceae; genus Ornithinicoccus; species Ornithinicoccus halotolerans. The sequence goes on along the minus strand of NZ_WIQI01000022.1, from coordinate 20,416 downwards.
CCGGTGCCAGCCAGGACCGTTTGCACCCAGGGCTCCAAGTCTTGCCATATCTGCAGGAGGTACTCCCAAGGGAGCCCATCTCCGTCACCGATTTGGGGAACCGTGGCCCATGCAATCCGCACGTACTGCAGCGTGTCTAGACGCCGTGGATATAGCTGCGTCAACTCAGCTACTCGGATCCTGTCCCAGGGCGTATTCCAACGGAGTTCGCCCGCCGGTGCGCAGATGGACGAGTATGGCAGCCACAGCACGTCGTCTGCCTGCCGGATAATCGGTCCAGCGGGGTATGGTTCATACCAGTCCGAAAGTTTGGGCCGTACAGCGTCCTCGTACATGGCCCATAAGTAACCAAGTGGGGCTCGCGAATCGACGTCGAATGCACGCCAATTGGGAGTCCAGTCCCCCGCCAGAGACAGCGCTTCATGAGTCGGCATGCCCTCAACGTGGCCCATCTGTACGCGCATCGACGTCATTACCCATGTATAGCGCAGCAGGTGACCCCGCGCTCGCCAGTTGGGGAGACCGCTGGCCTCGTCGTTGAGGGTTGAACTTTGGTCCGTCGCTCGGTCGCGAGCCCGCGCTGGGGGGCTTCCCCCGCAACGCCGCGCACGCTGCCACAACCGTCTGCGGCGGAGGGAGCGGCGATCAACGGGGGCTCATAGGCAAGCGTGTGCACCTCTCAGGAGACGGCTCGAGGGTTCGCATTCATCGGAGGCTGAAGACGTCCGACTCTCGGCAGATCCGTGAAAACGGACTGGGCTGGGTGTCGGGGCCTGCACAGGCGGAGGCACTCAGGGCCCAAGGCACTGCGTGGACGCCGGAGTCCGCTAGGCCCGCGGACCAGCCGGGCTTGCTAACGGTTTGCTACGCCGAGCCTCAGAACGTAGCGCAACGGGACCGTTCAGGAGCGGTTCAGTGGCTGGTCGCTGAGCGCGAATCGGCCCTAGGCAGACTCCTGCAACCCGTCGGCGTGGACTCATGAATCCGTCGGTCCAGGGTTTCAAGCCCCTGCTGGCCGACCTCGCGTTATCGCAGGTAGAGGGGCATCCGACTTAGGTCCGGGTGCCCCTCTCCTCTCCTCCCAGCGAGCGAACCCCTCCGAACCCCTCCTGCGGTGGGCCGGGCATACTCGCTCGTGTGGAGATCAACGAGTGGTGGGCCAACGACTCTGACCAGCGCTTCTGGATGGAGATCACGGATCGATCCGACGTCGGGAACAATCTGTATGCGCCGCAGACACAGCAGGGCGGTCAACCGTACTGGGGGTACGAACTCATAACGCGGGTGGCACCTGGGGACATCGTCCTACACTGGCACAAGTCACTGCACGACGAACCTGGTATCGCGGGGTGGTCGCGGGCGACTGGTGTCTACGAGTACACGACCATCAGCTGGCAGGCTCGCGGGACTGTCGGCCGCGCCAAGGGCTCAACAAATAGCCGACCTGCTTGGATGATGCCGCTGCAGGATTACACCCCTCTGACCGACCCGGTCACCATCAGCGAAGTCCGCGCAGCAGAGATAGCTCTGAGGCAGGTGAAGCAGGAGCTCGAAACGGTCTATCCGGGAAATCTGTACTTTCCGTTCCAGTTCAGCGACAAGCGCGAGTTGCGTGCCCAGCAGACCTACTTCGTGAAGATGCCACGCGAGGTGCTCGCTGTCTTCGACGCACTTGACCTCTTCGACGAGCATGCACCGGCGGCGGGCGGAGGGCGCGCAGCACCGCGACCTGTGAAGAAGACCCGCAGCGTCAAGAACGCGGGATACATGCTGGACGTCGCTACCCGGCGCGCTATCGAGCGGCGGGCCGTGGACCTCGCGGTCGAATGGTTGGTCAGCGAAGGTTATGCACCGGCGGACATCCAGGACGTAGGGACCACGCACTCGTATGACCTCGTTGCCACAAAGGGCGGCGTCGAGCTCCGCGTTGAGGTCAAGGGAACATCTGCGGACGGGGCGACCCACGTTGAGCTGACACACAACGAGGTGGCCAACTCACGAGACCACCAACCCACCGCCCTCTACGTCGCCGAAGGTGTGGAATACGAGCGGAACTCCGACGGATCGGTGACTGCTTTCGGAGGACATGGTCGCGTTCTCCAGACTTGGACCGCCCACGCTGCGGACCTCCTACCGATCCGGTTCCGTTACACCTTGCCTGACAAGGGCTGGCGGTCGTAGAAGGGCGAGCGGTAGTTTGTACGTGCAGCCCGGAGCTGCCGGCCCCATAGAGGGGGTCGTCCCATAGAGAGGAACCGCTATGAGTGGCTATACCGACGTCAAGATGAACGTCTGGTGGGACAAGAACCAGAACGCGATCCACGTCACCACGAACGACTCGCGCTTCACCGATGAACACGGCGAGAAGCCCGGATTGCGGGTGGTGTTCTCGGCGAACCCCAAGTCGGCCGACTACAACCCCAGCAACTTCAACCGCTGCGCGAGGGTCCTCAGGGACGAGGGTGTAGACGCGCCCGACGAGGTGCCCATCCACAGCCGAGTCTTGAAGCAGCGCCCCGGCGTGATCGCCGCGCTCGCAGCTCCCGAGAAGGTGGCCGTCCCGTCCCCGGGAGCCGCTGATCCCGCCGCCTTTGGGTGGACGTCGTGCCCTCACTGCCGCGCTGTCCTGGTGGACAAGCAGGGCCACACCTGCTGAGACCGATGGCTTGCACCGCCGCACTCATCGAGATGGTGCGGCGTTGTACGCCGGTTCGCCCCGGTGCTCCCCCTCGACCGTCCGCAAGGTGTTCGTCGCGCTCACTAAGGCCATGAAGTACGCCGTGCAGCACAAGCACGTCGCCCCGAACCCTGTACCGGGACGGTGCTCCCCCGGCTGGAGAAGTACGAGGCCCGGTTCCTAACCCCGGCTGAAGGTGGAGCGACTGGCCGGCGAGTTGGACTACTTCCACCCGTACGGGCTGATCGTCCGCTTCGCGGCGTACACCGGCCTCCGCGCTGGGGAGGTGGCAGGCCTCCTCATCAAAGACGTGAACCTGCTCTGCCGCGAGGTAGCCGTGGAGGTCACCCGGGAGCGCATCAACGGCGAGCGGGTCACCGGCACCCCAAGTCCGCCCGGTCCCGCCGCAAGGTGCCGCTGCTGGTTGACGCGCTCGTGGACGACTTGCGCGCTTACCTCAATGAGCACCCGCACCGCGCCGACCCCGACGCGGCTTTGTGACCGGGACGCACTCCCGGTGCCCGCACGTTGGACTGGGGGCGGCAGTGGGGCCAGGGGTCGTTCTACCGCCGCAACTTCCGCCCCGCGTTGGACCGCGCGGAGCTAGGAGACGTGTGGTTCCACGACCTGCGCCACACCTGGGCCTCCATGCTGCTCGCGGATGGGGTGGAGCCGTACAAGGTGAGCCGGTGGATGGGTCACACGTCCATCACCACGACGAACACCATCTACTCGCACCTCGACCCCAGCGACCACAGCGTCGAGACGGCACGAATGCAGGCCTACTTGTCGGTCTCCTCGGCACCTGGGTCCAGCTCCAGTATCTCGACCCCGTCCGGAGTGACGGTGACTCCCGCTTCTGCTTGATCTGTTTCCACTTCTGGCCGGATCGGGGGAAGCGAGCTGAGTTTTTCCTGGATGAGTTCCGCAACGTCATCCAATGAATGATCAGACAAACTGATGTGGCCAACGGATGCAGGGAGACCGATGATTGCCGGGCGCTCGTCGCCTACAACAAGAGGGAGCAAGTAGTCTTCGGTACGCTTCTGGCCCGCATTCTTGCCAATCTCAAATTCAAAGGATGGCCAGTCTTTTTCGGGGTAGGCCTCGGACAGACATACCACCATGTATTGCGCGTCTTGGCCATACACGCGAGCAAGTTCCTTGCGTAGATCTTTACCCCACAGCATCGCCTGCTCATCGAAGTCGTAGAACACCTCCAGGCCGCGCTCAAGGAGCTTCTCCACCAACTGAGATACCACGGCCCTGTCAGTACCAGCGAAAGAGACGGCCACGTCATACTCATAGCCAAGACGACGCACATTCACCTGGGAGCGGACGCGAGAGAAATCTAGATGGTCTAGGTAGAAACGAAAGACCGGATCGTCAATACTCAGAGTGCCATTCTCGAAGATCAGAACGTCGCTGAGATTATTCTCATCGATGACCACCGGCAGCGCCTTCACGGCGCGGTAAAAACTATTTCGCGCCCTGCCCTTGTTTCGTGCATCTGCGCTGCCGACAATCTTGTGATACAACTCGTCTTGCGATATTTGCTGCTTGCCGCTCCTTGCTATCTGCTCGACGATCGAGTAATACGTATCGTGAACGGACCGAGCCTGTCGTCTCCCTCGCGCTAGGCTCACGATCTTCGTCAGATATCGGCCGTCATACTGACGTACCACGGAACTTCGAATGAGGGGTAGGTCGACGTCAATGGAAACCTTCTCCGGCACAGTAGCAAACACATCCGCCTCAACGCACGCGATACGGCATATCGCCTGGAAGATCGAAGGAGATCCTTGAGCGGCAGCCGTGGCCGTCTTCCTAGCGTCGTCGGAGAACTCTATGTTAAGAGCCTCTTCGCCTTTCGCCAGCAGCTCGAACATAAACTCGTTTGTTTGTCGATCTAGGTGCCAGGCGTCGTTACGGATCGCCAACTCGGGGTCCTGGCCGAGGATGGCCTCACTTGTCTTCGCGATGCCAACTAAGAAGAACCTGATACCCATCTCGTGCCAAATCTTGAGTCGAGAGGCAAGTTCATTTCTGGCGTTCGTGCTCAAGTGATGTACGTCGTCGACGAAAATGATCTTATACACCTTCAACCACGGTTCAATTTCTTCCATGGTTGGCGCGACTCCAAAGATCTGTCCGAAGATCTCAGTTATCGTGCTTGCTTGTGCGTAGTTGCGACCGTTGAGACGCAGGATGTCGTCGTCAGCGAATCCAAGGGACGCGAGCGTGCGGGTCGCGACCGTCGATTTGCCACTACCAGACGGGCCAACGAGGGTGACGTGCTTGCCTTTGGTGGCCAGCGACCCCTTGAGCTGCTGACCGATGCTGGGGGCTACGTAAGTCACTTCTGGTAGGCCCGCCTCGTTGAAGACCTCCCCCAACTCGTACCTCATCTGCGAGTCCTTCCCCTCTTTCGCCGGTCTTTTTCGTCGTGGCGACATCCCTGGCCAGCCAGGGTACACGTCGCGGCTCCGCCCTTTGCGGGAGAACGGGCGACGTGCCGAGAAATCCCCTCCAGAACCCCTCCGACCGCGCCTCGTCGGCGTGGTCCGTCGACCTCCGGGGCGAACCGCCGTTCCAAGCTGATCTGCACCACGACGTGCTGAAGGCGGACGACCTCGGCACCCGGTGGCGTACGGTGCTCCGACGAGGTTCCGTACCGGCTCCGTCTCATAATCCGTCGGTCGCGGGTTCAAGGCCCCGCCAGGCGGAAGCGTGATGGCCGTCCTAGTCGGGTCCTTCTCACTCCTGGCGCTGGCGGCACCGCGCTGACCCTGGCCGAGGGCCATCGCGATTCAGCCGTGCTCGCCGTTGTCGGCGGCACCCGATCTACCCGCAGGGCCATGGCGGTCGCACATGCGGTGACAACAGCGACCATCGGCACGGCGCTCGGCATCGCTGTCGGGACCGCGGTCGGCGCCGCGATCGGGTAGGTGAGCAGCCAACCGCAACACCGCCTTCATGCCCTACAACCTGATGCACTTTGCGTCGCTGCTAAAGGAAGCCGGCGGCGTCCGGCGTACGGGAACCGCCGCGATGAGTGGGACGTCGGCTGCGCACCTGGCCAGGCCAACCCCGAGCACCGCTGAGACGAACCGCCAACCGGGAGGAGCGAGCATGACGAGGGAAGACGCCGCGGCCGGAGGGGGTGGCCCCGGCTGCGGGTCGAGGACTGGACCGCAACTCGCGACACCCTGCACATGTGGACCCAGATCGTCGGCAAGATCCGGCTGTCGCAGGCACCGCTGGTCAACCACTGGTGGCAGGTCACGCTGTACGTCACCCCGCGGGGCCTGACCACCGGCAGCATCCCCAACGGCGAAGGCCTCTTCGACCTTGAGTTCGAATTGTCGACCACCAGCTGGTCATCCGCAGCAGCGACGGAGGCGCCGAAACCATCCGGCTCGAGCCGAAGTCGGTGGCCCAGTTCCACCAGAAACTCTGTCGGCGCTGAGTGGGCTGGGCGCCCAGGTCGAGATCCAGGACCGCCCCAACGAGGTCGACCCGGCGATCTCGTTCGCCGAGGACACGGAGCACATCTCCTACGACCCCGAGGCTGCGCAACTGTTCTGGGGGCAGTTGACCCAGGCCCACCGGGTGTTCGGCGAATTTCGGTCCCATTTCGTCGGCAAGGTCAGCCCGGTGCACTTCTTCTGGGGCGCGATGGACCTGGCCTGCACCCGATTCTCGGGGCGCCCGGCGCCCGAACATCCCGGCGGAGCCCCCAACTGCGGGGACTGGGTGATGGTAGAGGGCTACTCCTGTGAGCTGAGCAGCTGCGGCTTCTGGCCCGGGGGAGGAGAGGAGGGTGCCTTCTACGCCTACGCCTACCCGAACCGGACGGGTTCGCCGACTACCAGGTCGGACCTGAGGCTGCCTACTACAGCACCGAGAACGGCCAGTTCCTGCTCCCCTACGAGGCGGTGCGCACGGCCGAGGATCCTGACCAGGCGCTGCTGGAGTTCCTGCACAGCACCTACGAGGCCGCCGCGGAGCGCGGCAACTGGGACCGAGCAAGCCTCGAAGACGACCCCACGCGGTGGCAGGACAAGCACCGGCAACGCTGACCCGATCAGCTCGAATGTCGGTCCCAGATATCTGCACCAGCGGCTTGCGCTGCTCCGGACGAAGCGGACTCCTCGTCGGTGACAAGCACGATTGGTGTGGGCGAAGACGCGCTCAGAGCGCACCCCGACCTGGGCCTGTACTCACAATGCGTCGGTCGCGGGAGCACGCGCCCCTGGCCCACCGTGTCGTCGTGCGTGGGTGAAACGAGGGCTCGACCGCGCGGTGGCCCGGCTGCGATGATCGTCATGCCCGGCGAGAGGGGGCCAACATGACGCGGAACATCTTCGTGGTCGGCCTGGATGACCTCAACCTGGAGACGCTGCGCGCCCTGCCAGGAGCAGACGAGTACACCTTCCACACCCTGCTCGAGCGCGAGGACCTCCAGGAGGGCTCGGTCTCGGTGCCGGACCTGCTCGACCAGGCCCACCGGCAGCTGGAGGCCTTCGAGGGCCGCATCGACGCCATCATCGGTTACTGGGACTTCCCGGTGAACATGCTGGTGCCGATTCTCTGTCAGCGGTACGGGCTGCGCAGCGCCGACCTGGAGGCCGTGGTCAAGTGCGAGCACAAGTACTGGAGCCGGCTGGAGCAGCAGAAGGTCATCACCGAGCACCCTGCGTTCGGCCTGATCGACCCCGCTGACCAGCACCCCAGCCTGCCCCCCGGTGTCTCCTACCCGGCCTGGATCAAGCCCGTGGAGTCCACCGAGTCCGAGGGCGCCTACTACGTCGAGGACGACGAGCAGCTGCGGGAGGCGCTCGCGCGGGAGCGGGAGGAGATCCACCGGCTGGGCGACCCGTTCAACGACATCCTCGCCATGCTCGACCTGCCGCCGGAGGTCGCCGACGTCGGCGGCACCGGCTGCCTGGTCGAGGAGGCCGCGACCGGCGAGCAGTACACCGTCGAGGGCTTCAGCCGCGGCGGTCGCGTCGAGGTCTACGGCGTCATCGACTCCCTCACCTACCCCGGCCTGCCCAGCTTCCTGCGCTACCAGTACCCCTCCCGGCTGCCGGCGCGGGTCCGGGACTACATGGCCGACGTCTCCCGGCGGGTGATCACCGGCATCGGCCTGGCCAACACCACGTTCAACATCGAGTACTTCTGGGACCCGGAGCAGGAACGGCTCTCGCTGCTGGAGGTCAACGCCCGCCACTCGCAGTCGCACGCGCCGCTTTTCCAGCTGGTGGACGGGGCCCCCAACCACGCCGTCCTGCTCGACCTCGCCCTGGACCGGGACCCGCAGCTGGCTCGCGGCCAAGGGCCGTACGCCACCGCGGCCAAGTGGTACCTGCGGCACTTCACCGACGGCCTCGTCCGCCGGGTGCCGAGCCCGGAGCAGGTGGCCCAGGTCGAGCAGGAGGTCCCCGGCAGCACCTTGCAGGTCGCGGTCGAGGAGGGCAGCCAGCTCTCCGACGGGTACGGCGGCGACAGCTACAGCTACGTCCTCGCAGAGATCTTCCTGGGCGCACCGGACGAGGACGAGCTGGTGCGTCGCTACGACCGGTGCGTCGCGGCGCTCGACTTCGAGATCGAGGACGTGCAGGAAGGAGCCTGATGCGGACCGTCACCGCACTGCCGAACGCGGTCGAGGAGACCGAGCACCTGTGGATCCCGATGTCCGACGGCACCCGGCTGGCCGGCCGGCTGTGGCGACCGGTCTCCGCCGAGGACGAGCCGGTGCCGGGCATCCTGGAGCTCATCCCGTACCGCAAGCGCGACCTCACGGCCCAGCGCGACTCCATCCACCACCCCTACCTGGCCGGTCACGGCTATGCCTGCCTGCGGGTCGACCTGCGGGGCAGCGGCGACTCCGAGGGGCTGCTCACCGACGAGTACCTCGAGCAGGAGCTGCGCGACGCGGAGGAGGTGCTGGCCTGGATGAGCGAGCAGCCCTGGTGCAACGGGCGCACCGGGATGATGGGGATCTCCTGGGGCGGCTTCAACGCGCTGCAGGTAGCGGCCCGCCGCCCGCCGAGCCTGGGCGCGATCGTGACGGTCTGCTCAACCGACGACCGGTACGCCGACGACGTGCACTACATGGGCGGCTGCCTGCTCAGCGACAACCTGTCCTGGGCCTCCACGATGTTCGCCTACAACTCCAGCCCCCCGGACCCGGCGATCGTCGGTGAGCGGTGGCGGGAACTGTGGCGCGACCGGCTGGAGCACAGCGGGCTCTGGCTCGAGGAGTGGCTGCGCCACCAGCGCCGCGACGAGTACTGGCGGCACGGGTCGGTGATCGAGGACTACTCCGCCATCGAGTGTCCCGTGTTCGCCGTCAGCGGCTGGGCCGACGGGTACTCGAACTCGGTGTTCCGGCTGCTGCAGGGCCTGGACGTCCCGCGCCGCGGGCTCATCGGGCCGTGGAGCCACAAGTACCCCCACCTGGGCCAGCCCGGCCCCGCCATCGGCTTCCTGCAGGAGATGGTGCAGTGGTGGGACCACTGGCTCAAGGACGAGCGGGGCAACGGCGCCATGGACGGGCCGATGCTGACCATCTGGATGCAGGACACGGTCGCGCCGGCCACCGCCTACCACGAGCGCCCGGGACGGTGGGTGGGGGAGCCCAGCTGGCCCAGCCCACGCATCGTGCAGACCCGGTACCCGCTGGGCCGCCACCGCATCGCCGCACCGGACGAGCACGAGCACAGCCCGGAGCTGACGGTGCAGTCACCGCTCTCGGTGGGGCAGTTCGCCGGCAAGTGGTGCTCCTACAACGCACCCCCGGACCTGCCCTACGACCAGCGAGAGGAGGACGGCGGGTCGCTGACCTTCGACAGCGACCCGCTGGCCGAGCGGCTGGAGCTGCTCGGCGCGCCGACCGTCGAGCTGACCTTCTCCGCCGACAAGCCGCTGGCCATGGTGGCGCTGCGGCTGTCCGACGTGGCCCCGGACGGGCAGGCCACCAGGATCAGCTACGGGGTCTTCAACCTCACCCACCACAGCGGGTCGGACACCCCGCAGCGGCTGCAGCCGGGGGAGCGGCAGACGGTCGTGGTGCCCCTCAACGGCATGGCGCAGTCGTTCCCGGTGGGTCACCGCATCCGGCTGTCGATCTCCACCTCGTACTGGCCGGTCGTCTGGCCGCCGCCGGAGCCGGTGCAGCTCACCGTGTACCCGAACGACAGCGGCCTGGTGCTGCCGGTGCGGCCCACGGACACCGCGGACGACGAGCCCGTCCCCGCCTTCCCGGAGCCGGAGGGCGCGCCCCCGCTCTCGGTGACCCAGCTGCACCCCGGCGAGCACGACTGGCGGGTCAGCCGCAACATGGTGGACCTCTCCGGGGCCCTGGACGTGGTCAAGGACCTGGGCGTGGTGCGCCTGGACGACATCGACCTCGCCGTCACCCGCCGCGCCTACGAGCGCTACACCTTCACCGGCTCGGACTTCAACTCAGTGCGGGGGGAGACCGACTGGACGATGGGGTTCCAGCGTGGCGACTGGCAGGTGCTGACCCGCACCAAGACCGTGCTGACCTCGACGCCCACCGCGTTCCGCCTGCACGCCGAGCTGGACGCCTACGAGGGCGAGGAGCGCGTGGTCGCGAAGAGCTGGAGCACCGTCATCCCGCGCGACTTCCTCTGACCCGCCCTACCGTCGGAGCATGGCTGAGGACACCACACGACCGCTGGCGGTGGTCACCGGCGCCTCGAGCGGCATCGGCCTGGAGCTGGCGCGGGAGCTGCAGCGACACGGGCACGACCTGCTGCTCTGCGCCGAGGACGCGGAGCTGGACACGGCCAGGCTGGAGCTCGCCGCGGCCGGCGGCGACGTGCGCGCGGTCCGCGCGGACCTGGCGACGGGGGAGGGCGCGGAGGCGCTGGTCGCGGAGGTGGAGCGGCTCGGCCGCCCGGTCGAGGTGCTGGCCCTCAACGCCGGCGTCGGCGTCGGCGGGCCGTTCATCGAGACCCCCCTCGAGGCAGACCTGCGGATGGTGCAGCTGAACATCTCCTCCGTCCTGCACCTGGCCAAGCGGCTTCTGCCAGCCATGGTGGAGTCCGGCCGGGGACGGGTGCTCATCACCTCCTCCGTCGCGGCACTGATGCCCGGGCCGTGGTACGCGACCTACGCCGCGTCCAAGGCGTTCGGGTACTGGTTCGCCGAGGCGCTGCGCCATGAGCTGCAGGACACCGGCGTCACGGTGACCGCCCTGCTGCCCGGGCCGACCGACACCGAGTTCTTCGCCCGTGCCGGCATCGAGGACACCCGCGCCGGCACCGGCCCCCAGGACGACCCGGCGGACGTGGCCCGTGACGCCGTGGACGCCCTCCTCGACGGCGACCACCGGGTGGTCTCGCACTCCTGGCGGGTGAAGGCGCTGCCCTTGATCAAAGCCGCGCCCGAGCCGCTGAAGAGCGCCCTGCACGCCATGCTGACGAGGCGCTCGGACGGTGGCGGTCCGCCGGAGCCGGTCCGCGGCGACCCGACCAGGTAGTGGCCGGCGAACGGCGCCTGCTCGCGCTGCCGCTCTACCGCACCGTCTTCGACCCCGACGGCCGGCCCCCCGAGGATGAAGCTGTACGGACGCTACTGAACACGCCCGCGCCGATGAGTCCCCGGCGGCGGCACGGTCAGCACCAGCAGGCATCGTGCACGAGCCACTGGAGCGGAGGTAGCGATGCGGAACGAGAGCCTGGCGCGGCTGGAGCCCGCGCTCGTCGGGCACTGGACGCTGACCCTGTCCGACGCCTGGTTCCTCGAGCCCGCGGGCCGGGAGCTGTCCGGCTGGGCCGTCGTCGAGTGGCTTGGGGAGGCGTTCCTCCGGTTCCGGTCCGAGCTGGACGGGCGACCCGGGTACGAGCTGGTGATCGGGCACAGCGACGCCCGCGACGGCTACGCCGCGCTCTACCACGACGATCGTGGCGTCTCCCGGCTGTTCCAGATGTCCTTCGGCGACGGAGGCTGGAGCATGACCCGCGAGGACCCCGACTTCTACCAGCGGTTCCTCGCCGCGGTGGCGCCGGACCGGATCGAGGGGCGCTGGGAGGCCTCGGAGGACGGCGGCCGCAGCTGGCGCAAGGACTTCGACCTCACCTTCGTGCGCACCGACCGGCCCGGCTGACCGGCCGGCCCACTACCCGCGCCGGCCAGGTGTCAGCCGCCGGTGGCGGCGAGGTGGTCGGCCACCACCCGCAGGTCGGCCACCAGCTCCTCGTAGGCGGCATGCCTGCGCTCCCGCGCCCGCAGCACCGCGGAGGGGTGGGCCGTCACCAGCGCCCGGCCGCTGCCGTGGCCCTCGGGAGGGTCCAGGAGCCGGCCGCGGTTCTCCCCGATCTTGGTCTGCCGTCCCAGCACCTGCCGCGCGGCGGTGGCACCGAGCGCCACCGTGACCGCCGGATCCACCTCCGCCAGCTCGGCCTCCAGCCAGGGCCGGCACGCCACCAGGTGGCTCAGGTCGGGCTTCTGGTGGATCCGGCGCTTGCCGCGGGGCTGGAACCGGAAGTGCTTGACGGCGTTGGTGAGGTAGACCTCCTCCTCGGTCAGGCCGGCGTCCCCGAGGGCGCGGCGCAGCAGCTGCCCGGCCGGGCCGACGAACGGCCGGCCCTCCCGGTCCTCGACGTCACCGGGCTGCTCACCGACCAGCACCACGGCCGCGCCGGGGTCGCCCTCGGAGAAGACCAGCTGCTCGGCCGGCTCCCACAGCTCGCAGCCGCGGCACTCCGTCGCGGCGCGGCGCAGCGCCGGCACGCCCCCGTCGGACGGCACCCACTGCTGGGCCCCGGGCCGGTCGGGATTGGGCCGTGACCGGCCCGCCCTGCTGCTACCCACCGCCCCAGCCTGGCACGGCCGCGACGGCGTGTCGTCCGCACCGGGCCGCTGTCACGGTTGATACTCCTGTGGCGATAGAGCACAATAGGTCGCGTCACACGACGCGACACCCGACACGGGTGGGCGAGGCCGTTGGGGAAGACGTCCCTCGCACCACACAGGAGGATCGGATGTCCGTCGTGATGCCGCGTGTCATGACCCGCGGGGTGGTGTTTATTCACTCCACCCCGACCGCGCTATGCCCGCACATCGCCTGGGCGCTCGAGGGTGTCCTCGACACCCGGGTGTCCTTGGACTGGACGGCCCAGCCGGCGCAGCCGGGGACGGTGCGGACCGAGTTCGCCTGGACCGGCGAGGCCGGGACCGGTGCGCTGCTGGCCAGCGCCATGCGGGGCTGGGACGGCCTGCGCTACGAGGTCGTCGAGGAGCCCAGCCGCGGGGCCGACGGTGCCCGCTGGACGCACACCCCGTCGCTGGGCATCCACCACGCCCGCATCTCGGCCAACGGGGACGTGATGATCAACGAGGACCGGCTGCGGGCCGCCGTGGCCGAGGCGGGCGACAACATGGCGGTGCTCACCGCCGAGCTGGACCGGTGCCTGGGGACGGCCTGGGACACCGAGCTGGAGGAGTTCCGCCACGCCGGTGACGGCGCGCCGGTCAAGTGGCTCCACAAGGTGGGCTGAGCAGCACCGGCGACCCCGGCTGCCGGGCCGGGCGGCTCACGCGGCGCCGCCGGCTCCGACCAGCTCCTGGTGCAGCTGCAGCATCAGCTGCCCCGACCGGTCCCAGGTGAAGCGCTCGGCCTGCCGGCGGGCCCGCACCCGTCCCTCCGGGCCACGGGCGACGAGCTCCAGCACCGCGTCGGCGAACGCCTCCGGCTCCGAGGGGGTGGCGGCGCCGGCGTCGCCGACGACCTCCTGTAGGGCGCCTTCGTCGGGGCAGACCGCCGGCACACCGCAGGCCAGCGCCTCCAGCGCGGCCAGCCCGAACGTCTCCACCGGGCCCGGCGCGATCGCCGCGTCCGCGCGGCCCATCACCTCCGCCAGCTCGGCCCGGCCGTGGATGTAGGAGTGGAACGTCACCGGGAGGTCGTCCGCGACCTCCAGCAGCGTGCTGCGCAGCGGGCCGTGTCCCAGCACGGTCAGGTGGACGTCCACGCCGCGCTGGGCCAGCACCCGCACGGCGGCCAGCGACATCCACGGGTTCTTCTCCGGTGACAGCCGCCCGCAGTGCACCAGCTGCAGCCGCCGACCGCTCCGGTCCCGCTGGGAGCCGTCGGGCGCGAGCCGGCCGTGGTCGCTGCTGGGGACGAACGTGTCCAGGTCCACCCCGAGCGGCACCACCCGGGCGGGGACGCCGTTGCGCCGGAACTCCTCAGCGGCGTACTCAGAGGGGCAGGCGATCGCGTCGTACTCCGCCGCGCTGCGCAGGTTGACCCGGTCGGCGAGCCATCCGGCGAGCCGGTCCCCGACGGGGGTTCGCCGCTGCAGGATGCCGGTGACGTTCTCGTGGCTGACCATCACGGTCGGGATGCCCTGGGAGCGAGCCCAGGGGCCCAGCCACCGCGTGGTGGTGCGGTCCGAGACCTCGATCACGTCGGGCGCCAGCTCGGTGATGAGGCGTCGCATCCCGGCCCGGTGCCAGATGAGGGAGTAGCCGGTGCGGGGGACCGGCGCCGCCGGCACCCGGTGGACCAGCCCTTGCTCCTCATGCGTGACGGGGGGACCGTCGTCGTCCGGCGTGTGCGGCACGATCAGCGTCGCGCGATGGCCGTGCTCCTGGTAGCTCTGCCCCCAGTGCCGCAACGCCGTCTTGATGCCGCCGGACGTCGGGCTCACGAAGTTCGCCACGCGCAGGATGTGCATGGTCACCGGACGCTACCGGCCGAGGCTGCACGCCGGCTGGGCGGCCGGCGGGCAGCGCGGTCCGGTCAGAGCGGGATGTTGCCGTGGCGACCGCGCCGCTGCGGTGCCTCCGCGATGGCCCGGGCCAGTGCCGAGCGGGTGACCTCCGGCTCGACGATCTCGTCGACCACGCCGATCTCCTGAGCACGGGACAGCCCGCCGGCGAGGACGGCGTGCTCCTCGGCCAGCTCCCGCTCCACGCGCGCGCGGTCCTCCTCGGGCACCTCGGCCAGGCGCCGGCGGTGCAGGATGCGCACCGCCGCGACATGTCCCATGACCGCCAGCTCGGCGGTGGGCCAGGCGAAGACCCTGGTGGCCCCCAGCGACCGGGAGTTCATGGCGATGTAGGCGCCGCCGTAGGTCTTGCGGGTGATCAGGGTGACCCGGGGGACCACCGCCTCGGCGAAGGCGTGGAGCAGCTTGGCGCCGCGCCGGACCACCCCGTCCCACTCCTGCCCCACGCCCGGCAGGTAGCCGGGCACGTCGACCAGGACGATGAGAGGGACGCCGAATGCGTCGCACATCCGCACGAACCGGGCGGCCTTCTCCGCCGAGGCCGAGTCCAGGCAGCCACCCAGCCGCATCGGGTTGTTGGCGATCACCCCGACGGTGCGGCCACCGAACCGGCCCAGGGTGGTGACGATGTTGGGCGCCCACCGGGGGAACAGCTCGACCGCCTCGGTGTCCTCGTCCAGCAGGTTCTCCACGGCCGGGTGCACGTCGTAGGCACGCTTGGCCGACTCCGGGAAGGTCGCGGCCAGGTCGCGGTCGGCGACCGCGGCCACGTCCAGCGTGCCCTGGTCGGAGAGCAGCGTGCACAACACGCGCCCCT
This sequence comes from Ornithinicoccus halotolerans, assembly GCF_009602535.1. Taxonomy (GTDB): domain Bacteria; phylum Actinomycetota; class Actinomycetes; order Actinomycetales; family Dermatophilaceae; genus Ornithinicoccus; species Ornithinicoccus halotolerans. The sequence continues at coordinate 5,151 of NZ_WIQI01000022.1, read as the reverse complement.
GCTCGAGGGCGTCCTCGGTGGACTGGGCGACCACGTGGACTACCCCGGAGCGGCGGCCGTGCGGTTCGGGGCCGCCCAGCCGGAGGGCGTCCACCGCCTCACCGGTGACCGAGCGCACCACGTCGGGGCCGGTCACGAACACCCGGCCGTCCGGACCCAGCACGACGATGTCGGTGAGCGCCGGCCCGTAGGCGGCGCCCCCGGCGGCCGCCCCGAGCACGACCGAGATCTGCGGGATCACGCCAGAGGCACGGGTCATCATCGCGAAGACCTGCCCGACCGCGTGCAGCGAGACCACGCCCTCGGCCAGCCGGGCCCCGCCGGAGTGCCACAGCCCCACGACCGGCGCCTCGTCGGCCAGCGCCCGCTCGTAGGCCGCCAGGATCACCTCGCAGCCGGCCACGCCCATCGCACCGCCCTGGATGGTGGCGTCGGAGGCGAAGGCGACCACCGGCGTGCCCCGGACCGTCCCGGCGGCAGCGAGCGTGCCGGAGTCGTCCTCGGGGGTGATCAGCTCCAGGGAGCCGTCGTCGAAGAACGCCTGCAGCCGCAGCCGCGGGTTGCGGGGGTCCTGCTCGCGCGGGATCTTGCCCTGGGCGGAGGTGGTCGCCTGCGCGGAGGCGGGGCTGGGGGCGCGGCTGCTCATCAGACCGTCCGGAAGGTGAGGGCGACGTTGGCGCCGCCGAAGCCGAAGGAGTTGTTCAGCGCGGCCAGCTCGCCGTCGGGGAGCGTGGCGGCCTGGCCGGTGACGACCTGCAGCTCGATGTCGGGGTCCTGCTGCTCCAGGTTGATGGTGGCCGGCACCGTGCGGTGGTAGAGGGAGAGCACCGTCAGCACGGCCTCGAGCGCCCCCGCCGCACCGAGCAGGTGACCGGTCATCGACTTGGTCGCGGTGACGTTGAGCCGGGTGGCGTGCGCCCCGAACGCGCGGTGGATGGCCTTGGACTCGGCCAGGTCACCGACGGGGGTGGAGGTGGCGTGCGCGTTGACGTGGGCGATGTCCTCCGGCGCCAGCCCGGCGTCGCTGACCGCCTCGAGCATCGCCCGGGCCGCGCCCGCGCCCTCGGGCTCCCCGGCGGTGATGTGGTAGGCGTCCGCGCTCATCCCGAGGCCGGCGAGCTCACCGTAGATGCGGGCGCCGCGGGCCCGGGCGTGCTCCTCCGACTCCAGCACCAGCACGGCCGCGCCCTCGCCGAGCACGAAGCCGTCGCGGCTGGAGTCGTAGGGCCGCGAGGCGGCCTCCGGCGTGTCGTTGCGGGTGGACAGCGCCTGCATGGCGGCGAACGCGGCGATCGGCAGCGGGTGCACCGCCGCCTCGGTACCGCCGGCGACGACCACGTCGGCGCGGCCGCTACGGATCATCGTCAGCGCCTGCCCGATGCCCTCGGCCCCGGAGGCGCACGCGCTCACCGGCGTGTGCGCCCCGGCCCGCGCCCCCCGGTCCAGCGAGACCGCGGCCGCGGGACCGTTCGGCATCAGCATCGGGACGGTCAGCGGGAACACCCGGCGCGGTCCTCGCTCCTTCATCACGTCCCACTGGTTGAGCAGAGTCCACACCCCGCCGATGCCCGATCCCAGCGCGACGCCCAGCCGCTCCGGCTCCACCTCGGGGGACCCGGCGTCGGCCCACGCCTCGCGGGAGGCGATGAGGGCGTACTGCCCGGAGGGGTCGTTGCGCCGCACCTCGACCTTGCTGAGCACCTCCTCGGGCGGGGTGTGCACGGTCGCGGCGAACGTCACCGGCAGCTCGTGCTCCCCGGCCAGCAGCGAGTCGGGGAGGGTCCGGGCGCCGGAACGGCCGGCCAGGATGGCCTCCCAGGTCTCGGGCACGGTGCCGCCGACCGGGGACGTGGTGCCCAGGCCGGTGACGACGACGCGGCGGTCGTGGGTGGCGGTCATCGGGACTCCTTGTCAGGGGTGGTGGGGCGGTGACCCCCCGGGGGTGTGGGCGGCTGGTCGTCCCCGGCCCGGTGCCGCGGCGGACGCGGCGACACGGCCGGGCCGGGGACGACCGGGTCAGCCCTGGTTGGAGTTGATGTAGCTGACGGCGTCCCGGACGTGGGTGAGGTTCTTGACCTCCTCGTCCGGGATCCGCACGCCGAACTTGTCCTCGGCGTTGACCACGATGGTCATCATCGACAGCGAGTCGATGTCGAGGTCCTCGGTGAAGGACTTGTCCATCTGGACGGCCTCGGTCTCGATGCCGGTCTCCTCGTTGACGATCTCGGCCAGACCCTCGAGGATCTCCTGCTCGTTCATAGCCATCGGGTGTGCTCCTTGTACTGTGCGTTTCGTGGGCTGACCCGGGTCACCCGCCGGGCCTCGGGAACCTGTCAGGGCAGGACGACGACCTGGGCGGCATAGACCAGCCCGGCGCCGAACCCGAACTGCAGCGCCAGGTCACCGGACCGCGCCTCGCCGGAGGCGAGCATCCGGGCGGCCGCCAGCGGGATGGAGGCGGCCGAGGTGTTGCCGGTCTCGGCGATGTCGCGGGCCACGGCCACGTCGGCGGGCAGCTTGAGCTCCTTGACCATGGCGTCGGTGATCCGCATGTTGGCCTGGTGGGGGATGAACACGTCCAGGTCCTCGGCGGTCACGCCGGCGGCGGCCATCGCCTTGCGCGCGACCGGGGCCATGGAGTAGACGGCCCACCGGAACACCGCCTGGCCCTGCATCGAGAACGCGGGCCAGCGGTCCTCACCGGCCGAGCCGTCGGCCAGGGTGTCCCGCAGGTCGGTCCAGGACTCGCGCTGGACGATCTTGTCCCAGTTCTCGCCGTCGGAGCCCCACACGGTGGGGCCGACGCCCGGCTCCTCGGCCGGCCCGACGACGGCAGCGCCGGCACCGTCGCCGAAGATGAAGGCGGTGCCGCGGTCGGTGAAGTCGGTGAAGTCGGACAGCTTCTCCACGCCCACCACCAGCGCGTAGTCGACCGTGCCGGCCCGGACCATGTCCGTGGCCATGGAGATGCCGTAGCAGTACCCGGCGCAGGCGGCGGAGATGTCCAGCGCCGCCGGGTCGGGGATCCCGAGCCGCAGCGCGAGCAGCGGGGCGGCGGCAGGCGTCTGGTAGGGGTGGGTCACCGTGGCCATCAGCACCAGGCCGATCTGCTCGGGACGGATCCCGGCCATCTCGATGGCGTCCCGGGCGGCCGGCTCGGACATGTCGATGACCGACTCGTCCGGCCGCGCCAGCCGCCGCTCGATAATGCCGGAACGCTGCCGGATCCACTCGTCGCTGGAGTCGATCCGCTGGCAGATCTCCTCGTTGGTGACCACCCGCTCGGGACGGTAGCCGCCGATGCCGTGGATGCGCGCGTGGCGCGTCGTCTCCGTGGTGGTCAGGGCGGGGCGGGGCTGGCCGGCCTGGCTGGCTGGGCTCACTGGTAGTCCTCCTGGGGGTGCAGCCGCAGCAGCGGCTGGCCGGGGCTCACCGGGTCGCCGTCCTCGACCAGCCACTCGATGAGCCGGCCACCGTGCGGGGCCGGGACCGGGTGGCTGTCACGCAGCGTGGTGATGGTGGCGACCGTGTCGCCGGGGCCGACGCGGTGGCCGGGCTCGGTGACGTGCGCGGTGACGGTGCCCTTGACGGGGGACACCACCAGCCGCCACGAGGGGTCACCGGTCTCCTCGGCGACCGGGCCGTGCTCGCGGATCATGCGGTGGGCGGCGTCCAGGTCGTCCGGGGTCTTCAGGGCCAGCACCTCCACCCCCGGCAGCGCGCGCTTGGCCAGGCCGGCGAGGGTGCCGGCCGGCGGGATCTCGATGAGCCCGGTCACGCCCAGGTCGGCGAAGGTCTGCTGGCACAGGTCCCAGCGCACCGGGTTACTGACCTGGGCCACCAGCCGGCCCAGCACCTCGCGCCCGCCCTGCAGCACGGCCCCGTCGGCGTTGGAGACCAGCTGCAGCCGCGGCTCGTGGGTGGAGATGGCCCGGGCGTAGCGCGCCAGCCGGTCGACCGCCGGGGCCATGTGGTGGGTGTGGAACGCGCCGGCGACCGGCAGCGGCATCACGCGCGCCCGGGGCGGTGGGTCCTCGCGCAGCGCCTGCAGCTGCTCCACGGTGCCGGCGGCGACCACCTGGCCGGCGCCGTTGATGTTGGCGGGGGTGAGCCCGTGCCGCTCCAGCGCCGCGGTGACCTCGTCGGGGTCGCCGCCCAGCACCGCGCTCATGCCGGTGGGGGTAGCGGCGGCCGCCTCGGCCATGCCGCGCCCGCGCTCCCGGACGAAGACCATCGCCTGCTCGGCGGTGAGCACACCGGCCGCGGCCGCCGCGGTGATCTCTCCGACCGAGTGGCCACCACCGGCCCCGACCGCGCGGAAGCCGTCGGCGGGGTGGGCGAACAGCGACAGCAGCGAGACCAGCCCGGAGGCCACGATGAGCGGCTGCGCCACCGCGGTGTCCTTGATGGTCTCCGCGTCGGAGGTGGTCCCGTGGGCGACCAGGTCCATCCCCGCGACGGCGGACAGCCAATCCATGCGATCGCGGAAGCCAGGCAGCTCGAGCCAGGAGCTCAGGAAGCCAGGGGACTGGGAGCCCTGTCCGGGCGCGACGATCACGAGCACGTTGCCCACCCTGTCGCGTCCCGACCGGGCATGACGTGATGGAACGCCACCAGATCCCGGGCCAGACTTTGGAGGATTCCTCCAACAGCTTCTCGTGATCGAAATGTTATCGGGACCGCCTGGGTGCCGTGGCGTCGCCCGGCTGGGGCGCGCTGCCGTGCGCGATGCGGCCGTAGGCGAGGGCGACCCGCACGATCCAGGCGTCCCGGGGCCGGGTCAGGTCCAGCCCGACCGTCTCGGCGATCCGGCGCAGCCGGTAGCGGACCGTGTTGGCGTGCACGAACAGCGTCCGGGCCGTGGCCTCCAGCGAGCCGCCGGCCTCCAGGTAGGCGCTGCCGGTCTCCAGGAGCACGGTGCCCTCGGTCGCCAGCGGCCGGTAGACCCGCTCGACCAGCTGCCGCCGCGCGTGCGCCTCCCCGTGCAGCGCACGCTCGGGGAGCAGGTCCTCGGCCGCGACCGGGCGGGGCGCCTCGGCCCAGCCGGCGGCCACCTCCAGCCCGGGCACGGTGTTGACGATGTGGTCGATCAGCCCGGTGGCCATGAACCCGGCCCCGACGATGCCCACGCGCAGCGGGTCGCCCTCCTCG
>NZ_WIQI01000219.1 GCF_009602535.1 Ornithinicoccus halotolerans | reverse complement strand
TGGGTTGCCGCTAGTCGCGGCCGGAGAGGCTGGCGATGAGGTGGAACAGGGCGGAGTGGTCCAGGTCGCCGTGGCCGCCGGCGCGGGCGGCGGCCATCAGCTGGGCGACCGCCGAGCCCAGCGGGGTCACCACCCCCGCCTCGCGGGCGGCAGCGGTCAGGATGCCCAGGTCCTTGTGGTGCAGGTCGACCCGGAAACCGGGATCGAAGCTGCGCTGGAGCATCTTGTCGGCCTTCTGCTCCAGCACCGCCGACCCAGCCAACCCGCCACCGAGCACCCGCACCGCAGCCGCGGTGTCCACGCCGTACCCCTCCAGGAACACGATCGCCTCAGCCAGCAGCGCGATGTTGCCGGCCACGATCAGCTGGTTGGCCGCCTTGACCGTCTGCCCCGACCCGGTAGGACCGACATGGACCACGGTCCTGCCCACCACCTCCAGCACCTCCCGGCCACGGGCGAAGTCCTCCTCGCTACCACCGACCATGACCGACAGCGCCGCGTTCTTGGCCCCCGCCTCACCCCCGGAGACCGGCGCGTCCAGATAACCCAACCCCTGCTCCCGCGCCGCCTGGGCAAGCCGCACCGTCACATCGGGCCGGATGGTGGAGAAGTCGATGACCAACGCCCCCTGACGGGCATGCCCCAACACCCCATCACCCCCGCGCCCCTCACCAGTGAGCACCGCCTCCACATCCGGGGTGTCAGAGACCATCAACGCCACCACGTCAGCCCCCGCCACCGCCTCAGCGACCGAGGCCACCACCGTGCCACCAGCCTCAGCCAGCGCCCTGGTCTTCTCCGGGCTGCGGTTGTAACCACGCACCTCATGACCAGCCCGCTGCAAGTGCACAGCCATCGGACTACCCATGATCCCCAAGCCAACGAACGCAATCGTGCTCATCTACCGTCCTCCTCGCAGTCCACGCTCAACGGTCGTACGTCAACGGGAGT
>NZ_WIQI01000218.1 GCF_009602535.1 Ornithinicoccus halotolerans | reverse complement strand
CGGGCGCGGCGGCGAACCGCCGGGCAAGGTCGGCCGGCGTCCCGCCCTGGCTGCCCAGCCCGGGGGCCAGCAGCAGCCCGTTGAGTGCTGCCAGGTCGACGCCGGCGTCGGCCGGCAGGTCCGTCCCGGTGGCGCCCACCACGAGCCCGACCGGCCCGCAGGGGCGGGCACCGGTGTTGTCGGCGGCGGCGGCACTGGCCACGGTGCCGGCGACCGTCGGCTCGCCCCGGCGCTGGACCGAGGCCCCCTCCGGGTTGGAGGTCAGCGCCAGCACGAACACCCCGCGCCCGGTCCGGCGGGCGAGGTCGATCGCCGGCCGCAGGCTGCCGTATCCCAGGTAGGGGCTCACCGTCACCGCGTCCGCGGCGAGCGGGGCGCCGTCGGCGAGCGTGGCCTCGGCGTAGGCGGCCATGGTGGTGCCGATGTCACCGCGCTTGGCATCCAGCACCGTCAGCGTGTGCCGGCGGGCCAGCTCGGCCAGCAGCTCCTCCAGGACGGCCACCCCGGCCGAGCCGTGCCGCTCGAAGAAGGCGGCCTGCGGCTTGATCGCGGCGACGTGCCCGGCCAGTGCCTCGACCGCGATCTCGCAGAAGCGCGCCAGCCCTGCCGGGTCGTCACTGAGTCCCCACTCGCGCAGCAGACCCGGGTGCGGGTCGACCCCGACGCACAGCGGGCCGTGTCGCTCCATGGCCGCCACGGCGCGGTCCGCGAACGCCGCGGGGCTGGGCGGCCGGTCCTCGGGGTGGTTGTGCTGCGGGGGGTGCTCGGTCATGACGACGTCCTCTCCTCGGGGTCCGGTGCCGGGTCGGCACGGAGGGCGGTGGCCAGCCGCCAGGCCACTGCGGGGTCGCCCAGGACCGCGGTGCCGACCTGGACGCCGAGCGCACCGGCTGCCAGCAGCGCGCGGGCCGAGGCGGGGTCGTGCACGCCGCCGG
>NZ_WIQI01000217.1 GCF_009602535.1 Ornithinicoccus halotolerans | reverse complement strand
CGTCCGCGCCCTGCACGCCGCCGGGATCGAAGTGCTCCTCGACGTCGTCTACAACCACACCTGCGAGCAGGGCGCCGCGGCCGGGCCGACCTCGCGGGCCGGGTCCGCCGGGGTCTCGCCCTCCAGCACCAGGAACCGGTGCCAGCCCCGCACCGCCACCAGCGCCCGCGCCGCCGACGACGGCGCCAGGGCGGGCCGCTCGGGGGTCGGCGTGCGCAGCCACGTCAGGAACGCCGCTACCTGCTGCTCGGTGACCTGCTCCGGGCTGGTGACCTGCTGCCCGGCGAGGTAGTGCAGGTAGCGCTCCAGGTCCCGCCGGTAGGCGGCGACGGTGTGGTCGGAGTGGCCGCGCTCGACACGCAGGTGGTCCAGCCACAGCCGGGCGCCGCGCCGCAGCGGCGGTGACACCTCGGGTGCGGCCTGCTGGGCCGGCGCGCTGCTCATCACCGGCCATTGTCGCCCGGGGTGGGCCAGAATCACGGCAGGACAGGCCGCCTCGCCGCAGGCGGCGAGGTGACGACGAGAGGTGAGCCGGTGCGCTGGTACGCCGAGACCGATCCCCGACGGCTCCGGCAGGTGGTGGCGGACGGGCTGGTGCTGGGCTGGTGCCTGCTGTGGGTGCTCGCCGGGCGGTTCGTGCACGCGGCGGTCACCGAGCTGACCGTCCCCACCGCCCGGCTGGAGCAGGCCGGGACCGACTGGCAACGGCAAATGGAGACCGTGGCCGGCCGGGTGGGTGACCTGCCGGTGATGGGCGGCGGGCTGCGGGAGCCGTTCAGCGGCGCCGCGGCCGCCGGCGGTCAGCTCGCCGAGGCCGGTGACCAGCTGACCGCCTCGGTGGCGGCGCTGGCCTGGTGGCTGGCGCTGGCCACCGCCCTGCCGCCGGTGCTGGCGGTGCTGGGGGTGCACCTGGCGCTGCGGGCCCGGTACGCGCGGCGGGCTG
>NZ_WIQI01000216.1 GCF_009602535.1 Ornithinicoccus halotolerans | reverse complement strand
CCTAGATTGCAATAATAAAGTTACCACCTAGAAAGAGGCTTGCTCACTGCTTGAACTGGGGTTTGCCAACGGAGACATTTTCTAGGTTTGTTATTGATAAGCGCTGTGGCTTGTTGAATATCGGTCTCTGAAACCTGATCAAACTGTGTTCCCTTCGGGAAATAGTAGCGAAGTTCTCGATTGAACCGTTCATTTGTGCCCCGTTCATTCGGGTGATAGGCGTGGCAAAAGTAAACCGGTATCCGATAGCGCTTTGTAAGCGCCTGATCGCAGGAAAACTCTTTACCGTGATCAACCGTCACTGATCGAACCGGACCCGGAAAGTCCACCATCAGTCTTGCAAATCCCTTGAGAACAGCATTTTGTGATAAGTTTTCAAGCTTAGTTGTCGCCATTAAACGTGTCACCCGATCGACAATGGTCAAAACAGCAGCCTTTGACCCGCGACCACCGCGAACTGTATCCATCTCTAAATGTCCTTTTTCGGTTCGCCGATTAGCTGACTCACTGCGAATCTCAATTGAGGTGCCTACTGCTTGGTTATAGCGCGACCGAAGGTCTTGTCTTCTTTTATGACGTTTACCGTGATCAAAGAGTTGGCTTGGCTGAAAATCGACTTGTCTTTGATAAATCCAGTGGTAAATCGTGTGTGGCGCACAGTGAACGGCATAACCGACCATTTCAGGGGACCAACCTAGGTTTAGCTTCTCAGTTACCATCCGCTTCAACTTAGGCGTTAAAATCGAGTGCCGACCACAACGATGCCGACAAGTATCGGCATGATCCTGAGCTATAATGGCGCAGTAATCACCTTCAGGGCAACGGTGAAGCTCATGCCTAATAGAAATACGAGAGCGGCCTAAGGTCGCGGCGATGTATTGAATCGTGTGGTGTTGCATCAGTTCTATCTGAGATCGTTCAATTAAGGTTATAATGGCCATGGGACCTGTCCTTCTCTCTAGATGGTATGTTATGCAAACACCATTTTAGCAAGAAC
>NZ_WIQI01000215.1 GCF_009602535.1 Ornithinicoccus halotolerans | reverse complement strand
CTACCTCGACGAGGCCGTCGACATCGAGCCGGCACAGCTGGCCGAGGCGGGCGCGCTCGACCCGATCGTCGCCAGCACCCCGGCCCGGGCCCCGCTGCCGCGGGGGAAGCGCAGCGTGGGCCGCAGCCGTACCCCCGCCCGGCGCACCGGGACCAGCAGCGGCAGCGAGAGCGCCACGACCCCGAGGGTGGTGCCGCCGGCCAGCAGGGCCAACCCACCGGTCGGCACCGAGCCGGGCGCGGTGCCCGGCTCGACGACGGCTCCGTAGCCCAGGTAGGCCGCGATCACCACCAGGCTGGACAGCAGCGGGGCCACCGCAGCGGCCAGGAACCGCCGGTGCGCCTGCAGCACCCCGGCCAGCACGATGCCCACCCCGTACAGGACGACCTGCGGGGCGAAGATGAGCAGCATGGCGGCGCCCAGTGCGGGAGCGGCGGGTGCGCACTGCTCACCCGCCAGCAGGGCACCGGCGATCGGCTGCGCCAGCACGGCGACCAGGACGGCCAGCGGGAGCAGGACCAGCAGTGACCAGCTCAGCAGTGCCGAGGCGGTCCGGTCGGCGGTGTGGTCGTCACCGCGGGCCAGGTGATGGGCCACCAGCGGGACGACCACGGCGGCCAGGGCGCCGCCGGCAGCCACCTCGTAGAGGACGTTGGGCAGCTGGTTGGCCGTGGCGTACACCTGGCCGACGCAGGTGGCGCCCACCGAGTGCGAGAAGGCGACCCACCGGCCGAGCCCGACCACCCGGGAGGCCAGCGTCGCCGCCGCCACGACACCGGCCCCGGCCAGCAGGCTCCCGGCGGCCAGCCGGGCACTCGGCGCGGGACCGGTCACCTGCTCGACGTCCTCACGGCTCACGCCCCGCAGCGGGCCGGCCGAGGCTGTCCAGCTCCCGCAGCAGCGGCGTGCGGTCGATGACGGCGCTGAAGCTGACCCGCTCCGACAGCAGCGTCAGCCCGCCGGTGGCCAGCAGCAGCACCAGCCGGCCGCGCGGGCCGAGGCGGTCGACGGCGGCCAGCCCCACGAG
>NZ_WIQI01000214.1 GCF_009602535.1 Ornithinicoccus halotolerans | reverse complement strand
TGGTGCCCCCGCGCGACCCCGGTGCGCTCGCCGCCGCGGCGGGCCGGCTGCTGGCCGAGCCCCAGCTGCGGGAGCAGATGGGCCAGCTGGCCCGGCGCCGGGCCGAGGAGCGGTTCAGCTGGGAGCGGGTGGCCGCCGCCACCGAGGACTCCATCCGCAGCGTCATCTTCCAGAAGAAGGAGGCGACAGCATGATCGCCCAGGACTGGATGAGCAGCCACACCCGCGAGCTCGAGGCCGCGCTGGCCTCGCTCCAGGACCAGGTCACCACCATCGAACGGTGGGGACAGCTCCTGGCCGAGCGGCTCGCCGCCGGAGGGCGGGTGCTCGCGGCGGGCAACGGCGGCAGCGCGGCGGAGGCCCAGCACCTGACCGGCGAGCTGGTGGGCCGGTTCCGGGAGGAGCGGCGCCCGTTCGCCGCGGTCAGCCTGTGCTCGGACTCCGCCACGCTGACCGCCGTGGTCAACGACTACGGCCCCGACGAGATGTTCGCCCGGCAGGTGCAAGGTCACGGCCGGCCGGGAGACGTGCTGATGCTGCTGTCCACCTCCGGCACCAGCAGCAACGTGCTCGCCGCCGCCGAGCGCGGCCGGGACTGCGGGCTGACGGTGTGGGGCCTGACCGGCCCGGCCCCGAACCCGCTGGCCGCCGCCTGCCACGAGGCACTGTGCGTGGACGCCCCCAGCACCGCGGCGATCCAGGAGGGCCACCTGGTGGTGGTGCACGCGGTGTGTGCCGTGCTGGACGCCTCGCTGGCGACAGTTGGCCAGGCCCGCAACGGCGTGGCGGTGACGGCATGAGCCCGGCACCGCACGTGGTCGTCGTGGGTGACCTGCTCCTCGACGTCGACGTCGACGGGACCGTCGAACGGTTGTCCCCGGACGCGCCGGTGCCGGTGCTGGACGTCGGCAGCACCCAGGAGAGCCCGGGGGGCGCCGGGCTCGCGGCGCTGCTGTGCGCCGCCGGTGCGCGGGTCACCCTGGTCGCCCCGGTCGGGGTCGACGAGGCCGGGCAGCGGCTGCTCGAACAGCTGGCACCGCGGATGGACGTCATCCGGCTGGGACATGAGGGCGGCACCCGCCGCAAGGTGTTCTCCGGCGGGTTGCTGGTGCACAAGGCCACCCACCACTTCGACCTGGTGAACTGGTGGCTGG
>NZ_WIQI01000213.1 GCF_009602535.1 Ornithinicoccus halotolerans | reverse complement strand
CGGGGGCGCTGGCGCTGGCGCGCGGGGAGGCGGCCGAGGCGCTGCCGCTGCTGCGGGAGGCGCACCGGCTGTGGGCGCGGGTGCACGCCCCCTACGAGGTGGCGCGGGCACGGGTGGACGCCGGCCGGGCCTGCGCCGACCTCGGCGACACCGACGGCGCCCGGGTGGAGTGGCTGGTCGCCCAGCACGCCTTCGCCGCGCTCGGCGCCCGTCCCGACGAGCAGCGCACCAACCGGCTGCTGGGGCTGGCCGCCGGACCGGACGGGCTCACCCCGCGCGAGCTGCAGGTGCTGGGCCTGGTCGCCGCCGGGCTCACCAACCCGCAGATCGCCAGCAGCCTCTACCTCAGCGAGAAGACCGTCTCCCGGCACCTGGGCAACATCTTCACCAAGCTCGGGGTCCGCTCGCGCACCGCGGCCGCGGCGTACGCCTACCGGCACCACCTGGGCTGACTGACCACCCGGCACCACCTGGGCTGACTGACCACCCGGCACCACCTGGGTTGACCGCCCGGACCCCGGCATGGGGCGTCCGCCCCATGCGCCCCGGCGCAGGACAGGGCGTTCGCCCGATGTGGCGGCGCTGCCCACGGACCTAGCGTCGAGGACATGGACACGCAGCTGACGCTCCCGGTGCTGGCTGGCTCCGTCTCGACGGTCATCTTCGCCGGCAGCATGCTGCCGATGGTGCTCAAGGCGGCCCGCACCAAGGACCTGGCCTCCTACAGCCTGGGCAACCTGGCGCTGGCCAACGTGGGCAACGCCATCCACTCGGTCTACGTGTTCAGCCTGCCACCGGGCCCGATCTGGGCGCTGCACAGCTTCTACGTGGTGACGACGCTGCTGATGCTGAGCTGGTACCTGCGGCACGTGCCACGGCGGCGCCGCTCACCCGCGCAGCCGGAGTCCCACCGCGGGCAGGGCGGGGGCGGTCAGGGCGTCACCGGGGTCCTCGAGCCGGCCGAACCGCGCCGGGCCCGCCGCACCGTCCCGCTCGGCCTGCCACCGCTCGCCGAAGGCGACGACCTGCTCGTGGCGGCGGCCGACGTCCTTCCACCTCACCAGCGGCTTCCCGAGCGGCTCGCCGCCGAGCAGCAGGCACCGCGCCCCGTGCTCACCGCCCCGTAGCGGCAGCGACGCCCGCCCGGGCCGAGGCGG
>NZ_WIQI01000212.1 GCF_009602535.1 Ornithinicoccus halotolerans | reverse complement strand
CCTTGGCGGTGTGGTGGATGACCGAGGCGATCCCGCTGGCGGCCACGGCCAGCAGGCGCGCGACGCCGCCTGGGCCCACCCCGACGTCGCCCCCAGCGCGGGCGACCTGGACGACCCCCTCGGGTTCGTCAGCCGGCAGCAGAGCGGGCAGGACGCGGACGGCGACTTCGACGCCGAGCTGGACCGGCTGCTTCGCGGTGAGCCGGGCGAGCAGGGCAGCCAGGACGGTGACGACGGCGAGCGCGGCGAGGGCGACGAGCGCCCCGGGCAGCCCTGAGCGCGACACGCCAGCGGCTCGGCAGCACAGGACCGGTCCCCGCCGGTCGCCTAGGGTGACGAGCAACCGGGGCACCAGGCCCCGCGCGTGGTGCTGACCGCGTGACCCCGAGCGAGGCGAGGAGTGACCATGGCTGAGAGCGCCGAGACCTACCAGGGCGAGTTCTACTGCGTGAAGTGCAAGGAGAAGCGGGAGGCCGAGGGCAAGGTCGTCGAGACCAACGGCCGTCGGATGGCCAAGGGCAGCTGCCCGGTGTGTGGTACCAACCTCAACCGCATCCTCGGCAAGGCCGCCAGCGCCTGAGCCGACCCCGCACCGCCGACCGGGCGGCACCCCATCTCGGGGTGCCGCCCGTCGCGCGTCTGCGGGGTGGCCCGGCCTCGCCGGACGCGCACGGGCTGTGGACAGCCCGGCCTGGCGCCGGTCCGCGCGTGCCACGCTCGCCGGGTGAGCCTCTCCCACGAGCAGCTGACCCCGCACGCCCGGCCGCTACGGCGCCGCCGGCACGAGGTGCAGTTCGGCCTGTGCGAGCAGCACGGGATGGTGCTGACCGACCTGAGCGAGTCACAGGCCGAGTGCCTGCTGCAGCTGGCGCGGCTCCCCCTCCCCCGGTGGCGGGAGCAGGCATCCCGGGCGGGGTTGAGCCCGGAGTGGCAGGACCAGCTGCTGACCACGCTCCGCGAGCGGGGCCTGCTCTCCGGTCGCGGCCACATCGCCGCTGCCCCGGTGCCCCCGGCCACGGCCAGCGTGCTGGGCCGGGGCCGGCTGGCCGGACCGCTCGCCGAGGCGTTCGGTACCGCCGGCCTGCCGCCCCCGACCGAGCACGGGCACCGCGGGGCCGGCGCTGCCGCCGCGGTGAC
>NZ_WIQI01000211.1 GCF_009602535.1 Ornithinicoccus halotolerans | reverse complement strand
ACACGCCGTCCACCGCCTCCCCCGCCTCGGCGGCGCGCTGCAGCAACGGCCCGACCACCGCGGCCGCGCCGGGCTGGTCGACGGCGAGCACCAGCACCCACCGGGCCCCGCCGTCACCACCCAGTGCGGCCAGCCCGGCGGAGATGCCTGCCACCGGACCGGAGCGCGGCGGCCGCTCGACGACGTGCCGGACCGGCCCGGAACCGGTCGGCCCCGGAGGGCACCGGGTGCCTGCCGGCAGCACTCCGGCCACCACCGTGCGCTCGGCTGCGCCGGCGGCGTCCAGCGCCCGCGCCAGGAGGGTCCGGCCGGCCACCGCGAGGCTGGCCTTGTCCGCCCCGCCGAGCCGGCGGGCACGGCCACCCACCAGCACGATCGCGTCGTGGCGGACCGGCTCCATGCCGCTACTGTCCCACCCGGCTGCCGGTCACCGGGCGAGGTGAGACCATCGGGCCCATGAGCAACCCCTCCCTCGCCCTGACCATCGCCGGCTCGGAGGCCACCGGCGGCGCCGGCGCCCAGGCGGACCTGAAGACCTTCCAGGCCCATGACGTCTTCGGCATGGTGGCGCTGACCTGCATCGTCTCCTTCGACCCGAAGGCCGAGTGGGGGCACCGGTTCGTGCCGGTCGACCCGCAGGTCATCGCCGACCAGCTGGAGGCGATCACCACCGCCTACGGACCCGACCAGCTCGACGTGGCCAAGATCGGCATGCTCGGCACGCCGGCCACCATCGAGACGGTCGCGGGGGCGCTGCGCGAGCGAAGCTTCGGGCACGTCGTGCTGGACCCGGTGCTGATCTGCAAGGGGCAGGAGCCCGGCGCCGCGCTGGACACCGACGAGGCGCTCAAGGCCCAGGTGCTGCCGCAGGCGACCTTCGTCACCCCCAACCACTTCGAGGCCACCAGCCTGTCGGGCATGGCCGCGATCGAGTCGGTCGAGGACCTCACCGAGGCCGCCCGACGCATCCACGAGGACAGCGGCGCCGCGGTGCTGGCCAAGGGCGGGGTGCGGCTGCCGGGGCCGGACGCGGTGGACGTGTTCTACGACGGCGCGACGACCGAGGTGCTGACCGCTCCCAAGGTGGGCGAGGTCCCGGTCGCGGGGGCGGGGTGCACGCTGGCCGCGGCCGTCGCGGCGCAGCTGGCCCGCGGC
>NZ_WIQI01000210.1 GCF_009602535.1 Ornithinicoccus halotolerans | reverse complement strand
GGTGCATGGCCAGCGCGCGCGCAATCGCCACCCGCTGCTGCTGGCCGCCGGAGAGCTGCATCGGGTGGGCGTTGGCGTGCTCGCGCCGCCCCACCTGCCGCGCTGCCCGACGTCGAGGTCGGCCAGGAGCAGACCCGCGCCGCCGACGGCACCGTGGTCCCGCTGCGGGTCTACCGGCGGCAGGGCCGGCAGCCGGGCTCGGTGATGGTCTACGCCCACGGCGGCGGGCTCATCATGGGCAGCCTCGACCAGGCCGACGACACCATCAAGGGCTACGTCGCCGCGACCGGGGTGCCGGTCGTGGCCCCGGAGTACCGGCTCGCCCCCGAGCACCCGTTCCCCCGGCCGCTGCAGGACTGCTACGCGGCGCTGGTGTGGGCCCACGACCACCACGGCGCCGTCGGGGCCGACCGGGCCCGCGTGCTCGTGGCCGGCGACAGCGCCGGTGGCACGCTGGCCGCCGGCCTCGCCCTGCTGGCGCGGGAACGGGGCGGGCCGCCGGTCGCGGCCCAGCTGCTAGTGCACCCGATGCTGGATGACCGCACCGGCGAGCCCGAGCCGATGCTGGCCCAGGCGCTGACCTGGAGCGCCGTCGACAACGAGACCGGGTGGCGGGCCTACCTGGGGCAGAGCTACGGCACCGACCAGGTCTCGCCGCTGGCCGCGCCGGGCCGGGCGGAGGACCTGGCCGGGCTGCCGCGCACGTTCCTCGACGTCGGTGCCCTCGACCTGTTCCGCGACGAGGTCGTGGCCTTCGCCGGCAGGCTGTGGCGGGCGGGGGTGCCCACCGAGCTGCACGTCTACCCGGGGGTGCCGCACGGGTTCGACACGCTGGCGGCCGAGACCCCGGTGGCGCTGCGCGCGATGCAGGCGCGCTACGACTTCCTGACCGCGGTCTGAGGGGGACGTCGTGAACGCTGACCACGAACGCCGCCCCGTGCTCGTGCTGGCCAACGCCGCCGCCGGCTCGGCCGCCGGCGAGCAGGTCCAGCAGGCCCTCGCCGTGCTGCGCGCGGAAGCCGATGCCGAGGTGGTGGTCCCGGACGGGCCGGAGGACATGGCCGGTGCGGTGGCCGGCCTCGGCGGCCGCGACGTGGTCGTCCTCGGTGGGGACGGCTCGGTCAACGCGCTGCTCAAGACCGTGGTCGGCCAGGACCGGCTGGACGAGCTCGGCGCGGTGGGCGTGGTCCCGCTGGGCACCGGCAACGACCTGGCGCGCGCCCGCGGGCTGCCGCTGGCAGACCCGGCGGAGGCGGCCCGGGTGGCGCTGCACGGCACACCCTCGGCCTGGCCGAGGAGCTGCGGGACCGGCTCGCGGAGGCCGGGTTCCCGGTCACCCGCGGCGACCT
>NZ_WIQI01000021.1 GCF_009602535.1 Ornithinicoccus halotolerans | reverse complement strand
TGTTGAGTTCTCAAGGATCGGACACACACCAGCCAGAACACCCACACTCGCAGGCACCCCAGCCGGGGCAACTTCTCCAGTCTATCCTCCGGTCCGTTCCGGCGCCAATCGGGCCGGCGCGGCCTGCCGTGCAGGCGAGGAGGCGCTGCGCTCACCGGGCTCATGTCCCTGCGGCGCGAGGAAAGACATTACCAGCCGTCCTGGACGGAGCCAAATCGGCGTGCACCTCTCCTCTGGTCGCCCGTACGGGCGGCCGTGAGCGGGTGCAACGCCCCTGATCGCAGCGCCATTCCTGGCCTGGCCGCGGGCGTCCTCCGCTCCTGCGGGACAACACCGACCGGGGGCGGGACATTCCCGGTCGCGGCCCGGCACGCGCCGAGAGGGCGGCAGTCGGCCCCTTGACAGGCAAGTGCTCACTTGCATATAACGGGTTCGTGGAGGACGAGCCCGAGCTGTTCAAGGCCATCGGCGACTCGACGCGACGCATCATCCTCGACGAGCTCACCGCCAGGGATGGTCAGACGCTGTTCGAGATCTGCGGCCGACTGACGATGCGGCACGGCCTGGCCTCTTCGCGGCAGGCCATCTCACAGCACCTCGCGGTCCTCGAACAGGCCGGTCTGGTGCACACCCGGCGCCAGGGCCGCTACAAGTTCCACCACATCGACACCAGGCCGCTGCGCTCGGTCCTCGAGCGGTGGCCCACCCATCCAGAGGAGTCATAGCCGTGATCCGGATCAACCTCACCAGCGTGCTCGTGGACGACCAGGCCAAGGCCCTGGCCTTCTACACCGAGAAGCTGGGCTTCCTGAAGAAGACCGACGAGCCCGCCGGCGCCGCACGCTGGCTCACCGTGGTCTCCCCCGCCGACCCGGACGGGGTCGAGCTGCTCCTCGAACCGGACGGCCATCCCGCGGCAACGCCCTTCAAGCAGGCCCTCGTCGACGACGGCATCCCGTTCACCCAGTTCGCCGTCGACGACGTGTACGCAGAAGTGCAGCGGCTCAAGGGGCTGGGCGTCGAGTTCACCCAGGAGGCGACCGACCTGGGGCCAGTGGTCACCGCCGTCTTCGACGACACCTGCGGCAACCTGATCCAGATCGCTGCCCTCAAGTAGGCCTGGCTCCTGCGCCGACACAGCTCTGCGGCACCCTGCCGGCTGGCGACACCCGGACGCGAACCCACCTGCGGTAGCGGCGTCACTTCCCCGCGGGGGCCGCTGGTGGGGTGGGGTGATTCTGGTTCTGGTGCTGGACAGCGGTGAGCCCCGGGGACCGTGCGGGCCTGGTGGCCTTCGGTCCCCGGGGCTCCCGGGAATGATTGTCCGGCGGTGTCCTACTCTCCCACACCGTCGCCAGTGCAGTACCATCGGCGCTGAAGGGCTTAGCTTCCGGGTTCGGAATGTGACCGGGCGTTTCCCCTTCGCTATGGCCGCCGTAACTCTATGGAGATGTGGTTGGGCTGTTCCCGACCGTATCTCGGGAACCACACAGTGGACGCGTAGCATCTTTGTTGTTAAGTTATCGGCTTATTAGTACCGGTCAGCTCCATGCATTGCTGCACTTCCACATCCGGCCTATCAACCCAGTAGTCTAGCTGGGAGCCTCTCGGGGTAAACCCCATGGAAACCTCATCTTGAAGTGTGCTTCCCGCTTAGATGCTTTCAGCGGTTATCACGACCGAACGTAGCTAATCAGCGGTGCCCTTGGCAGGACAACTGACACACCAGAGGTTCGTCCATCCCGGTCCTCTCGTACTAGGGACAGGTCTTCTCAAGTTTCCTACGCGCGCAGCGGATAGGGACCGAACTGTCTCACGACGTTCTAAACCCAGCTCGCGTACCGCTTTAATGGGCGAACAGCCCAACCCTTGGGACCGACTCCAGCCCCAGGATGCGACGAGCCGACATCGAGGTGCCAAACCATGCCGTCGATATGAGCTCTTGGGCAGGATCAGCCTGTTATCCCCGGGGTACCTTTTATCCGTTGAGCGACGGCGCTTCCACAAGCCACCGTCGGGTCACTAGTCCCGACTTTCGTCTCTGCTCGACATGTCTGTCTCGCAGTCAAGCTCCCTTGTGCACTTACACTCGAAACCTGATTGCCAACCAGGCTGAGGGAACCTTTGGGCGCCTCCGTTACCTTTTGGGAGGCAACCGCCCCAGTTAAACTACCCACCAGGCACTGTCCCTGATCCGGATCACGGACCGAGGTTAGATGTCCAGAACGACCAGAGTGGTATTTCAAGGTTGACTCCACCGACACTGGCGTGCCGGCTTCGCAGTCTCCCACCTATCCTACACAAGCCGTACCGAACACCAATACCAAGCTGTAGTAAAGGTCCCGGGGTCTTTCCGTCCTGCTGCGCGTAACGAGCATCTTTACTCGTAGTGCAATTTCGCCGAGTTCGTGGTTGAGACAGTGGAGAAGTCGTTACGCCATTCGTGCAGGTCGGAACTTACCCGACAAGGAATTTCGCTACCTTAGGATGGTTATAGTTACCACCGCCGTTTACTGGCGCATGAGTTCAGAGCTTCGCCGTGAGGCTAACCCGTCCCCTTAACGTTCCAGCACCGGGCAGGCGTCAGTCCGTATACATCGTCTTGCGACTTCGCACGGACCTGTGTTTTTAGTAAACAGTCGCTTCTCCCTGGTCTCTGCGGCCGTTCGGGCTCAGACAGCAAGTGTCATCACCCTCCGGGCCCCCCTTCTCCCGAAGTTACGGGGGCATTTTGCCGAATTCCTTAACCACGATTCACTCGATCGCCTTAGTATTCTCTACCTAACCACCTGAGTCGGTTTAGGGTACGGGCGGCTCGAACCTCGCTAGGAACTTTTCTTGGCAGCATAGGATCACCCGCTTCCCGCATACGCGGTCACTATCAGCTCTCAGGCACATGAGGTACGGATTTACCTATACCTCGCCCTACAACCTTAGACGTGGACAACCATCGCCACGCGGAGGCTACCTTCCTGCGTCCTTCCATCGCTTACCTACTACATCCTTGGGTCGCGCGTTCCACCGGTATCACTCCGAAGAGATCAACCGGCTTCAGGCGCTTAGCATTGGATGATTCGGTATTGGGCGGTTCTTCGCCGGTTCCGGAATATCAACCGGATGTCCATCGACTACGCCTGTCGGCCTCGCCTTAGGTCCCGACTTACCCAGGGCAGATTAGCTTGACCCTGGAACCCTTGGTTATTCGGCGGACGGGTTTCTCACCCGTCTTTCGCTACTCATGCCTGCATTCTCACTCGTGTGGCGTCCACGGCTGGATCACTCCGCCGCTTCACTCGCCACACGACGCTCCCCTACCCATCGACACGCTTGGATGCCGTCCTCGAGGGACGACACCGGGCAGATGTGTCAATGCCACAGCTTCGGTGGTGTGCTTGAGCCCCGCTACATTGTCGGCGCGGAATCACTTGACCAGTGAGCTATTACGCACTCTTTAAAGGGTGGCTGCTTCTAAGCCAACCTCCTGGTTGTCTCAGTAACTCCACATCCTTTCCCACTTAGCACACGCTTTGGGACCTTAGCTGGTGATCTGGGCTGTTTCCCTCTCGACTATGAAGCTTATCCCCCACAGTCTCACTGCCATGCTCTCACTTCCCGGCATTCGGAGTTTGGTTGACGTCAGTAACCTGGTGAGGCCCATCTGCCATCCAGTAGCTCTACCTCCGGGAAGAAACGCATGACGCTGCACCTAAATGCATTTCGGGGAGAACCAGCTATCACGGAGTTTGATTGGCCTTTCACCCCTACCCACAGCTCATCCCCTCAGTTTTCAACCTAAGTGGGTTCGGTCCTCCACGCGGTCTTACCCGCGCTTCAACCTGGCCATGGGTAGATCACTCCGCTTCGGGTCTAGACCCAGCGACTCTATCGCCCTGTTCGGACTCGCTTTCGCTACGGCTTCCCCACACGGGTTAACCTCGCCACTGAGCACTAACTCGCAGGCTCATTCTTCAAAAGGCACGCCGTCACCGGAACACGCCGGCTCCGACGGCTTGTAGGCACGCGGTTTCAGGATCTATTTCACTCCCCTCCCGGGGTACTTTTCACCTTTCCCTCACGGTACTTGTCCGCTATCGGTCACCAGGGAATATTTAGGCTTAGCAGGTGGTCCTGCCAGATTCGCACGGGATTTCTCGGGCCCCGTGCTACTTGGGATCACTTCGCGGAGTCCACGCCATTTCGACTACGGGGGTGTCACCCTCTGTGCCGGACCGTTCCAGGTCCTTCGTCTATGACATGGATTTCTTACTCCGTGCTGTCCTGGTAGAGACAGCTCGAAGATCCCACAACCCCGACCATGCAACGCCTACCAGCTATCACACATGATCGGTTTAGCCTGTTCCGCTTTCGCTCGCCACTACTCACGGAATCGCGGTTGCTTTCTCTTCCTGTGGGTACTGAGATGTTTCACTTCCCCACGTTCCCTCCGCACGCCCTATGTGTTCAGGCGTGGGTGACTGGAGATGAATCCAGCCGGGTTTCCCCATTCGGAAATCCTCGGATCAATGTCTGGTTATCGACTCCCCGAGGCTTATCGCAGATTCCTACGTCCTTCTTCGGTTCCTGGTGCCAAGGCATCCACCGTGTGC
Organism: Ornithinicoccus halotolerans; assembly: GCF_009602535.1. Taxonomy (GTDB): domain Bacteria; phylum Actinomycetota; class Actinomycetes; order Actinomycetales; family Dermatophilaceae; genus Ornithinicoccus; species Ornithinicoccus halotolerans. Next base: position 33,384 of record NZ_WIQI01000021.1, on the reverse strand, counting down.
CCTTAAAAACTTAGCCACAAAGATGCTCGCGTCCACTGTGTAGTTCTCAACATACGGGCGGAGACCTGGCCACCAGATCGCCTACCACCCACCAGGGGTAGCGGTTCGACCAGAACCAGGGCCCGACCTGCCCCTCATCGGGGCCGGCCTGAGAGTGACCCCAGACACGCCAAACGTGCCCGAGCCCTCAGGACCCAACAACGTGCCAAGCCTGCCCGAGCCCGAAGCTGCCTTCCACACCGGATCACTCCGGCAGTACTCACAACCCCGCGCACCGCGCAGGCCAACTAATCGACGTTCCACCCTGAGCAACCTCCTCGGAACACTCGTCCGAGGCAGGCCTCTGGACCACAACCGTGGCCAGATGCTCCTTAGAAAGGAGGTGATCCAGCCGCACCTTCCGGTACGGCTACCTTGTTACGACTTAGTCCCAATTACCGGTCCCACCTTCGACGGCTCCCTCCACAAGGGTTGGGCCACCGGCTTCGGGTGTTACCGACTTTCGTGACTTGACGGGCGGTGTGTACAAGGCCCGGGAACGTATTCACCGCAGCGTTGCTGATCTGCGATTACTAGCGACTCCGACTTCATGGGGTCGAGTTGCAGACCCCAATCCGAACTGAGACCGGTTTTTTGGGATTCGCTCCACCTTACGGTATCGCAGCCCTTTATACCGGCCATTGTAGCATGCGTGAAGCCCAAGACGTAAGGGGCATGATGATTTGACGTCATCCCCACCTTCCTCCGAGTTGACCCCGGCAGTCTTCTATGAGTCCCCGCCATTACGCGCTGGCAACATAGAACGAGGGTTGCGCTCGTTGCGGGACTTAACCCAACATCTCACGACACGAGCTGACGACAACCATGCACCACCTGTATACCGACCTTGCGGGGCACCCATCTCTGGGTGTTTCCGGTATATGTCAAGCCTTGGTAAGGTTCTTCGCGTTGCATCGAATTAATCCGCATGCTCCGCCGCTTGTGCGGGCCCCCGTCAATTCCTTTGAGTTTTAGCCTTGCGGCCGTACTCCCCAGGCGGGGCGCTTAATGCGTTAGCTGCGGCACGGAACTCGTGGAATGAGTCCCACACCTAGCGCCCAACGTTTACGGCATGGACTACCAGGGTATCTAATCCTGTTCGCTCCCCATGCTTTCGCTCCTCAGCGTCAGTAGTGGCCCAGAGACCTGCCTTCGCCATCGGTGTTCCTCCTGATATCTGCGCATTCCACCGCTACACCAGGAATTCCAGTCTCCCCTACCACACTCTAGTCTGCCCGTACCCACTGCAGGCTCGGGGTTAAGCCCCGAGTTTTCACAGCAGACGTGACAAACCGCCTACGAGCTCTTTACGCCCAATAATTCCGGACAACGCTCGCACCCTACGTATTACCGCGGCTGCTGGCACGTAGTTAGCCGGTGCTTCTTCTGCAGGTACCGTCACAAAAGCTTCTTCCCTGCTGAAAGAGGTTTACAACCCGAAGGCCGTCATCCCTCACGCGGCGTCGCTGCATCAGGCTTTCGCCCATTGTGCAATATTCCCCACTGCTGCCTCCCGTAGGAGTCTGGGCCGTGTCTCAGTCCCAGTGTGGCCGGTCGCCCTCTCAGGCCGGCTACCCGTCGGAGCCTTGGTGGGCCATTACCCCACCAACAAGCTGATAGGCCGCGAGTCCATCCCTCACCGATAAATCTTTCCACCCGATGCAGATGCCCGCTCGGGTCGTATCCGGTATTAGCTCCGGTTTCCCGGAGTTATCCCAGAGTGAAGGGCAGGTTACTCACGTGTTACTCACCCGTTCGCCACTGATCCCCCAGAGCAAGCTCTGAGTTCACCGTTCGACTTGCATGTGTTAAGCACGCCGCCAGCGTTCGTCCTGAGCCAGGATCAAACTCTCCGTTAAAGTATCGGTTAACCAGGGCAAAGCCCGGCAACAACCAAAACCCAACAAAGGGCTGAACAACTGGCTTTAACAGAACGAGTCAACTGACTCGATCCATCAAACCAAAGAAATCTCATCAAGGAACAGGCACACACCCACACACTGCAGGCACACACCCATCCCCACGACGAGGATATTGGCGTCGATTTTTGGCACGCTGTTGAGTTCTCAAGGATCGGACACACACCAGCCAGAACACCCACACTCGCAGGCACCCCAGCCGGGGCAACTTCTCTATGCTACCCCATCCGGCGGGCCGGCTTCAAACCCGGCCGTCCGCTCCCCGGTGTCCCGGGCAGCACTCCGTCGTCGGCATCCAGGCGCCCGTTGTCGGACGTCCATGACGACTGTGGAGTGATGGGGTCCAGCCTCGGGACCGGCCACCTGAGCGGTGTCCGTGCCTCCCGTGCGGGCTGGCGGATCTGTACTTTACGTCGCATCACCGGACGAGACAAATCCGCAGGTCGCGCGGCGACGGCGGCCTGCGGACCGTCGTCGCGGGGGGCCTAGCCCTCGGCGGGGAGCAGCGCGGCCAGGTTCTTGCGGCCCCGACGCACCAGGGCGACCCTGCCGTGCAGGAAGTCGGCTGGCTCGACCGGCTGCTCCGGGTCCTGCACCCGCTGGTTGTTGAGGCTGGCGCCACCCTCGGCGATCGTGCGCCGGGCGGCACCCTTGCTCGGCACCAGGCCGGTCGCGACGAGGGCGTCGACCACGGTGCCTCCGGCCGGCAGCGTTGCCCGGGGCAGCTCGGCGGTGGCGTCGAGCAGGGTGCGCTCGTCCAGCTCCGTTGGTTCCCCGCGCCCGAACAGCACCTCACTGGCCCGCCGCACCCGCGCGGTCTCCTCGGCTCCGTGCACGAGGGTGGTCACGTCCTCGGCGAGCGCGCGGTGCGCCTCCCGCTGGTGGGGCCGCTCAGCGAGGGAGCGCTCCAGCGCGGCGATGTCCTCGGCGTTGCGGTCGGTGAACACCTTCAGCAGCTGGATCACCGAAGCGTCCTCCACGTTGATCCAGTACTGGTAGAAGGCGTAGGGACTGAACATGTCGGCCGACAGCCAGACCGCGTTGCCCTCGGACTTGCCCAGCTTGTTGCCGTCGCTGTCGGTGAGCAGCGGGGTGGTGAGCGCGTGCACCGAGGCACCTTCCACCCGGTGGACCAGGTCCACCCCGGCGGTCAGGTTGCCCCACTGGTCGCTGCCGCCGGTCTGCAGCGTGCACCCGTACTCGCGGAACAGGTGCAGGTAGTCCAGCGCCTGCAGCAGCTGGTAGCTGAACTCGGTGTAGGAGATGCCCTCCTGGCTCTGCAGCCGGGCGGCGATGGCGTCCTTGCGGATCATCTGGTTGACCCGGAAGTGCTTGCCGATGTCGCGCAGGAAGTCCAGGACCGTCAGCCCCGCGGTCCAGTCCAGGTTGTCGACCAGTAGGGCGGGGTTGTCACCCTCGAAGTCCAGGAAGGGGCGCACCAGATCCTTGATGCGCGCGACGTTGGCCGCGGTGTGCTCCCGGGGCCGCAGCTGGCGCTCGGCCGTGGCCTTGGGGTCACCGATCTGCCCGGTGGACCCGCCCACCAGGCAGATCACCCGGTGCCCGGCCCGCTGCAGCCGGCGCAGCACGACCAGCTGCACCAGGTTGCCGAAGTGCAGCGACGGCGCGGAGGGGTCGAAGCCGCAGTAGGCGGTCACCGGGCCGTCCCCCAGCGCCGCCCGCAGCGCGTCCTCGTCGGTGGACTGCGCGACCAGGCCCCGCCACTGCAGCTCGTCGAGGATGCTCTCCACGTCCCGTCGTTCCCTTCGTGCGGTTGGGCAGTGGCCCTAGCCTGCCTCACCGGCGCGGCGCGGTGACACGCGGGCCGCCTTGCCGCTGCGGTACACCGACACGCTCGGCTCCCCGGCCACCCAGAACCGCCAGGGGTAGCGGCTCGCGTCACCGCCCGGACCGCTCACCCCGACGCGGGGTCCGGACATCACGGCAGCGCGGGCCGGCGGGCTCCCGGCGGCGAGCCAGCTGTCGCCGCCGGGAGCGCACAGGTCGGTGCCGTTGTCGACGACCTGCAGGCCCAGCGCCTGCCCCAGCCGGCCCGGGCCCCTGACCAGCTCGTGGTGCTGCCACCGGCGCCCGGACCGCTCGCGGCGGGCGCGCACGAGCTCCTCGCCCGCGACGACCTCCCCGGCACGCAGGAGCACGGCAGACGCTCGGCCGTCCGTGCCGCACACCACGTTGGCGCAGCTGTGGATCCCGTAGCTCAGGTAGACGTAGAGGTGACCCGGCTCGCCGAACATCACCTGGTTGCGGGGCGTCGGGCCCCGGTAGGCGTGCGACCCCGGGTCCTGCTGGCCCTCGTACGCCTCGACCTCCGTCAGCCGGATCGCCACCTCGCCGTGGACGAGGAGCCGGCCCAGCAGGTCGGGTGCCAGGTCGACGGCGGTCCGGGCGAACCACTGCCGGGGCAGCGCGGTGTCGGCACCGTCGGGCCGGCCCCTGGGTGCGGCCGTCATGCGCGGGGGCTCTCCGGCCGCGCCGGTGAGGTGAGCAGCAGCAGGGCGGCCCCGACCAGCGCCAGCCCCAGCAGGGAGTCGGCGGTCGGGCCGACACCGACCCGCCAGGCGGTGACGGCACCCACGGTGCCGAGTACGACCGCGAGCGAGGTGGTGACCGTCCAGGTGCGCGTCGCGAACCGGCGCAGGTGTATCTCCCACGCCAGTGCCGCTGTCAGCAGGACCCAGAGCATCGCGCCGGCGAGCACCAGCCACATCGGGCGCAGCGCCCACCACGCCCAGCCGCCCGCCGGGAGCAGCAACCCGGGAGCGAGCAGGCCCAGGAAGGTGACCGCACCCAGGGCCGGGACGTGCCACAGGTAGATGAGGACCAGCCGCGGGTTCAGCCAGCCCAGCAGCCCGCGCAGCCGGGGCCCGGGCCGCCAGCGGCCCCGGGTCAGCGCCGTCAGGACGCAGAGCTGGGCGACCGCGAGCACCGCGAGCGCGCTGGTGGGCGGCAGCAGGTTGCCCTCGGGGACGTCCGCGAGCCCGATGGAGGCGACCGGATAGGGACCGGCCACGACGAGGAGCAGCAGCAGCGCCGCGGCGGCCGTCCCCAGGGCGGTCGTGACCCATCCTGCCGCCCTCTGCAGGTCACGCCGGGCGTGGACCACGCCCAGCTGGTGGCAGAAGAGCCACACCAGCGCCAGGTTCGCCCACGTCCCCGCGCCCGGCCCGAGGGCGCCGCCGAACCGGAGGGCGTCCACCAGCAGCGAGCCGGCCAGCAGGCATACCGGGACCGTCCACGGGCCGGTCCGGTCGTGCAGCCGTACTGCCACCGGCGCGAGCGCGGCGCAGAGCAGGAACACCCCGAGGAACCACAGGTGGCTCCCCGCGCGCTCGGCGATCCGGGCCGCGGAGCCCGGGTCCAGCCGGCTGATGGCGAGCGTCACGGCCAGCACCACGACGAGGAGCAGCAGCAGCGGGCTCAGCAGCCGCCGGGCGCGCTCGGCGACGAACCGGGTCGCGCCCGCCCGGGTCGCCCCGTCCGCGCCGGCTCGAGAGCGGTCCACCACCAGGGTGTTCGCGTAGCCGCCGGCGACGAAGAACAGCGGCATCACCTGGAGCAGCCAGCTCAGCACCCAGAGGAGGGGTCCGGACAGCGCGATCTCGGTGTGGAGCACCTCATCGACCAGGGTCACCCGCAGGTAGAGCCAGTGCAGCACCACCACGACCAGCACGGACCCGACCCGCACCAGGTCCAGCAGCCAGTCACGGGCGGCGTCGGGCGGGGGCGCGGCGGGCGCGGGCGCGCGGTCGAGCCCCGAGGTAGCAGTCGGGCAGGACGCGCGCCGGTCCGCCCCGGGCTCGGGCGAAGCGGGGATCACGGGTCCATGGTGGCAGAGCCCCGCCCCTGCCCCCGCCCGGACCGGTCACCGGATGCGGGGGCGTTCCTGCACCCAGTGGCGGGCGCGGGCGACCTCCTTGAGCAGGTGGGTGCGCTGCTCGGCCACCCGGGCCGGGGCCGTGCCGCCGTGGGCGTCCCGCGAGGCCAGCGACCCCGCCACCGTCAGCACGGAGCGCACCTCGGGGGTCAGCTGCTCGCTGATGCCTGCCAGGTCCTCGTCGGAGAGCTCGTGCAGCTCGAGGCCACGCTGCTCGCACGCCTGCACGCACGCCCCGGCGACCTCGTGCGCCGCCCGGAACGGCACCCCCTGCCGGACCAGCCACTCCGCGAGGTCGGTGGCCAGCGAGAAGCCGCGCGGGGCCAGCTCCTCCAGCCGGTCGGTGTGGAAGCGGAGGGTCGCCACCATGCCCGACACCGCGGGGAGCAGCACGGCCAGCGTGTCCACCGCGTCGAAGACCGGCTCCTTGTCCTCCTGCAGGTCCCGGTTGTAGGCCAGCGGCAGCCCCTTGAGCGTGGTCAGCAGCCCGGCCAGGTCCCCCACCAGGCGTCCGGCCTTGCCGCGGGCCAGCTCGGCGACGTCGGGGTTCTTCTTCTGCGGCATGATGCTCGATCCGGTGGAGAACGCGTCGTCGAGGGTGACGAACCCGAACTCAGCGGTCGACCAGAGGATGACCTCCTCGGCCAGCCGGGACAGGTCGACGGCGGTCATCGCGGCGATGAAGCCGAACTCGGCGGCGAAGTCGCGGCTGGCGGTGCCGTCGATCGAGTTCTCCACCGCTCCCCGCATGCCCAGGTCGTGGGCGACCGCCTGCGGGTCCAGCCCCAGCGAGGAGCCGGCCAGCGCACCCGACCCGTACGGCGACAGCGAGGTCCGGCGGTCCCAGTCCCGCCACCGGTCCAGGTCCCGCATCAGCGCCCACGCGTGGGCCTGCAGGTGGTGGGCCAGCAGCACCGGCTGGGCGTGCTGCAGATGGGTCCGGCCCGGCATCGCGACCTCGGGATGCCGGCCGGCCTGCTCGGCGAGCGCCTCGACGACCCCGAGCACCTCGGCGGAGAGGTCGCGCGCCTGGTCGCGCAGGTACATCCGGAACTGCGCGGCGACCTGGTCGTTGCGCGAGCGCCCGGCGCGCAGCCGGCCGCCGACCTCGGGCCCGACCCGCTCGATGAGGCCCCGTTCCAGCGCCGTGTGGACGTCCTCGTCCTCCGGCGCCGGCAGGAAGTCACCGCTGGTGACGTCGTCGAGCAGCTGCTGCAGCCCGGTGAGCATGAGACGGAGGTCGGTCTCGCTGAGCAGGCCGGCCTTGTGCAGCACCCGGGCGTGTGCGCGAGAGCCGGCGATGTCGTAGGGCGCCAGCCGCCAGTCGAAGTGGGTCGAGCGGGACAGCTCGGTGAGGGCGTCGGCGGGCGCGCCGGTGAACCGGCCGCCCCACAGGCTCAGACTCATGGCTCCCATCCTGTCAGCCGCGGTGACGGCCACCGACGACGGCCACGGGCGGACGGGCGCCACTACCCGGCTGTCGTCGGCTGCTGGCGCGCCGGCGCACCGAGCGGGGCGGGTGGAGGCCGCCGTCAGGGGTCAGCCGCGGCCGTTCTCGGGCAGCGCCCCGGCCAGCGCGAGCAGCCTGCCCGCCACGTCGGCGCCCCCGTCGGCCTCGGTGGCGATCACCAGGATGGTGTCGTCACCGGCGATCGTGCCCAGCACGTCCGGGCTGTCGCTGCGGTCGATCGCCGAGGCCAGGTACTGCGCAGCGCCCGGAGGGGTGCGCAGCACCACCTGGTTCCCGCTGTGGCGGGCGCTGACCAGCAGCTCCTCGCACAACCGCGCCAGCCGACCGGCGACCTCGGTGCTGTCCTGCGCCGGCCGCGGCGTGCTGTCGCCGCCCTGGGCCGGGACCGCGTACACCAGCCGCCCCTGCTGGCCCTGCCGGACCTTCACCGCACCCAGCTCGACCAGGTCCCGCGACAGCGTGGCCTGGGTGACGCTGATGCCGTCCTGAGCCAGCAGCCCCAGCAGGTCCCCCTGGGAGGTGACGGCGTGCCGCTCCAGCAGCTCGGCGATGCGCTGGTGGCGGGCGGCCCGCGTCCCGGGGATGGCGGTCGAGGCGTCGGTGCTCACGCCGAAACTATACAAGGTCATGCATGACTATGCAGCGACCGGGTGGGGGGCCCGGCCGCTGCCTTCTGGTCAGCCCGCCATCGGGTCGTCGTCGCCCCAGGGCAGCAGCCGAACCTTGCGGGCGTCCGCCGGCAGCCCACGCTCGGCGGCACGGCGCAGCACCGCCGGGGTGTCCGCCCCGGCCCGCACCATCCGCCCCGAGAAGGCGTCCAGCTCCCCGGAGGCCAGCGCCAGCGCCAGCGCGATCACGTCCTCCGGGTCGGTCCACTCGGTACGGCCCCGGTGCATCGACATGCCCCGCGTCATGTCGGTGCGCACCACCCCGGGCGCGAGGTCGAAGGCGTAGAGGCCGTGCTCCGCCCCGGCCTCCGCGGTGCCCCCGGTGATCCGCGCCAGCGCGGTCTTGGAGGCGGTGTAGGCGGTGAGCGGCGCCCGTTCCCGGGTGCCGGCGCCGCTGTTCATGTTGATGATCCGGCCACCGCCGGCAGCGATCATGTGCGGCGCGACGGCGCGGGTCAGCAGGAACGGCCCCCGCACGTTCGCCTCCAGGACCGCCCACCACTGCTCGGGGTCGGCCTCCCAGATCGGGCGCTCGGCCTCGACCGACCCGGCGTTGTTGACCAGCACGTCGATGCGGCCCCAGGTCGCCATCGTCCGCTCCACCACGGCCTCGACGGCGGCGACGTCGGTGACGTCAGCGGGCAGCGAGAGCACCGCGGAGCCGCCGTCGCGCAGCTCGCCGACGATGCCGGCCAGCGACTCCGCGCTGCGGGCCACCGCCGCGACCGCGTAGCCGGCGCCGGCCAGCGCCCGCGCGAGGTGCGCCCCGATGCCGCGGGAGGCGCCGGTGACCAGGGCGACCTTCTCCACGCGTGCCTCTCCCGAACCCGTTGCAGCCATGGCCCAGACCCTATCGGGACCGGCCCGCGCCGGGGCCAGCCGGTGGGAGGGGCGGAAGGCGGTGCGGGCCGCTACCGCTGCACGGCGCCGTGGTCGGCGCGTGCCCGGGCCACCGCGGCGTCGCGGGCGGCGTTGACCTCCTCGGTGCGCAGCGTCCGGTCGGGGGCGCGGAAGGTCATCCGGAACGCCAGCGACTGCTCGTCCTCGGCGAGTTGGTCACCGTGGTAGACGTCGAACAGCAGGATCGACTCCAGCAGCTGCCCGGCGCCGGCCCGCAGCGAGGCCTCCAGGTCGGCGAACCGCACCGACCGGGACACCACCAGCGCCACGTCGGAGGTCGCCGCGGGGTGGGTGGAGATCGGGGTGGCCAGCACCCGCCGGTCGCTGGCGCGGATCAGCACCTCCAGGTCCAGCTCGGCGGCCACGCTGCGCTCCGGCAGGCCGAGCGCCTGGACCACCTTCGGGTGCAGCTCGCCGGCCCAGCCCACGACGTCGCCGTCCGGCAGCGCCAGCTGGACGCAGCGGCCGGGGTGCCAGGGCGCGCGCTCGGTCATGGTGCGGGTCACCGGCACGGCGAGCAGGTCACACAGCGACTGCGCCCACGCCACCGCGTCCCCGGCCTGGACGGCGTGGCCCGGCCCCCACCAGCCCGCGTGCTCGACCTGGCCGGCGGCCACCATGGCCACGTGCCACGGCTGCTCGGGCACGGCCTCGCGGATCGCGGCGAGCGTCTGCGGGGCGGGCAGCGCCCCGACGCCGGGGACCGGGGCGGCCGCGCCCCGGGTGGGCCGGGTGATCGTGCCCAGCTCGTAGAGGGCCACGTCCCGCTGGCCGCGGGCGATGTTGCGCCGCAGCGCCTCCGGCAGCGTCTGCAGCAGCTGGGTGCGCATCAGCGGGGCCTCGTCCGAGAGCGGGTTGGCCAGCCGCACGGCGTAGCGGCGCTCGTCGCCGGCCGGTAGCCCCAGCTCGGTGAACCGGTCCGGGCCCACGAACGGGTAGGTGAGCACCTCGTGCAGGCCCTGACCGGCGAGGACGTCCGCCACCCGGCGCCGCACCCGCTGGCCGTGGGTCAGCCCGCGTCCGCCCGGAGCGGCAGGCACGATCGACGGGATCGCGTCGTAGCCGTCGATCCGGGCGACCTCCTCCACCAGGTCGGGCCCGTCCTGCAGATCCGGCCGCCAGGACGGGGGCCGCACGGTGACGGCATGACCGGTGCCGGCGCCGTCCTCGAGCCGGCCGGGACGCTCCGGGGCACGCCGGAGCAGGCCGGGCCGGCGGCCGCTACCACCGCTGGCCGGGTCCTCGACCTCGCAGCCGATGAGCTCCAGCACCTCGACGACGCGCTCGTGGGAGTAGTCGACGCCGATGTAGCGGCCCGGCAGCGAGGTGTCCAGCGCGATGGTCGGCCCCTCGGTCCGGATGTCGGTGTCGGTGCTCTCCGGGTCGGCCGTGCCGCCGCCGAGCTCGACGAGCAGGTCGACCATCAGCTGCGCCGCCACGGCGGGCAGCGCCGGGTCCACCCCGCGCTCGAACCGCTTCGACGCCTCGGTCGACAGCCGGTGCCGGCGCGAGCTGCGGGCCACCGTCCGGGGGTCGAAGTGGGCGGCCTCGATGAGCACGTCGGTCGTGGCCGCGCTCACCTCGCTGCTGGCCCCGCCCATGACGCCGGCGATGCCCAGCACCCGGCCCTGCTCGCCCGCACCGCCGTCGGTGATGAGCAGGTCCTCGGGGTGCAGCGCACGGGTCACGTCGTCCAGCGTGGTCAGCCGCTCGCCGGGCCGGGCCCGGCGCACGACGATCGGCCCGGTGAGGGTGGCCAGGTCATAGGCGTGGGTCGGCTGCCCGAGTCCGAGCATCACGTAGTTGGAGACGTCGACCGCCAGCGAGATCGGTCGCATCCCGGCCTCGCGCAGCCGGGTGGCCATCCAGGCCGGTGTCGGGGCGGCCGGGTCGATACCGCGCACGACGCGGGCCACGAACCGGTCGCAGCCGGGCGTACCGCGCAGCGGGGCGTCGTCGGCCAGCTCGACCGCGAACCCACCGGTCGTGGCGTCGGCGACCTTGACGGCCGCGGCGGGGTCGTGGAAGGCCGCCCCGGTGCTGTGGGAGTACTCCCGGGCGATGCCGCGCACCGAGAAGCAGTAGCCGCGGTCCGGGGTCACGTTCACCTCGACGACCTCGCGGTCCAGGCCGAGCACGGGGATCAGGTCGTCGCCCGGCCGCAGCCCGTGGTCGACGCTGCCCAGGTGCTCGTCGAGGACGATGATGCCCTCGTGGTCGTCGCCGAGCCCGAGCTCTCGGGCGGAGCAGATCATGCCGGCACTGCGGTGACCGTAGGTCTTGCGCGCCGAGATCGGCATCGGCCCGTGCGGGGTGGGCAGCACGCCCCCGGGCAGGATCACCGCGACCAGGTCGCCCGCGGCGAAGTTGTGCGCACCGCACACGATGCCGATGCCAGCCTCGGAGCCGTGGGCAGCGTTGAGTCGCGGGCCGACGTCGACGTGGCACCAGTTGATGGTCTTGCCGTTCTTCTGACTCTCCGGGGTGGCCTCGAGCACCCGGCCGGCCACGAGCGGGCCGGTGACGTCGCCGCCGTGCAGGCCCTCCTCCTCCAGGCCCACCCGCACCAGGTCGGCCGCGATCCGCGCGCCGGTCACGCCGGCCGGGAGCTCGACGTAGTCGCCGAGCCAGTCCACCGGCACCCGCATCAGATCTCCCTCCCGAACTGGCTGTTGAAGCGCACGTCGCCCTCGATCATCTCCCGCATGTCCGCGATGCCGTTGCGGAACATCAGTGACCGCTCGACGCCCATGCCGAAGGCGAAGCCCTGGTACCGCGCGGGGTCGATACCGCAGGCGCGCAGCACGTTCTGGTTGACCATCCCGCAGCCGCCCCACTCGATCCATCCGGTGCCGCCGCAGGTCCGGCAGCCGGGGTCCTCGCCGCGGCAGACGAAGCAGACCAGGTCCATCTCCGCGCTCGGCTCGGTGAAGGGGAAGAACGCCGGCCGCAGCCGGGTGGTCAGCCCCTTGCCGAAGAGCTCCTCGGCGAGCCGGTCCAGGGTGCCCTTGAGGTGGGCCATCGTCAGCCCCTCGTCGACGGCCAGCCCCTCCACCTGGTGGAAGACCGGCGTGTGGGTGGCGTCCAGCTCGTCGGTCCGGAACGTCTTGCCGGGCACCGCCACGTAGAGCGGGGCCCCGCGTTCGAGCAGGGCACGGGCCTGCACCGGCGAGGTGTGGGTGCGCAGCACCAGACCGGCGTCGGCGGGCTCGACGAAGAAGGTGTCCTGCATCTGCCGGGCCGGGTGGTCGAGGTCGAAGTTGAGGGCGTCGAAGTTGAACCACTCGGCCTCGACCTCCGGGCCCTCGGCGATCTCCCAGCCCATGCCCACCATGACGTCGGCCATCCGCTCGGCGGTCACCGTCAGCGGGTGCCGGTGGCCCAGCGGCCGCCGTCCCGGGGGCAGCGTCAGGTCGAGCGCCTCCTCGCGCAGGATCCGCTCGTCCCGCTCGGCCTCCAGCACGGCCTGCCGCTCGGCCAGCGCGGCCGAGACCCTCCCGCGGGCCTGCCCGGCCCGCTTGCCGGCCTCGGCCCGCGCGCTCGGCGGCAGCGCCCCGATCTCGCGGTTGGCCAGCGCCAGCGGGGAGCGGTCACCGGCGTGCGCGATGCGGGCGGCCTTGAGCTCCTCCAGGGTGGTGGCGGCGGCGATGGCGGCCAGCGCGGCCTGCACGTTGCTCTCCACGACCTCGGGGTCGAGCGCGGCTACCTCAACCGGGTCGTAGTCGCTGTTGGGTCCGGACACCTGCGCAAGTCTAAGGACCGGCCTCGCCCTGGCCGCACCCGGTTATCGCCGGGCGCGGGCGGCGCTGGAGGCGTGCAGGCAGACGGTCGCGGCCATCGCGAGGTTGAGCGACTCGGCGCGCACGATCGGGATCGCCACGGCGGCGTCGCAGGCCTGTCGCACCTGCGGGTCCAGGCCCCACGCCTCGTTGCCCAGCACCCACGCGTGCGGGCCGCCCAGGTCCGCCTCCGGCAGCGGTGTCGTGCCGCCGGCGTCGGCGGCCAGCAGCCGCAGCCCGGCCTCCCGGCACCCGGTGAGCAGCTCAGCGACCGGCACACCGGTGACCACCGGCAGGTGGAACAGCGACCCGGCGGTGGAGCGGACCACCTTGGGGTTGTAGACGTCCACCGACGACTCGCTGACCAGCACCGCCGCGGCGCCGAAGGCGGCTGCGCCCCGCAGCACGGTGCCCGCGTTGCCGGGGTCGCGCACGTGGGCCAGCAGCACCACGAAGCCCTCCCCCACCCCGGCCAGCGCCTGCGGCAGTGGCACGTCGACGCGGTCGGCGACGGCGACGACGCCCTGCGGGTGCTCGGTGTCGGTCATCGCTGCCAGCACCTCGGGGGTGCACTCCCGGACGCGTGCGCCGGCGGCGAGGGCGGCGGCGACCAGGTCACCGTGGCGCTCGGCGGCCTCGGTGGTGAGGTAGGCCTCCCGGGCGGCACCGGGGGCGTGCTCGACCAGCTCGCGGACCGCCTGCGGCCCCTCGACGAGCAGCTGGCCTCGCCGGGCGCGGACAGCGCGACGCCCCAGCGCTGCGACCTGCCGGACCCGGTCGCTGCGAGGGTTGCTCAGCAACGGCTGGTCGGCGGTCACGCGGGCTGGGGCGTCGGCGTGGTGCGGTGCGGGTCCGCGGTCCTCAGGCGGCGGAGGTGTCGCCGGACTTCTCGGCCTGGGCGGGGACGTGCGCCCGGGCGGTGTCCACGAGGGCGGCGAAGGCGGCCTCGTCGTGGACGGCCAGCTCAGCCAGCATCCGGCGGTCCACCTCGACGCCGGCAGCCTTGAGGCCCTGGATGAACCGGTTGTAGGTCATGCCGTGGGCGCGGGCCCCGGCGTTGATGCGCTGGATCCACAGCCGGCGGAAGTCGCCCTTGCGGGCGCGGCGGTCGCGGTAGCTGTAGACCAGGCTGTGGGTGACCTGCTCCTTGGCCTTGCGGTAGAGGCGGGAGCGCTGCCCCCGGTAGCCGCTGGCCCGTTCGAGGGCCACCCGGCGCTTCTTATGGGCGTTGACCGCCCGCTTCACGCGTGCCACGTGAGTTCTCCTTCTGGGTCGTGTGCTCTGAGGTCAGGGCGGGTCTGCTGGCTCAGCGGCCGAGCAGCGCCTTGGCCTTCTTCTCGTCGGCGCCGGAGACGACCTTGTCGTTGACCAGCCGGCGGGCGGCCTGGGAGCTGCGCTCCTGGAACTTGTGCACGTGGCGGGCACGCTGGTGCATGACCTTGCCGGACCCGGTGACCCGGAACCGCTTCTTGGCGCCGCTGTGCGTCTTCATCTTCGGCATGGCCGATCTCCTCGTTGCTCGGGCGACCGTCGGCGGTCGCGTCCTGCTCACAGTCTCGCGCGGCGCACCGGGCGGCATGGCGGCGGGGACCCCGCCGCCTGCGACCCGGCGCCGCTCAGCCGGCCGGAGCCTGCTCGGCCCGTTCCGCGCCCGCGGCGCTCTCCTCGCCCTGGGCCCGCTCCTGGCTCCGGCGGCGCTGGCTGCGCGCCGAGGCCTTCTTCTTCGCGGGTCCGAGCACCATCACCATGTTGCGGCCGTCCTGCTTGGGCTGGCTCTCGACGAAGCCCAGCTCGGCGACGTCCTCGGCCAGGCGCTGCAGCAGCCGGAAGCCCAGCTCGGGCCGGGACTGCTCGCGCCCGCGGAACATGATGGTCACCTTGACCTTGTCGCCGGCCCTGAGGAACCGCTCCACGTGGCCCTTCTTGGTGCCGTAGTCGTGGTCGTCGATCTTGGGCCGGAGCTTGATCTCCTTGATGACGGTGTTGACCTGGTTGCGCCGGGACTCCCGGGCCTTCATGGCGGCCTCGTACTTGTACTTGCCGTAGTCCATGAGCTTGGCCACCGGCGGGCGGGCGTTAGGAGCCACCTCGACCAGGTCGAGGTCGGCCTCCCCGGCCAGGCGCAGCGCGTCCTCGACGCGCACGATCCCGACCTGCTCACCGTTCGGGCCAACCAGCCGCACCTCGGGAACCCGAATGCGGTCGTTGATGCGGGGCTCGCTGATGTGCTGCTCCTTCGTCCGGTCTGTCGTGGTGACCCCGGCCGGAGACGAGGGAAGGCCCCTCGCCGGCAGGGTGCACAACGAGAGGCCCAGAACCCGCCGTCGCGGCACGACCCCGGCAGGGTCACCCGCAGGCGGGCGGTCGGACCCGGCGACCAGGCGGTCGGCGCGGGTGGAGACCACGTGGGCCTCTCTTTGTGGCACGACGAGCAGGTGGACCTGCTCGCGGTCACCACCATGGTAGCAGCCGCGCCCGACCTCGCGCCCGCGCGGCCGGGAGGACCCGCCGCGCAGCCCATCCTTGGATGATTCCAGTCCTGGTCGCGGCCGCAGGCCCTCGTGCTGTCGGAGGGGGTAGCGGCCCGCGCGCTCGTCAGTCGGTCCGGCGGAGCGCGACGGTCACCGCGTCCAGCCGGGCCCGTGCCTCCACGTCCGCGGCGAGCCGCTCCCCCACCCGCTGCACCACCTGCTGGCGCGCGGCCCGCTGCAGCCCGGGGACCAGGGCCAGCGTGATGCGCAGCGCCCCGCCCGGCCCGGCGTCGAGGGCGTGGCCGGCCACCGCCGGCTCCGAGGCCACCGCGTCCGCGACGGCGCGCTGGACGTGGTCGTCCTGGTGCGCCGGTCGCCAGGGGCGGTCCTCGGCCAGCGCCCGCACCATGGACTCGCGCAGCGTGGCCGACGGGCTGCCCTGCGCCGCCGGCAGGTCCAGCAGCAGCACGGTGCACTCCTCCTGCAGGGCGGCCTGCGCCGCCCGCCAGGCGGGCACCGGGACCGGACGGGCCTGCGGGTCCCACGCCCGCAGCGCCGCCAGGCTGCTGAACACCGGAAGGGCACGGGTGCCGTCCGGGGCGCTGAGGGTCACGGCGGCCATGTCTCCACCGGCGTCGGCGGGCGGCCCGGCCTCGGTCGCCACCTGCTCACCGGCGACCGCGACGACCGGCACCAGCAGCCGGGCCCGCGCCACGGCCGCGACCAGCGCGGTCTCCGCCTCGGGATGGTCCAGGGCCGCGAGCAGCGCCGGGTCGGCCTGTCCAGTGTCGTCATCGAAGCCGGTGCTCTGCAGGGTCCGGCCCCGCCAGGGGGTCCCGGCGGTGTCGGCGCCCTGGCGCGGGTCGTGGCCCGCGAACCGCCCGCCCGGGTCGGTCACGCCTCGCTCCCGGCCGCGGCGGCGATCCGCAGCGCGTCCGGCAGCCGGATCCGGCCGTGGTAGAGGGCCGAGCCCAGCACCACCCCGGCCAGGCCCGGCAGGGCGCACAGCCGAGTGAGGTCCTCCGGGCCGGCGACCCCCCCGGAGGCGATGACCGCGGTCCGGTCCGGGTCCACCTGGGCCAGCACCCCGGCGAACAGGTCGACGTCGGCGCCGCGTCGGGTGCCGTCCCGCCCGGCGTCGGCCACCAGCACCGCCCGGCATCCCGCCTCGGCCAGCGGGGCCAGCACCCCGTCGAGCGGACCGAGGCGGGCGTCGCTGCCCCGGGCCACCACCTGGCCGTCGGCGACGTCGACGCCCACGGCGAGCCGGGGGCCGAGCTCGGCCGAGCGCGCCAGCACCCAGTCCGGGTCACGCAGCGCGGCGCTGGAGAGCACCACCCGCGCCGCGCCGGTCGCCAGGCAGCGCTGCAGCCGGTCCTCGTCGGTCACGCCACCGGAGAGCTGCACCGGCACCGGCAGCGCGGCCACCAGCCCGGCCAGCAGCTCGGCGTTGTCCCCCCGGCCGAAGGCGAGGTCCAGGTCCACCAGGTGCAGCCACTCGGCGCCCTGGGTGAGCCAGTCCCGGGCCACCGCCGCTGGGTCGTCGGGGCCGTCACCGACCACCTGGGCCGCTCGGCCGGCCGCGACGTCGACCGCGGGCAGCAGCAGCGGCGCGACCGTCACCGCCGGTCGTCCCCCGGCCGCTCCTGGGCGGCCCACTCCTGCTGCAGCAGCACCCGGTCCCGCACCGCGTCCTGGAACCAGTCCACCTGTCGCTGGGAGGGGGCGGCTAGCACCCGCCCGGGCAGCTCGCCGGCCTCCTCGGGCGCCACCAGCAGTCGGGCGTGCGGGAGCCCGAGCACAGCGGCCAGCGCCGCGAGCAGCTTCGCGGCGGGGACGTGCCGCTCGGCGAGGATCTCGCGCACCTCGGCCGGCGAGCCGCTCCCGGCGGCGCGCACGAGCACCGATGGCACCGCGAGGTCCAGCCCTGGGGGCCGCACCAGCCCAGCGGCGGGCTCCCACACCAGCCAGCGTGGACGGCGGCCGGCGGCTCCCCCGCGCACGCACGCCACCGCCCGGCCGTCGACCTCCCCCATCACCACCGCGGGACCGAGCCGGCGCGGGACGCGCCGGTTGAGCAGCAGCAGCACCGGGTCGTCGTAGGGCTCGCTCGCCTGCGCCGGGCCGTCCGGCGCCAGCACCGTCCAGCCCTCGGCGGGTACGGCGGAGACGGGGACCACCCCGCGCCGGGCCCACCCGACCGCCTCACCCAGGCCGCCGCGGACCCACTGCACGCACCGGACGCGCGTCGCGCCGGGGCGCGACTGCGCCCGGGGCCGCTCGAGGGTCACCGTCACACCGCCATCCTACGGACCGCCGGCCCCGGATCCGGGCTCCTCGCCGTAGAACACGCGCTCGACGACCTGACGGCAGCGTCGCGCGGTCCGGCGCCACTCGTCGGCGAGCTCCCCGCCCTGGCCGGGGCCCCGGCCGATGATGCGGCTGATCCCCTCGGCGTCACGGGCGTCGCTCGGGACCGAGTCCACCGGGCGGCCGCGCCACAGCACGCCGGCGTCGCGCAACCGGGACCCCAACGACCACGCCCGCCGCAGCGCCGCGGCATCGTCGGAGGAGAGCAGTCCCGCCTCGACGGCGGCCTGCATGGCGACCAGCGTGCTGGTGGTGCGCAGCGCCGCGACCTCGTGGCCGTGCTCCAGCTGCAGCAGCTGGACCACCCACTCCACGTCGCTCAGCCCCCCGTACCCGAGCTTGAAGTGGGTGCGCCGGTCGGCGCCCCGCGGGAGCCGCTCGCCCTCCATCCGGGCCTTCAGCCGCCGGATCTCCCGCACCGTGCGCGCCTCCAGCCCGCCCTCGGGCCAGCGCAGCGGGTCGATCAACGACTCGTACTCCGCAGCCAGCCGCTCGTCCCCGGCCACCGGCCGTGCCCGGAGCAGCGCCTGCGACTCCCAGCCCGCGGACCATCGCGCGTAGTAGGCCTGGTAGGACTCGAGGCTGCGCACCAGCGGCCCGGAGCGGCCCTCCGGCCGCAGGCCCGCGTCCAGCTCCAGCGTCGGGTCCGGGCCCGGCTTGCTGAGGCCGCGGCGCAGCTCGGCGATGATGTCCTCGGCCTGGGCGGCTGCCCGCTGCGCGGTCTGCTCGTCCCAGTCGCGGGGCCGGTAGACGTACATGACGTCGGCGTCGCTGACGTACCCGAGCTCGGCGCCGCCCAGCCGGCCCATCCCCACCACCAGCAGGTCGACCGCCTGCTCCTCGCCGCGCCGGTCCAGCACGACGCGGGTGGCGACCTCCAGCGCCGCCTGCAGCAGGCAGTCGGTCAGCGCGGTCAGCGCCGACCGCACCCCGGCCTGGTCCAGGTCACCGACCAGGTCGGCCAGCACCACCCGCAGCAGCTCGCGGGCGCGGACCGTGCGCACCGCCAGGAACGCCGCGTCGGCCTCCTGGTGCCGGCGCGACGCGGCCGCCATCCGCGCGGCGAGCACCTCCGCCCCCGGCGGCTGCAGCCCGGCCTGGTCCCCCAGCAGCGCGACCGTCTCCGGCGAGCGGATCAGCAGGTCCACCACGTAGCGGCTCGTGGAGAGCACGTGGGCGAGCCGCTGGGCGGCGGTGCCCTCGTCCCGCAGCATCCGCAGGTACCAGTGGGTGGAGCCGAGCGTCTCGCTGATGCGGCGGAAGGCCAGCAGCCCCGCGTCGGGGTCGGCTCCGCCGGCGAACCAGCCGAGCATGACCGGCAGCAGGTGCCGCTGGATGGTGGCCCGCCGGCTCACCCCGGAGGTGAGCGCCTCCAGGTGGCGCATCGCCCCGGCCGGGTCCCGGAAGCCCAGCGCCGCCAGCCGCTCCCGTGCCGCCTCGGGGGTGAGCCGCACCTCGTCGGTGGACAGCTGGGCCACCGCCACGAGCAGCGGACGGTAGAACAGCCGCTCGTGCAGCCGGCGCACCTCTCGCTGGTGCGAGCGCCACCGTTGCAGCACGGCTGCCGCCGCCTCGCCACGCTCCCCGACCGCCCGGCCCAACCGGCGCAGCGACGCCTCGTCGGCCGGCATCAGGTGGGTCCGGCGCATCCGGTGCAGCTGCACCCGGTGCTCCAGCACCCGCAGGTACCGGTAGGAGGTGTCCAGGGCGGCGGCGTCCTCCCGGCCCACGTAGCCACCGTCGCGCAGCGCGGCCAGCGCCTCCAGGGTGGTGCCGGACCGCAGCGTCTCGTCGGCGCGGCCGTGCACCAGCTGCAGCAGCTGCACGCTGAACTCGATGTCGCGCAGCCCACCGGGCCCGAGCTTGAGCTGGCGGTCGGACTCGGCGCTGGGGACCTGCTCCTCGACCCGCCGGCGCATCCCCTGCACCTCCTCGACGAAGCCGGGCTGCGAGCCTGCGCCCCAGACCAGCGGCCGGACCATGCCGCACCACTCCTGGGCCAGCTCGAGGTCCCCGGCGACCGGTCGGGCCTTCAGCAGCGCCTGGAACTCCCACGTCCGCGCCCACCGGCGGTAGTACTCCCGGTGCGAGGCCAGCGTGCGCACCAGCGGCCCCTGCTTGCCCTCCGGCCGCAGCGCGGCGTCGACGGGCCACAGCGTGCCCTCGCTGGTGGAGGCGTGGCACACCCGCATGACGGTGCTGGCGAGCCGCTCGCCGACGCGGACGGCCTCGTCGTCGCTCGTCCCGGCGTCCGGCTCGGCCAGGAAGATGACGTCGACGTCGCTGACGTAGTTGAGCTCCTGCCCGCCGCACTTGCCCAGCCCGACGACCGCGAACCGCACCCCGCCGCTACCGGGCACCAGTGCGCGAGCGAGGTCGGTCGCGGCCTGCAGCGCCGCCCCGGCCAGGTCGGCCAGCACCGCGGCGACCGGCGGCATCGCCGCCAGCGGGTCCTCGCTGGTCAGGTCGTCGGCCACCACGCGCACCAGCTGCTCCCGGTAGGCCACCCGCAGCGCGTCCATGCCGCGGCGCTCCAGGTCCTCCTCCCCGGCCCGCTCCGGGGCCTCGGCGGCGGCCACGACCGGCGCCACCGACCGCGGGATGGCCGCCGGGTCGACCGGGGCCCGCTCGCTGACGGCGTGCACCTGCTCGGGATGGTGCACCAGGTGGTCGGTGAGGGCGCTGCTGGCGCCGAGCACGGCGAGCAGCCGCTGCCGCGCGGGGCCGGGCGTGGCGACCATGTCCACCAGCTCGCCGTCCGCCTCGACCAGCCGCACCACGCCCAGCAGCGCCTGGTCGGGGTCGGCCACGCCGGCGAACTCCTCCAGCAGCCGCCGGCGGTCCTCCAGGTGCCCGGCCCCGCACCGCTCGACCAGCTCCTCCAGCAGCCGCCCGGCCCGTTCCCCGTCGGTGAAGCCGGAGCGCAGCAGCTCGGCGGTCCCCGCGGGACGGGTCACAACCGCACCAGGTACCGGTCGAGCTCGAAGGTGGTCACCTGGGAGCGGTAGTCGGCCCACTCCTGCCGCTTGTTGCGCAGGAAGAAGTCGAACACGCTCTCGCCGAGGGTCTCCGCGACCAGCTCGCTGTCCTCCATCACGGCGATCGCCTCCCCGAGCGACTGCGGCAGCTCGGCGATGCCCATCGCCCGCCGCTCGCCGGGGGTGAGCGACCACACGTCGTCCTCGGCCTCCGGGGGGAGCTCGTACTCCTCGCGGATCCCCTTGAGTCCGGCCTGCAGCACCACCGCGAACGCCAGGTAGGGGTTGCAGGCGGCGTCGATGGACCGGATCTCGACCCGGCGCGAGTGCCCCTTGCCGATGCTGTACATGGGCACCCGGACCAGCGCGCTGCGGTTGTTGTGGCCCCAGCACACGTGGGCCGGTGCCTCGGCGCCGCCCCAGATGCGCTTGTAGGAGTTCACCCACTGGTTGGTGACCGCGCAGATCTCCCTGGCGTGCCGCAGCACCCCGGCGGTGAAGCGGCGGCCCACGGTGCTCAGCTCGTACCGGGCGGTCGGCTCGTAGAAGGCGTTCTGGTCACCCTCGAAGAGGGAGAGGTGGGTGTGCATCCCCGACCCGGGGTGCTCGGCCAGCGGCTTGGGCATGAAGGAGGCGAACGCCCCGTGCTGCAGCGCCACCTCCCGCACCACGGTGCGGAAGGTCATGATGTTGTCGGCCATCGACAGCGCGTCGGCGTAGCGCAGGTCGATCTCGTTCTGCCCCGGGCCGCCCTCGTGGTGGCTGAACTCCACGGAGATGCCCATCTGCTCCAGCAGCGTGATCGCCGCCCGCCGGAAGTCGTGACCGTCGCCGCGCGCCACGTGGTCGAAGTAGCCGGCGTGGTCCAGCGGCACCGGTGGCTGGCCGGGCTCGTAGGGGTCCTTGAACAGGTAGAACTCGATCTCGGGGTGGGTGTAGAAGGTGAACCCGTCCTCCCCGGCGGAGTCCAGCGCGCGGCGCAGCACGTGCCGGGAGTCCGCGGCGGCCGCCCGCCCGTCCGGCATCCGGATGTCACAGAACATCCGCGCGGTGCCCGGCTTGTCACCCCGCCAGGGCAGCACCTGGAAGGTCGCCGCGTCCGGCTGCACGATCATGTCGGCCTCGTAGACCCTGGTGAAGCCCTCGATCGCGCTGCCGTCGAAGCCGATGCCCTCGACGAAGGCCTGCTCCAGCTCCGCCGGGGCGACGGCCACGGACTTCAGCGCGCCCAGCACGTCGGTGAACCACAACCGGACGAACCGGATGTCGCGCTCCTCGATCGTGCGCAGCACGTACTCCTGCTGTCGGTCCATGCCGCCATCCTGCCGCACCGGCCGAGCGGGGCGCAGCGAGGCTAGGGTCTCCGGCATGGCGCAGCTTCGACTGGTGATGGTGCAGCTGAACTCCGTGGTCGGGGACCTGGCCGGCAACGCGGCGCGGATCCGCGAGCAGGTGGCGGCCGCCGCCGGGGAGGGCGCCCACCTGGTCGCGTTCCCGGAGATGGCGCTGGTCGGCTACCCGGTGGAGGACATGGCGCTGCGCCGCTCGTTCGTGCGGGCCTCCCAGCGAGCGCTGCAGCAGCTGGCCGCGGACCTGGCCGCCGACGGCCACGGGGAGCTGCCCGTCGTGGTGGGGTACCTGGACGAGACCAGCCGCGACAACGTGGCCGACCTGGACGGCGACGGCACCCCCGACGAGGCCGACGACCTGTCCTCCCACGTGCCGACGGTCCTCCCGCAGAACTGCGCCGCCGTGCTGCACCGGGGGCAGGTGGTGGCCCGCTACGCCAAGCACCACCTGCCCAACTACGGCGTGTTCGACGAGCGCCGGATCTTCGCACCGGGGCGGGACCTGGTGGTGGTGCGGGTCCACGGCGTGGACGTGGCGCTGGCCATCTGCGAGGACCTCTGGCAGGACGGCGGGCCGGTGGCCCGGACCCGGGAGGCCGGCGCCGAGCTGCTGCTGGTGCTCAACGGCTCCCCCTATGAGCGGGGGAAGGGTGACGCCCGGCTGGAGCTGTGCCGCAGCCGCGCCGCCGAGGCGGGATGCACCCTGGCCTACGTGAACCTGGTCGGGGGCCAGGACGAGCTGGTCTTCGACGGCGCCTCCGTCGTCGTCGACGCCGCCGGGACGCTGCTGGCGCGGGGCCCGCAGTTCCAGGAGGCCCGGGTGCCCGTCGACCTGGACCTCGCCCCGGACAGCACCGACGCCGCGCACCCGCCGCCGCACGTGCAGCACCGGGTGCTGTCGCAACAGCCGGTCCAGCCCTACCAGCCGCTCCCGGCCGTCCAGGCCGAGCGGCTCGACGACCTCGCCGAGGTGTGGGCCGCGCTGACGACCGGGCTGGGCGACTACGTGCGCAAGAACGGCTTCGGCAAGGTCTGCCTCGGCGTCTCCGGCGGCATCGACTCCGCCCTCGTCACGGCGCTGGCCGCCGACGCCGTCGGCGGCCAGCGCATCATCGCGGTCTCCAACCCGAGCCAGTACTCCTCGGACCACTCCCGCTCCGACGCCGAGGAGCTGGCCGCCCGGGTGGGCGCCGACTACCGGGTCATCCCCATCCAGCCGATGGTGGACGCCTTCCAGGCCGAGCTGCCGCTGGCGGGCGTCGCGGCCGAGAACCTGCAGGCCCGCGTCCGCGGCGTCGTGTGGATGGGCATCTCCAACAGCGAGGGGGCGCTGGTCCTGGCCAACGGCAACAAGTCGGAGGTCTCGGTCGGCTACTCCACGATGTACGGCGACACCGTCGGCGGGTTCGCGCCGATCAAGGACGTCTACAAGACGTTGGTGTGGGAGCTGGCCCGGTGGCGCAACGCCGAGGCCGTGCGGCGAGGCGAGCGACCGCCAATCCCGGAGTCCAGCATCACCAAGGCCCCCTCGGCCGAGCTGGCGCCGGGCCAGGTGGACGCGGACAGCCTGCCGCCCTACGAGGTGCTCGACCCGGTCCTGGAGCGCTACGTCGGCCAGCGGCAGAGCCGCGAGGAGCTGCTCGAGGCCGGGTTCGACCCGGAGGTCGTGGACCGGGTCGTCGGGCTCGTCGACGCGGCCGAGTGGAAGCGCCGGCAGGGCGCGATGGGCACCAAGATCACACCGCTGGCCTTCGGCCGCGACCGGCGTCTCCCGGTGACCAGCCGGTGGCGCGCGCAGTCCGGCCCGACCGCCTGAGCCGGGCGCGGGCCGCGCCGCTCGACCCCCTTGCGCGCCGGAGCGGCCGGTGGTGGGCTAAGGGCACCTAGCCGTTGCCCACCGGGGACGTTCGGTGGGCCCTCCCCGAGGAGCCGCCGTGAGCGAGACCACCGCGCAGCAGGACACGCCCGGGCACCGCGAGTCCGAGCAGGTCGTCGAGGTCGAGCAGGCCAGCGACCAGCCGGTCGACGCCGTCTGGGCCCGGCTGGTCACCCACGAGGGCGTCGAGGCGCTGCTCGGCCAGGGCGCCCGGCTCGGCAGCAAGGGTGAGCCCTGGCACGCCGACGACGGCAGTCACGGGGTGACCCGCTCCTACCATCCTGGTGAGCAGCTGCGGGTCTCCTGGCACGCCGACGAGCACGCCCCGGCCACCCTGGTGGACCTGCAGCTGCACCCGGCCGGCACGGGCAGCCGGCTGCTGCTGCGGCACGAGCGGCTCCCGGCCGGCGCGCCCGTGCCGGCGCTGCGGCAGCGGTGGGAGGAGGCGCTGGCCCGGCTCAGTCGTTGAGCGGGTTGGCGTCCCAGGCGTTCGCGTCGGGGTCGCCGGTGGCCCACTCCCGCTCGGCGCGCTCCTGCTCCTCCCAGGCCTCGGTGCGCTGCCGGGCCTGGTCGAGCGCCCGCTCGGCCGCGTCCCGGGTCTCGTAGGGCCCCATCAGGTCGGCCCCGCGTGCCCGCTCCGGGTCGTCGTGCTCCTCCACCGCCCTGGTGCGGATGTTGAACCAGTACGGCATGGCTGTCCTCCTCGACGTGCTCGCGGTCGCCGGGCCCGACGCCGCCCTCGCCACCTAGACTTCACCGTATGCCGAGCTCCTCCGCAACCCTGGCACCCGGGCGGGTCGGTCCCCGCCGGGACGTGCCCGCCCACATCGCCCGCCCCGAGTACGTCGACCGCCCCGCTCCCGCTCCCTACACCGGCCCGGAGGTCAAGGACGCCGAGACGATCGAGCGGATGCGCGTCGCCGGCCGGGTCGCGGCGCAGGCGCTCGCCGAGTGCGGCCGGGCGGTCGCCCCCGGCGTCACCACCGACGAGCTGGACCGCATCGGCCACGAGTTCCTGCTCGACCACGGTGCCTACCCGTCGACGCTGGGCTACCGGGGCTACCCGAAGTCGCTGTGCACTTCGGTCAACGAGGTCGTCTGCCACGGCATCCCCGACGACCGCCCGCTGCAGGACGGCGACATCGTCAACGTCGACGTCACCGCGTACGTCCACGGGGTCCACGGCGACAACAACGCCACCTTCCTGGTCGGCGACGTCGCCGAGGAGTCGCGGCTGCTGGTCGAGCGCACCGAGGAGGCGTTGCGGCGGGCGATCCGCGCCGCCGTCCCGGGCCGGCAGGTCAACGTCATCGGCCGGGTCATCGAGTCCTACGCCCGCCGGTTCGGCTACGGAGTCGTCCGCGACTACACCGGCCACGGGGTGGGGCCGGCCTTCCACTCCGGGCTGATCATCCCGCACTACGACGCGCCGGAGTACTCCGACGTCATCGAGCCGGGGATGACCTTCACCATCGAGCCGATGCTCAACCTGGGCACGCCCGACTGGCGGGCGTGGGAGGACGGGTGGACGATCGTCACGGCCGACGGCCGCCGCTCGGCCCAGTTCGAGCACACCATCCTCATCACCGAGACCGGCAACGAGATCCTGACCCTCCCCTGACGGGCCGGGACCGTCCTGACCCCAAGGAGGCAGTCCGTGACCGACCAGCACCTGCTCGGCGTCGACATCGGCGGTAGCGGCATCAAGGGGGCCCCGGTGGACCTGGTCGAGGGCCGGTTCGCTGCCGAGCGGCTCCGCCTGAAGACGCCCGGCCGCTCAACCCCCGAGGCGGTCGCCGAGCTGGTCGGGACGATCGCCGAGGAGTTCGCCGGGCAGCTGCCCGCGGACGCCCCGGTGGGCATCACCGTCCCCGCCGTCGTGCAGCACGGCACCGTCCGCACCGCCGCCAACATCGACGAGGACTGGATCGGCACCGACGCCGAGACGCTCTTCGGCGACCTGCTCGGCCGGCCGGTCCTGGTGGTCAACGACGCCGACGCCGCGGGCGCGGCCGAGATGCACTACGGCGCCGGCCGCGGCACGGACGGCGTCGTGCTGCTCACCACCCTCGGCACGGGCATCGGCACCGCCCTGTTCCACGGCGGGGAGCTGGTGCCCAACACCGAGCTGGGTCACCTGGAGCTGGACGGTCACGACGCCGAGACCCGGGCTGCCAACAGTGCCCGCGAGGACGAGGACCTGTCCTGGCAGGAGTGGGCCGCCCGGCTGCAGCGCTACTACCGGCACGTGGAGGACCTGTTCTGGCCGGACCTGTTCATCGTCGGCGGCGGCGTGTCCAAGAAGGCCGACAAGTTCCTGTCCGAGCTGGACCTGCGCACGCCGATCGTGCCCGCCCAGCTGCGCAACGACGCCGGCATCATCGGGGCGGCCTGGCTGGCCGCCCACCGGGAGGGGCAGGCCTGAGCGACCGTCCCTACCGTGCTGTCCGCGGCGCTCGGGACGCCCGCCAGCGGAAGGCTCGGTAGCGGAAGAGGGTGCTGAAGCCGTGGGACTCATACATCGGCAGGGCAACGGCAGAGGACTGCAGGACCGCCTCCGTGCAGCCCGCCTGGGCGCCGGTCGCGATCGCGCCGCTCGTCACCGCCCATCCGTACCCCCGTCGCCTCGCCGTTGCGGCGGTCACGACGTTGTAGATGCCGACAACCCTCCCGGACCGGAAGCTCATGGCCTGGGCGACAGGGACGCCCGCGGCATAGCCGGTGAGCAGTGCCCACCGGGGATCGTCCGCGACGCCGTGCCCCAGCCAGGTGTGCGTGATCTCGGGGCTGCCCCCCGTGATCTCCGCCGACGCACGCACGAACTCCTCCAGTCCGGACCGGCCGTCGACGGTGCGGATGTGAAGGCTGCCCGGCCCCTCCGCAACCCGTGGTAGGTCGGTGCAGACCATGGCCGGCCAGGAGGCGCTGGCGTCCTCCTCGAGGCCGAGATCGGTGACCGCGCGCACCAGCCCGTCGTCGAGCCCCTCGCGCAGCTGAGCGTAGAACGGCAGCCCGGTTGCCTGGAGGCCCTGGACGGCTGCGACCAGCGCCTCGACGCTGACGGGGTCGGCAACCGGCAGCACCTCGTTGAACAGTGCGACGGGGCTGGCGGTGGCAGCCACGACCACACCGTTTGACCGGCGCAGGAACCCTCGGGGTTGGTGCGGCGGCAGCGAGGCGAACGCCTCCACCATGTTCAGGTGGGCGCGGCGTCCTGCCTCCAGATCACGCACGCTGGTCCCTGCTCCCGCCGGCGGCCCCGAGAGGTGCACGGCCGCTCGTGGCCAAGGTACACCTGCCCAGCCGCCGGCTACCTCACCAGGAGGTGTCCCGGGGACGGCCCTCGTCGTAGCCGGCGGCACCCTGCAGCCCGAGGACGGCGCGGGCGTGGAACTGGCCGATGGTGGCGGCGCCGGCGTAGGTGAAGGCGCTGCGCACCCCGGAGACGATCTGGTCAACGACGTCCTCCACGCCGGGACGCTCGGGGTCGAGGTACATCTTGGAACTGGAGATGCCCTCCTCGAACAGCGACATCCGGGCCCGGTCGAACGCCGAGCGCTCCCGCGTACGGTGCCGCACCGCCCGGGCCGAGGCCATCCCGAAGCTCTCCTTGTACAGCCGTCCGTCGCCGTCGCGCATCAGGTCGCCGGGGCTCTCGTAGGTGCCGGCGAGCCAGGAGCCGATCATCACGCTGGCGGCCCCGCCGGCCAGGGCCAGCGCGACGTCCCGGGGGTACTTGACCCCGCCGTCGGCCCACACGTGGGCACCGGAGTCCTTGGCGGCCGCGGCGCACTCCAGCACCGCCGAGAACTGCGGCCGTCCCACGCCGGTCATCATCCGGGTGGTGCACATCGCGCCCGGCCCGACGCCGACCTTGACGATGTCGGCCCCGGCGCCGGCGAGGTCCCGGGCGCCGTCGGCGGACACGACGTTGCCGGCCACCACCGGCACCCGCAGCCCGGTCGAGTCCGCGTGCGCGTCCCGCACGGCAACCACCTGCGGCAGCACCTCGAGCATCTTCTCCTGGTGCCCGTGGGCGGTGTCGACCACGAGCACGTCCACGCCGCAGCCCAGCAGCTCGGCCGCCTTGCCGCGCACGTCGCCGTTGATACCCACGGCGGCGCCGACCAGCAGCCGTCCCTGCGCGTCGAGCGCCGGGGTGTAGATCGCCGAGCGCAGCAGCCCGGTGCGGGTCACCACGCCGAGCATGCGCTCACCGTCCACCACCGGGGCGAGGCCGAGGTGGGCGCCCTCCAGCGCCTCGAAGGCGTCCCGGACGTCGGTGCCGGCGGCGACCGTCGTCAGGTCCTCGGTCATGACGTCCCGCACCTGGGCGAACCGGTCCACATCGGTGCAGTCACCCTCGGTCACCACTCCCACCGGCCGGTCCCGGTCCAGGACCACGGCCGCGCGGTGGGCACGCTTGCCCATGAGGGAGAGCACCTCGGCGACCGGGGCGTCCGGGGTGATCGTGATCGGGGTCTCGTACACCGGGTGGCTGGCCTTGACCGCCGCGACGGTGTCGCGGATCGCGGCGAGCGGGATGTCCTGCGGCAGCACCGCGACCGCGCCGCGCCGGGCGACCGTCTCGGCCATCCGTCGCCCGGCGACTGCCGTCATGTTGGCCACGACCAGCGGCAGCGTGGTGCCGACCCGGTCCGGGGTGGTCAGGTCGACGTCCATCCGGGAGGCCACCGCCGAACGGTTGGGCACCATGAAGACGTCGTTGTAGGTCAGGTCGTGCGCGGGCTGCAGGCCACCGAGGAACTCCACGGGGGTCCATGGTACGTCCGTGCCATCACCGCCCGCACCGGGTGACGCCGTCGCCGGCCCGCCCTACCGTGAGAGCCATGGAGCTCACCCACCTGGGTCACTCGTGCCTGCTCGTCGAGGTGGCCGACCAACGCGTCCTCATCGACCCCGGGACCTTCAGCGACCTGGACCAGCGCGACCTCTCCGCGGTGCTGATCACCCACCAGCACCCCGACCACGCGGACCCCGACCGGCTGCCCGGGCTGCTCCGGCAGAACCCGGCCGCGCAGGTGTGGGCCGAGCCGCAGGCCGCCGCCGCCCTCACGGAGCCGCTGGGCGACCAGGCCGGGCGGGTGCAGCCGCTGGACAGCGGCGCGACCCTGCGGCTGGGGCCACTAGAGGTGACGGCGGTCGGCGAGCGGCACGCGCTGATCCACGACTACGTCCCCCGCATCGACAACCGCGGGCTGGTGCTGCGCGCCGAGGGCGTCCCGACCGTGTTCCACCCCGGCGACGCGCTGGACGCCGACCCCGGGGAGGTTGACCTGCTCTGCGTGCCGGTGAACGCGCCGTGGGCCGCCGTGCGCGACACCATCGGTTTCGTCCGCCGGGTCGCCCCGCGGCAGGCGATCATCCCCATCCACGACGGCCTGCTCAACGACACCGGGCGGTCGATGTACCTCGGCCACGTCGCCACCCACGGTGCCGAGGAGGGCGTGGCCGTGCTGGACCTGCGGGGGGCCGGCCCGACCCGGCGCTGACCGCCCCGGCCCCGGCCGCTCCTCCCTAGGCGGGCTGGAGGACCAGGTCGCCGGAGACCGACTGCAGCTGCACCCGCACCGGCCGGCGGTCGCCCGGTCCGGTGTCCTGACCGGCCCGGTCGGCGAAGCCGTTGCGCACTGCCCCGGACAGCGTGGAACCGGACAGCTCCACCTCCAGGCCGGGCGGTAGCCCGAGCCAGAGGTCCCCGGACACCGAGCGCACCCGCACCTCCGGGCCCTCGTAGCGGCGCACCCGCACGTCGCCGGAGGCGGTCCGCACCTCCAGCCGCCCGCCGACCGCGTCCATCCGCACGTCACCGGAGGCGGTGGTCGCCTCGACCGCGCCGGTCACCCGGCCGGCGGTCACGTCGCCGGAGGCGGAGTGCACCGTCAGGTCCCCGCCCACGTCGCCCACCTCCACGTCACCGGAGGCGGTGCGCACCCGGGCGGTCCCGTCGACCGGTCCGGCGCGCAGCCCGCCGGAGACCAGCACCGCCGAGAGCGAGCCCAGCCGGACGTCGGACTCCAGCTCCGCCGCGGTGGTCCGCGCGGTCACCGCCGCACCGGGCGGCAGCCGGAGCTCGACCAGGTCGTTGCTGGAGCCGCCGAGACCCCGCCCGGGCTGCTCGACCCACACCTGGGTGCCGGACCGCTCGACCCGGTAGGCGTCGGCCTGCCGGGACTCGATGACCACCTCGACCACCTCGTCCTCGGCCGGCAACAGCCGGGCCCGGCCGGCGGTCAGCCGCAACTCCACCGTGGGTGTCGCCACCGCGGTGAACCGCTCCCGCCGGGTCACGTGCGCACCGTCCCCGAGAACCGCCGGCCGACGCCGCCGGGACGGGAGGCGGTGCTGTTGAGGGTCTTCACCACCCAGGAGTTGACCGAGTCGCCGGCCTGCGTGGCGGCCTGCTCCACGGTGTCCTTCAGCGAGGAGGGCAGCCGCAGCGTGAGCCGGGCCTCCATGCCCTCCGGCGGGGCCGCCTGCGGGGCCGACTCCTCGGCCCGCACCACGAGGGTGGGCTCGCCGTCGCGGAGCACCACCTCCACGTGCTGCCCGCTCAGCTGCCCGGAGACCTCCGCCGCCGCCTGCTGGGCCATGTCCATCGCCAGCTGCTGGGTGGCCGCCCCCAGCGACTGCCGCAGCAGCTCACCGGCGCTCTCGACCGCCGGGTCGGCGGACAGGGCCAGCTGCTGACTGAGGGCCGCCTCGAACCGCACGGTCGCGCTCTGAGTGTCCACGGTGCACCTTCCTTCTACCCGCGGCTGGGTCCGCGTGCTGTCACTGTGCTGCCACCACTGTCCCACGGCCGGCTCCGGGGTTGCTGCTGGCCGACTGTGCCGTGGCCAGGCACGGCTCAGCCGCTCGGCGTGCCACTGCTGCTCGGCCCGGACCTGCTCGGGGTCGTTGAGCATCATGCTGGTCCTCCGCTCCCGCCTCGCCCGTCGAGGCATGACATCAGACTGACATCATTATGATGTCAGTGCAACACCGCGCTGTCCCGCCGGGCGGGTCCGCTACGCTGAGGGAGGACGAGTCGACCAGGCGGTCGCGTCGGAGCACCCTCGGGTGGCTCCGTCGAGGAACGTCCGGGCTCCACAGGGCACGGTGGTGGCTAACGGCCACCCGGGGTGACCCGCGGGACAGTGCCACAGAAAGCAGACCGCCCTCGATCCGTCGGGGGTAAGGGTGAAACGGTGGTGTAAGAGACCACCAGCGCGCCGGGTGACCGGCGCGGCTCGGTAAACCCCACCGGGAGCAAGGCCAGACAGCACGCGTTCGAGGGCGGCCCGCCCGAGCGTGCGGGTAGGCCGCTGGAGGTGGCCGGCAACGGTCGCCCGAGATGGATGGCCGCCCCCGCCGCAGTGCCGGTGACGGCGCGGCGGGACAGAACCCGGCGTACCGGTCGGCTCGTCCCCCACCGGCACCGCACGGAGCAGCACAGCCTGCTCACGCGGGGCCGGTGGCCGTCGCGGCGGGGTCAGTCCAGGACCGCGAACCGGACCTCGTGCCCGGTGACGTCGGCACGCACCAGCTCCACCGCCACCTCGGCGCCCAGGGCCGCCTCGCCGTCGGCGCGCGCCGTCACCGCCGGGTCGGTCACCTGCACCACCACGCCGCGGTCACCGGCCCGGTCCACGACGACGGCACGGAACCGCTCACCCACCCGGTGCTGCAGCGCCGCCGCCTCGACCGCGTCGGTGCAGGCCCGGTCCACGGTGCGCGCCAGCTGCTCGGAGCGCTGCATGATCGGCGGGAGCTCCGGGAGCGCGGCCCGCACCCAGTCCGGCACCTCCTGGCCCGCGGTCAGCGCCGCGCAGGCCACCAGCCCGAACCGGTCGACGAGCCGCCGCAGCGGCGCGGTGACGTGGGCGTACGGCGCCGCCAGCGCCGCCTGCACGGTGTGCGCCGGGTCGGTCGGGGGCGCGCCGTCGAACGGGGTGTACCCGGCCCCGCGGAACAGCGCGGTGGCGTCGTGGATGATCGCCAGGTGCGCAGGGTCCTGCCAGTCCAGCGTGCGCAGGAAGTCCCCGTAGGCCATCCCCTCCGGCCACGCCGCCCCGAGCGCGCGGGCCTGCCGCCGGAACCGGTCCACGTCCCGCTGGCTGGGAGCCGGCATGGTGCGCAGGATCCCGATGCCGCCCTCGAGCATGATCTCCGCGGCCACCATCCCGGTCAGCAGGGAGATCTGGGCGTTCCAGTCCTCGGCCTCGCGCAGCGGACGACGACGCAGCCGGTAGTGGCCGTCCCCGTCCACGTGCACCTCCTGGGAGGGCATCGGCAGCGAGGCCCCGCCGCGGTCGGACTCCCGCTGCACCCGCAGCCGGCCCACCTCCCGGAGCAGCAGCAGCGGCTCCTCCGCCGAGCCGGTGTCGACCTGCTGCTGGACCTCCTCGTAGGTGTAGCGACGGCGCGACCGCACCACCGCGCGGTACACCTCGGCCACGTCCCGCGCGCCGTCGGCGTCCAGCCGGACGTCCCACACGAAGGCCGGGCGCGCCTGCCCGGGGAGCAGGCTGGCGGCGTCCTCGCTCATCACCGCGGGGTGCAGCGGGACGCGGGTGTCCGGGCAGTAGATGGTCTGCCCCCGCCGGCGCGCCTCCTCGTCGAGGGCGCTTCCCGGGCGCACGAACGCCGGGACGTCCGCGATGGCGTAACGCACCCGGTAGCCGGCACCGTCACGGGCGATGTGCAGTGCCTGGTCGAGGTCCATCGAGCCGGGCGGGTCGATGGTGCACAGCGGCAGCGCGGTCTCGTCCCGCCGCGGCAGGTCCGGGTCGGCCGCGGCGCGCTCGGCGTCGGCCAGGGCATCCGGCGGGAAGTCGCCGGGCGCCGCCAGCTCGTCCCGGATCCGCGCGAAGGCCGCCTCGAGCCGGTGCCGGGTGCCGGTCTCGTCCACCTCGCCGGTGATCGTCGTCGCTCGCTGCGCCATAGTCCGCACCCTAGGCGCGGGCGGGCAGATGTGCCGCCGTAGGGTGGCGCGGTGCTCGTGCTGCTCCCGCCCTCGGAGGGCAAGGCGACCCGGGCCCGCGGGCGCAGCCTCGACCTCGCGGCGCTGACGCTGCCGGAGCTGACCGGCCCGCGCGAGCGGGTCCTGGCCGAGCTGTCCGCGGTCAGCGCCCGCGACGACGCGCCGGACGTGCTCGGCGTCGGGGCGGGGGTGGCCGCTGAGGTGGCGCGCAACACCCGGCTGCGCAGCGCGCCGACGCTGCCGGCCGGCCAGCTCTACACCGGGGTGCTCTACGACGCGCTGGACCTGCCGACCCTCGACGCCGCCAGCCGGCGCCGCGCCTCACGGCGGGTGCTGGTGTCCTCGGCGCTGTTCGGGGCACTGCGGCTGACCGACCGGGTGCCGCCCTACCGGCTCGCCATGGGTGTCACCCTGCCCGGCACGGGGCCGCTGGCCCGGTTCTGGCGGCCACACCTGGCGCCGGTCCTCCCCGCCCTGGTGGGCCGGGGGTTGGTCGTGGACTGCCGCTCCAGCGGCTACGCGGCCTCCTGGCCGGTGCCCGCCGAGCTGGCCGACCGGTGGCTGGTCGTGCGCGTGCCGGGGGCCACCCACCGGGCCAAGCACACCCGTGGGCTGGTGGCCCGGGCGCTGGTGAGCGAGCCGGCCGACCCACAGCAGCCGACCCGGCTCGCCGACCGGCTGCG
>NZ_WIQI01000209.1 GCF_009602535.1 Ornithinicoccus halotolerans | reverse complement strand
CGTGGTCGGCGGCCGCAGCGCCGGCGCCCGGGTGGCCTGCCGCACCGCCAGCGACGTCGGGGCGGACGGGGTGCTGTGCCTGGCGTTCCCGCTGCACCCGCCCGGCAAGCCGGAGCGGTCCCGCGCGGAGGAGCTGCGGCGGCCGCTGGCGGCCGGGCTGCCGGTGCTGGTGGTGCAGGGCGAGCGTGACGCCTTCGGCGGGCCGGAGGAGGTCGCCGCGGCCACGGCGTCCGCGGCCGGCGTGGACCGGCTGCGGCTGGAGCCGGTGCCGGGCAGCCACTCCCCGAGCCCGGACCTGGCCCGGGTGCGCGAGCTGAGCCGGGACTGGCTGGCCGACCGGCGGCTCAGCCCCAGCCCGCCCGGGTGAGCGGCATCCCGGACGCCCCGTCGGCGCCCGGGAGCACGCCCAGCACCTGGTGGATCGACATCGTGCCGCGCTCGAACCCGATCACCGACCCGGCCATGTAGAGCCGCCACACCCGGGCGCGGGCCTCCCCGACGAGCGCGACCGCCTCGTCCCAGTGCTCCTCCAGGTTGGCGACCCACCGGCGCAGGGTGAGCGCGTAGTGCTCCCGGAGCGCCTCGACGTCACGCACCTCGAACCCGGCGGCCTCCATCGCCCCGACCGTCTCGCCCACGTCGAGCAGCTCCCCGTCCGGGAAGACGTAGCGGCCCACGAACGAGCGGCCGCTGATCCGGGCGCCACCGGGCTTGGAGATGGCGTGGTTGAGCAGCCGCCCGCCGGGAGCGAGCACCGACCGCAGCCGTGTGAAGTACTCCTGGGTGCGGGCTCGGCCGACGTGCTCGAACATCCCGATCGAGCTGATCACGTCGAAGGTCTCCCCCTCCAGCTCCCGGTAGTCCTGCAGCCGGATGTCGACCCGCTCCGCCAGCCCTGCCTCGGCAACCCGGTCCCGGGCGGCCTGCGCCTGCGCGGGGCTGATCGTCACCGCCACCACCCGGGCGCCGTGTCGGCGGGCCGCGTGCATCGCCATGGTCCCCCAGCCGCAGCCCACGTCCAGCAGCCGCATGCCGGGCTGCTGGTCCAGCCCGAGCTTGCGGCAGATGAGCTCGTGCTTGGACTCCTGGGCCTCGTCCAGGCTGGCCTCGGCGTCGGGGAACCGGGCGCACGAGTAGGTCATGGTCGGACCCAGCACCATCCGGTAGAAGTCGTTGCCGACGTCGTAGTGGTGCTGGATGGCACGCGCGTCGCGGGCCCGCGAGTGCCGCCGCCACCAGCCCACGCGAGCCTCCTCCGGCGGAGGCGGCACCGGCCGGCCCCACGCCCGGACCCGCTTCGCCGCGGCGACCGC
>NZ_WIQI01000208.1 GCF_009602535.1 Ornithinicoccus halotolerans | reverse complement strand
GGACCGCCGCACCCGGCCGTGGCGGTCCTGAGCTGAGCGGGACGCCCGGGCCGGCCACCGCGGCAGGGAGCGCCGCGCCGCCACCCGCCGCGGCGCCCGGGTCGGTCAGCGTCAGTGTCTCCTCCCCCTTCGCCATCGGCTTCCTCGGCGCCCTCGGTGTCCTCACTGCCTGGCTGCTGGTCAGCAACCTCACCCGGCTCAGCTCGGTACTCACCTTCCTGCTGGTCGCGGTGTTCCTCACGCTGGCGCTGAACCCGCTCGTCGAGGGGCTGACCCGGCGGGGCGCGAGCCGGCCGGTGGGGGTGCTCGTGGTGTTCCTGGGACTGCTCGGTGTGCTCGGGCTGGTGGGGTACCTGGTGGTCCCGCCGGTCGTGCAGCAGAGCGCCATGCTCGTGGAGCGGGCACCGCAGTACGTGGAGTCGGTGCTGAGCGAACCGTGGGTGGCGGACCTGGACGCCCGGTACGGCGTCGGTGACCGCGTCATCGAGGAGGTCAACGACCAGCTGACCGACTCCGGGTTCCTAGCGACGCTGTTCGGCGGGGTGCTCGGCGCCGCCGGCTGGCTGGCCAGCGGGCTGATCGGCGTGGTGACCGTCCTCATCCTGACCCTGTACCTGCTCGCGGCGCTCCCGGCCGTCAAGGACGCCGCCTACCGCGCGGTCCCGGCCAGCAACCGGTCGCGCGTCATCGCGCTGGCCGAGGAGATCATGCGGCGCGTGGGCGGGTACGCCCTCGGCCAGGCGCTGGTCGCGACCATCAACGGCACCTGCTCCTGGGTGGTGCTGGAGCTCCTCGGCCTGCCCTACCCGGTGGTGCTGGCCTTCACGGTCGGGGTCCTGGGCCTCGTCCCCCTCATCGGCGCCACCCTCGGCGCGACCATCGTGGCGGCGGTCGCCCTCTTCCAGGACCCGACGCTGGCCCTCGTCGTCGTCGTCTACTACGTCGTGTACCAGCAGGTGGAGAACTACGTCGTGGTGCCGCGGGTGATGCAGCGCACGGTGTCCGTCCCCGGCGCGGTGACCGTGGTGGCGGTGCTCGCCGGGGGCACCCTGCTGGGCGTGCTGGGCGCGATCATCGCCATCCCGGTCGCGGCCGGGCTGCTGCTGCTCTACCAGGAGGTGCTGGTCCCCCGTCAGGGCCGGCTGTGAGCGTTCAGGCCCAGGCGCCGCCCGGGCGGCGCCGGTCCCGTGCCTGCCAGCAGGTGGTGTGCCAGTGCCGACGGTTGGCCAGCCCCTGCATCGCGTCGACCGGCCAGGCCACGGTGTGCGCGGAGGTCGCCGGGATCTGCTGCTGGCACCCCGGGCACAGGTAGCTGCGGCCGTCCGCCTCCCGGCCGCCGCCCGCCGCCACCTGCCGCACCTGCCAGGTCACGCCGTCGGCGTCGACGACCTGCTGCGGCGCGGCGGGGTGCCGGCCCGGGCGCTGCGGGCGGCGATCGTCATCGGCGCCGG
>NZ_WIQI01000207.1 GCF_009602535.1 Ornithinicoccus halotolerans | reverse complement strand
TCACCGGAGAACATCATCAGATCCCCGTTCGACCGCCGCATCAACACATCCCCGTACCCATCACCGTCATACCCCACCTCAGGGTCAGGAGTACCGAACCGGAAGCGGAAGTAGTGGCTGTACAGCCCGTGGGAGAACCGGAAGGATGGCCCGCTCACCGGAACGGACTTGTAGGCCCCAGCTGCGGTAGTGCCCTCCACGAGCATGTCCTGCACCCGGCCACCCCACTCACCGTGGCCGTCGCGGGAGAGAACCTGGACCCGCTCTACCTGGGCCAGGCCGTGGACGTTCGCGAGGCGCCTCGCGGTGAGGACCGTGGACCAGGTGTGTCGACTGTTGTCCACGTGGTCATAGGAGTCGGAGCGTGACACGAGGTAGGCCTGGCCACCTGGGGCGGACTGGCCGCCATTGGAGGAGGAGAACATCGTCAGCGCGAGCTTGCCGCTGTAGGTGAGCACCTGGCGCGCCGTCGCCGCGACGGCCCGGTCGGTCCGGGGGTCTTCCGTCCCGGTCCCTGAGTAGACCTGGCACCGGGTGCTGTCGCAGGTGTCCCACAGCTCCCCCGGGCTCAGGTCACGCTTGGCATAGGTCCGGGCTGCGACCGCCTGCGCCCGAAGGGCATCGGGGTCAAAGTATGGGGGGGACTCCGAGGGTACGACCGAGCGAAGGTAGCTCTCCAGGGCCACCCGGTTGACCGCGACGAGCTTCGTACTGCCCGAGGAGGGACGCACCGCCAGGATCCGTCCCCGGTAGCCGGCGACCTCTCCCGACGTGAGCACCAGCCGGACGACCTGGTCGTCAGTAACGAACTGGGCAGGGCAGGGAAAGGACTGCTGACCCGGACGCAGGGCGTGTGTCTGCCACGAGCCGTTGGCCCATTTCTGCAGCATGCAGCCTGCGGCCGCCCCCCGCACCCGCCATCGGGACGGGGCGGTGGGCAGCTCGACGCGCGCACCGTCGGCCACCACGGTGAGGCCTGGCGAAGCCGCCACTTCCACGGCCCCGTCGCTGTCCCGAGTGATCTCCACCCGGATAGGTCCTGACGTCTGCGAGACGCGAGACGCCCCGGGGTAGTAGAACGACAGGATTTGCGGATAGGTGTGGCCTGCCTTTCCCCGGCCGTGGGCGCCGTACTGCGACATCCCGATGCCGTGGCCGTAACCCCGGCCATCGAGGGTGAAAGTGCCGTCCGGGGCCGGGTACACCACCTCGGCGCCGGACCGAGGAGCCGGCAGACCGGCCGTCGCCACCGGGACTGGCGACGCGGCGGGAACGGCCGCCGCCAGCATGGCTGCGGTCAGCGTCCCCACTAGCCAGCAACGCGTCCTGGTCAGGAGCGCGACAGTACGGGCAGTCATGGTGACCTTCTCTCTGACACCCTCGCTCCCTAGCGGACGCCGATGAGGTCGGGATAGTTCCATCCGGAGGTGGTGACCACCTGGCGCCGGGCCAGGCCGTCTCCGGC
>NZ_WIQI01000206.1 GCF_009602535.1 Ornithinicoccus halotolerans | reverse complement strand
GACCTGGTCGCGCGGCTGGACCCGGGGGCGGGCCGGTGCTGCGTCACCGTCGGCGCGCGGGAGTGACTGCGCACCCGGCCCTCGCCTGCCAGCCGGTCGAGCGTGCGCAGCGTCTGGTCGAGTGCGGCCCGGTGCAGGTGGCTGGCGGTGTCGACCGTCACCACCTCGGCCCCCTGCAGCGCCAGGCCGAGGGCCACGATCGGGTACCACCCGGTGCCCAGCTCCAGCACCCGCAGCCCGGCGAGCGGGCTCTCGCCGGCGGTCCGCTGCCCGTCCCGGGTCGCGGCCGCCCGCGCGTGAGCGGTGACGTGGGCCCACTTGGCCAGCAGGTACTCCGCGTCCAGCTCGGGCCGGGTGAGCCGTCCGAACCGGTCCTGCACCCGGCCACCACCAGGGACCACCGAGGCCACGCCCTGCACCGCCGCCTTGAGCCACCAGCGGCGCGGGACGAGGGTCATGGCTGCCCGCTCAGGGCTCCACGGACAGCGGCGCGCCGGTACGCAGCGCCTCGAACAGCTCGGCGGCACCCTCCTCGTCCCACAGCACCGAGCTCCCGGCGTGGGTCTGGTAGTTGGGGTCGGCGACGGGGACGGTGACCGACTGGCCCTCGCCGTTGCTGACCTTGCGCATCCCCAGCGCCATCCGGGCGGTGTCCAGCATCGAGGTGTCCTCCCCGATGCTCATGGCCGACCCGGTCGCGGTGCCGACCTCGTGCAGCCGCCAGGGCACCAGCACGATCCCCGGGCTGGCCATCTCGGCCACCAGCGCGGAGAGGAACTGCCGCTGCCGCTCCACCCGGCCCAGGTCCCCGCGCGGGTCGGAGTAGCGCATCCGCACGTACTTCAACGCCTCCGTGCCCGCCAGCTCCTGGCAGCCGGCCTCCAGCTGCAGCCGGGTGCGCTCGTCCTCGACCGCCTCCTCCAGGCACATGTGCACCCCGTCGACGGTCTGCACCACGTCCACGAACCCGCCGAACCCGATCTCCAGGTAGCCGTCGAGCCGCATGCCGGTGGCCTGCTCGACCGTCCGCACCAGCAGCTCGGGGCCCCCCAGCGGGTAGGCCGAGTTCAGCTTCTCGGCACCGTAGCCGGGGACCTCCAGGTAGCTGTCCCGTGGCAGCGACACCAGCACCGGCTCCTCACCGGAGGGCAGGTGGAGCAGCATGATGGTGTCGGCGCGCACGCTGTCGGTCTCGTGGCCGGTCACCAGCTCGTTGCGCTCCTCCCGGGTCAGGTTCTCCCGGCCGTCGGTCCCGACCAGCAGGAAGGTGCTCCCGGACCCGGCTGCGGGGCGCCCCTCGTCCGGCGGGGTGGCCGCGACCCGCTCGACGCTGTTCCAGGACGCGAGGGCCGCCCACAGCAGCCCGCCGATCCAGACCAGCAGCAGCACGAGCAGCAGCACCAGCACCCGCCGGAACGCGTAGCGGGGCCGGCGTCGCCGCGGCGGGCGGCCGTCCTCCCCACCGCCGCCGCGGCCGCCGCGGCCGGCC
>NZ_WIQI01000205.1 GCF_009602535.1 Ornithinicoccus halotolerans | reverse complement strand
CGTCCCGCAGCACCGGCGTGGCGGTCACGCCCAGCAGCTCGAGGGTGTCGGCCGCGAGCGCGTCTGCGCCCGCCGGTCCCCGGGCGCTCTCCGCGCCGGTGGTGCCCTCGACGACGGCCAGGACCACCGGGCCCTCCGGTGCGGTACGGCCGCGGCGCAGCTCGACCGGCTGCGGCAGCCCGAGCCGCTTGCCGAGCGCGCGGGCCACGGGGGTGGCGCCGGCGCCGCGCGCCAGCGAGGTGATCGGGTTGGCCATCACACTGCCTCCAGGATCGCGACGACGCCCTGCCCGCCGGCGGCGCACACCGAGATGAGCGCCCGCGAGCCCGGGCCGTTGGCTGCTGCCAGCTTGGCGGCGGTCGCCACCAGCCGCCCACCGGTCGCGGCGAACGGGTGGCCCGCGGCCAGCGAGGAGCCGTGGACGTTGAGCCGGCTGCGGTCGATCGCGCCCAGCGGCTCGGCCAGCCCCAGCCGCTCCCGGCAGAACGCGGGGTCCTCCCATGCCTTGAGGGTGGCCAGCACGGTGCTGGCGAAGGCCTCGTGGATCTCGTAGACGTCGAAGTCCTGCAGCGTCAGCCGCTGCCGGGCCAGCAGCCGCGGGACCGCGTAGGCCGGTGCCATCAGCAGGCCCTCCCGGCCAGAGACGTAGTCGACGGCGGCCACCTCGGCATCCACCACCCGCGCCAGGACCGGCAGCCCCCGCTCGCGGGCCCATTCCTGCTCGGCCAGCAGCACCAGCGCGGCCCCGTCGGACAGCGGCGTGGAGTTGCCGGCGGTCATCGTGGCCTCGCCGTCACCGCCACGCGTGCCGAAGACCGGGCGCAGCCCCGCCAGCCGTTCCACCGAGGTGTCCGCCCGCACCCCCTCGTCGCGGGTCAGCCCCTGGTAGGACGTCGCCAGGTCGTCGAAGAACCCGTCGTCCCACGCCGCGGCGAGCCGGTGGTGGCTGGCGGCGGCGAGCTCGTCCTGCTGCTCCCTGGTGATGCCCCAGTCGCGCGTGGTGCGGGCCTGGTGCTCCCCCATCGACAGCCCGGTGCGCGGCTCGGCGTTGCGCGGCGTCTCGGGCACCAGGTCACGGGGGCGGACCGCCGACAGCGCCCGGACCCGGTCCAGCGGGCTGCGGGCCGCCGAGGCGCGCAGCAGCGCCCGCCGCAGCCCCTCGCCCACCGCGATCGGGGCGTCGCTGGCGCTGTCCACGCCACCGGCCACCCCGGCCTCGACCTGCCCGAGGGCGATCTTGTTGGCGACCTGGATCACCGCCTCGAGGCCGGTGCCGCACGCCTGCTGCAGGTCGTAGGCCGGCGTGGTCGCGTCCAGCGCGGAGCCGAGCACTGCCTCGCGGGTCAGGTTGAAGTCACGGCTGTGCTTGAGCACGGCACCGGCGGCCACCTCGCCGAGGCGCTCGCCGGCGAGCCCGAACCGGGCCACCAGCCCGTCCAGCGCCGCGGTGAGCATGTCCTGGTTGGAGGCCCGGGCGTAGGCGCCGCCGACCTTGCCGAACGGGATCCGGTTG
>NZ_WIQI01000204.1 GCF_009602535.1 Ornithinicoccus halotolerans | reverse complement strand
CTTCGGGTGTTACAAACTCTCATGGTGTGACGGGCGGTGTGTACAAGGCCCGGGAACGTATTCACCGCGGCGTGCTGATCCGCGATTACTAGCGATTCCGACTTCGTGTAGGCGAGTTGCAGCCTACAGTCCGAACTGAGAATGGCTTTAAGAGATTAGCTTGACCTCGCGGTCTCGCAACTCGTTGTACCATCCATTGTAGCACGTGTGTAGCCCAGGTCATAAGGGGCATGATGATTTGACGTCATCCCCACCTTCCTCCGGTTTGTCACCGGCAGTCTTACTAGAGTGCCCAACTAAATGCTGGCAACTAGTCATAAGGGTTGCGCTCGTTGCGGGACTTAACCCAACATCTCACGACACGAGCTGACGACAACCATGCACCACCTGTCATTTTGCCCCCGAAGGGGAAACCTGATCTCTCAGGTGATCAAAAGATGTCAAGACCTGGTAAGGTTCTTCGCGTTGCTTCGAATTAAACCACATGCTCCACCGCTTGTGCGGGCCCCCGTCAATTCCTTTGAGTTTCAACCTTGCGGTCGTACTCCCCAGGCGGAATGCTTAATGCGTTAGCTGCGGCACTGAAGGGCGGAAACCCTCCAACACCTAGCATTCATCGTTTACGGCATGGACTACCAGGGTATCTAATCCTGTTCGCTACCCATGCTTTCGAGCCTCAGCGTCAGTTACAGACCAGACAGCCGCCTTCGCCACTGGTGTTCTTCCATATATCTACGCATTTCACCGCTACACATGGAGTTCCACTGTCCTCTTCTGCACTCAAGTTTCCCAGTTTCCGATGCGCTTCCTCGGTTAAGCCGAGGGCTTTCACATCAGACTTAAAAAACCGCCTGCGCTCGCTTTACGCCCAATAAATCCGGATAACGCTTGCCACCTACGTATTACCGCGGCTGCTGGCACGTAGTTAGCCGTGGCTTTCTGGTTGGATACCGTCACGCCGACAACAGTTACTCTGCCGACCATTCTTCTCCAACAACAGAGTTTTACGACCCGAAAGCCTTCTTCACTCACGCGGCGTTGCTCCATCAGACTTGCGTCCATTGTGGAAGATTCCCTACTGCTGCCTCCCGTAGGAGTTTGGGCCGTGTCTCAGTCCCAATGTGGCCGATCAACCTCTCAGTTCGGCTACGTATCATCGCCTTGGTGAGCCATTACCTCACCAACTAGCTAATACGCCGCGGGTCCATCCAAAAGCGATAGCTTACGCCATCTTTCAGCCAAGAACCATGCGGTTCTTGGATCTATGCGGTATTAGCATCTGTTTCCAAATGTTATCCCCCACTTAAGGGCAGGTTACCCACGTGTTACTCACCCGTCCGCCACTCGTTCCATGTTGAATCTCGGTGCAAGCACCGATCATCAACGAGAACTCGTTCGACTTGCATGTATTAGGCACGCCGCCAGCGTTCATCCTGAGCCAGGATCAAACTCTCATATAAATATGAGCTGTTCGAATAGCTCGATTTGTTGTTCTAGCGAATTGACTTCGCAAATGTTACTTCTTGCCTCGGTACCGAAGTACCAAGGACCCTGCACATTTAAACGAAACTTTGTTCAGTTTTCAAAGGAC
>NZ_WIQI01000203.1 GCF_009602535.1 Ornithinicoccus halotolerans | reverse complement strand
TCACCGGAGAACATCATCAGATCCCCGTTCGACCGCCGCATCAACACATCCCCGTACCCATCACCGTCATACCCCACCTCAGGGTCAGGAGTACCGGCCAGCAGGCGGCCCACCGTTGCCTGGGCGTCGACCAGGCCGGCGCCGCAGCCCCCGGTGCAGGAGCCGGGCATGACCCGGGCACCCGCCTTGAGGTGTCCCTCGACCTGGGCGGGGGTCAGCGAGGGGTCGAGCTGGAGCATCAGCGCCGCTAGTCCCGCCACGTGAGGGGCGGCCATAGAGGTGCCGCCCATCCAGGCGTAGCCAGGCTGTGCCGGAACCGTGCTGCCGGTGTTGGAGGTGGACAGGATCGAGCTGCCCGGCGCAGTGACGTCGACCACGCGGCCGTAGTTGGAGAATCCGGCGCGGCTGCCCGAGCTGGTGCTGGCGGCGACTGTCACCACGTTGGCGCAGTTGGCCGGAACGGATGTGCTGGCCTCCGTTCCGTCGTTGCCAGCCGCAACCACGACCGTGGCGCCGCGTCCCACCGCAACGTCGATGGCGGCCTGCATCGCAGGGGGGCAGGAGTCGCTGCTCCCGCCGAGGCTCATGTTGATGACGTCTGCGGGCGTCGTGTTGGTCGGCGCCCCGTTCACCTGGGCCCCCGCAGCCCACCGGACGGCTGCGGCGATGTCCGACAGGTAGCCACCACAGGCGCCAAGTACCCGGACCGGCTGCAGGCCTGCGCGGGGAGCGACGCCTGCAACACCGGTCCCGTTGTCGGTGACCGCGGCCACCGTGCCAGCAACATGGGTGCCGTGCCAGGAGGACGGAGCCTCACACCAGTCGCCCTCGTCACGGGGGTTTGGATCCCACCCGTCACCGTCCCGGGACAGGTTCGCGTCGACGAAGTCGTAGCCCGCCACCACGTTGCCGTCCAGGTCGGGGTGCGAGGTGAGGCCACTGTCAAGGACCGACACCATCACTCCCTCGCCGCGAGTGTTGTCCCATGCCTGCGGTAGGCGGATTCCCCCAGTGGTGTTCTGGTAGTGCCACTGGGTGCGATAGTCGGGGTCGTTCGGCGTCCAGGCCGCCGTCAACCGGATGTCGCGATCGACGTGCTCGACATCCGGACGGCTTTCCAGGGCACGAACGAGGCGGCGGGCTCCCTGCTCGGTGAGGCCCGGCTCCGCCTCGATCACCTGCACGGCCGGTGACATGGCGCGCAGCGCGTCGATGCGCACCCCCGTTTCCCGAGCAACCCGTGCGAGTGCCTGCCCGCGCCCCCGTGCCGACTGTGCCGCCGAGGACCCCTCCTGGAAGGTGACGATGTAGCGCTGCTCCTCGTCCAGGTCCGGGGTGGGCATCCCCGCCACCTCGTCTGGGGCGGACGTCACTGCTTCGGTCTCCTCATCCTGCGCAGTGGCGCCGGGCCCGAGGAGGAGGGCGCCCCCGACGAGGGCAACCACGGTCGTCCGGAAACGGGTCATCGACGGATTCCTATCGGTTGGAACGAATGCTAGCGGGATATGGCAGCGGAGGCCTGTACCTCCAGCCGGGCGTGGGCGTTAGCGGACGCCGATGAGGTCGGGATAGTTCCATCCGGAGGTGGTGACCACCTGGCGCCGGGCCAGGCCGTCTCCGGC
>NZ_WIQI01000202.1 GCF_009602535.1 Ornithinicoccus halotolerans | reverse complement strand
GCTGGCGCAGGGACCCGCCGCGGCCCGGGCCGGCGCGCACGCCATGATCGACCTGTCCGACGGGCTGGTGCGCGACCTGCGGCGGGTCTGCCAGGCCAGCGGGACCGGCGCCGAGCTGGACCGGTCGCTGCTGGCGGAGTTCGTGGCGCCGCTGGCCCGCGTGCTGGGCCAGGAGGTCGGGTGGCGGTGCGTCCTCGCCGGCGGCGAGGAGCACTCGCTGCTGGCCTGCTTCGCCCCGCAGGACCGCCCGCCCGGCTGGCACCCGGTGGGGCGGGTGACCGAGGCCGGTGCCGACGGGCCCGGCGTGCGGCTCGAGGGGGAGGAGCTGGGGCCCGGCGGCTGGGACCACTTCGGCGGCTGAGCACGCGCAAGAGCCGGCACCCGGGGACGGGTACCGGCTCGCGCAGGGGCGGCCCGGAGGTACCGGGCCGCGTCAGGTCAGCGGCTGACCTTGCCCGCCTTCAGGCAGGAGGTGCACACGTTGAGCCGCTTGGCGGTCGAGCCGCTGGGGCCGACCTTGGCCCGGACGCGCTGGATGTTGGGGGTCCAGCGACGCTTGGTGCGGCGGTGCGAGTGCGAGATGCTGTGACCGAAGCTCGGTCCCTTGCCGCAGACGTCGCAGGTGGCAGCCACGGTGGTCTCCTGTGGTCGGTGGTGGTCCGGTGAGGCCCCGGGGCAGCCGCCAGGCGGCATCACCGCGAGGGCTTCCGGGGAACCACGTAAGAGTACCGGAACCGGGCACGGTGCCCCAAATGCGCTCCAGGTGACAGGATCGGGCCATGCGTACGTCCACCCGCAGCTACCGCACCGGCGACCAGGACACCGTCCTCGACATCACCGGGGACTGCGCCGACTTCGTCAGCGACGCCGGCGATGGCCTGCTCCACCTGTTCGTGCCGCACGCCACCGCGGGCCTGGCCCTCCTGGAGACCGGCGCCGGCAGCGAGGACGACCTGCTGGCCGCGCTGGCCGACCTGCTCCCGGCCGACGACCGCTGGAAGCACCAGCACGGCAGCCCCGGCCACGGCCGCGCCCACGTGATGCCGGCCCTGGTCCCGCCCTACGCGACGGTGCCGGTGCTGGGCGGCGAGCTGGCCCTCGGCACCTGGCAGCGGGTCTGCCTCGTCGACCTC
This sequence comes from Ornithinicoccus halotolerans, assembly GCF_009602535.1. Lineage (GTDB taxonomy): Bacteria > Actinomycetota > Actinomycetes > Actinomycetales > Dermatophilaceae > Ornithinicoccus > Ornithinicoccus halotolerans. The sequence goes on along the minus strand of NZ_WIQI01000202.1, from coordinate 525 downwards.
AACGTGGACAACGCCACCCGCACGGTGCGGATGTCCCTGCTCGCCGACTAGCCTCCCGCTGCAGGAGCAGTCGATCTGGCACCGTCGGAGACGGCAGCAGCCGTAGCGGCGAGAGGAGAGGTCCGGTGACGGGGAGCGCACCGCTGGTGGGGCTCGACCTCGCCACCGCCCGCCGCTGGGTCCTCGCCGCGCGCCAGTCCCTCGCCGAGGAGCGGGAGCGGATCGATGCCCTCAACGTCTTCCCGGTGCCCGACGGGGACACCGGCACCAACCTGCTGCTGACCCTCGACGGCGCGGTCGTCGGGCTGCGCGGCCGCGGCGACGGCGACGGGCTCAGCCTCGCCGACGGGCTCGGCCTGATGGCCCGCGGGACGCTGCTGTCGGCCCGTGGCAACTCCGGGGTCATCCTCAGCCAGCTGGTGCGCGGCGTGCACGAGGCGGCGGTCGCCGCCGGCGGCGACGCCATGGGGCCGCGGGAGCTGGCCGACGCCTTCCAGCGGGCCAGCCGGGTGCCCCGCTCCGGGG
>NZ_WIQI01000201.1 GCF_009602535.1 Ornithinicoccus halotolerans | reverse complement strand
CGCTCGCCGGCGCGCTGGCCGGCACCGCCGCGGGACTGGCGCTGGCGCTCGGCTGACCACGGCCGTGCCCGCAGTCACCGGTGCCACCCGGGACGGGTGGGTGGCGGCTAGTCCCGGACGCCGGCCTCCACGAACGGTGGCCGGGTGACCTCGGCTTCCACGTCCCGCCCGCGCACGTCGATCACCACGGCGTCGCCGGCGGTCACGATCCCGCGGTCCAGCAGCGCGAGCGCGATGCCGCCACCCAGCGTCGGGGAGAAGGTGCCCGAGGTGACGGTGCCGATCTCGGTGCCGTCGGTGGTGCGCACCGGGCAGCCCGGCCGGGGGATGCCGCGGCCGGTGACGCGCAGCCCCCAGGAGAGCCGGCCGGACTTGGTGGCGCGCTGCTCGGTGAGCACCTCCTTCCCCCAGAACGACGGCTTGTCCCAGCCGACCGCCCAGACCGCGCGCGCCATCACCGGGGTGATGTCGGGGCCGAGGTCGTTGCCGTGCAGCGGGTAGCCCATCTCGGTGCGCAGCGTGTCCCGGGCGCCCAGCCCGCACGGCAGGCCGTCATGCTCGCCGGCCGCCTCGAGGACGGCGTCCCACAGCGCGCCGGCGTCGTCCCACCGCGGCACCAGCTCATAGCCCTTCTCGCCGGTGTAGCCGGTCCGGCAGACCAGCACCGGCGTGCCGCGCCAGCTGGCCTCCACGAACGACATGAACCCGTGGTCGTGCGGCAGGTCCAGCGCCGCCAGCACGTCACCGGAGCGTGGTCCCTGCACCGCCAGCACGGCGTAGTCCTCGTGCCGGCCGGCCACCTCGATCCCCTCGGGGGCGGCCTCGGCGAGCCGCTGCACCACCCCGGCCGTGTTGGCCGCGTTGGGGATGAGGAACAGCTCCTCGTCGGACAGGACGTAGACGATCAGGTCGTCGACGACCCCGCCGTCCTCGGCGCAGCACATCGTGTACTGCGCCTGGCCCGGGCCGACCTTGTCCAGGTCGTTGGTGAGGCAGGCGTTGACGAAGTTCTTCGCGCCAGGCCCACGCACCACGGCCTTGCCCAGGTGGGAGACGTCGAAGACGCCGACCCGCTCCCGCACCGCCGCGTGCTCCCGCCGCACGCCCCCGCCGGCGTACTCGATGGGCATCAGCCAGCCGGAGAAGTCGGCCATCTTGGCGCCGAGTGCCTGGTGCCGGTCGTGCAGGGCTGAGGTCTTGGCTGCCGAGTCGTTCATGGTTCGGACTGTAACGGTCTCGGCTAGGCTCGGAGGCTGGCCGCCACGCGAGGGCGGCAGCCACCGACTCACAGGGGACTGAGCGATGACCGACCTGACCTTCACCGACAGCGCCGCCGGATCCGTCAAGGCCGACGTGCTGGTCCTAGCATCCCGCCGCGGCAAGGACGGGGTTGAGCTGGCCGAGGGACAACCCCTCTCCCGCGCGGCCCAGAAGCACCTGAGCAGCACGCTGCCGGAGGTGGGGGCCGAGGGGGGCGCCGACGAGATCGTGCGGCTGACCGGCGTCCCGGGGGTAGCGGCCCCGCTGGTCCTCGTCGTCGGCACCGGACGCCAGGCCCCGCCGGCCGACCCGCGGGCCGCCGCCGGTACCCCCGACCCGCGCGAGCGGCTACGGCGTGCCGCGGG
>NZ_WIQI01000200.1 GCF_009602535.1 Ornithinicoccus halotolerans | reverse complement strand
CCGGCGCGGGCGGGCGCTGCGCCGCCGGCTCGGCACCAGACTGCGGCCGGTCACCGGTCGAGCCCTGCGGCAAAGGGTCGCCGGTCTCGGGGTCGCGGCCCCGCAGCCGGCGCCACAGCCGCGCCACTCCCGGGAGCAGCTTGACCAGCTCCAGGTCGGGCGCCCGGTGGACCGGCAGCCCGTCGACGAGGTCGTCCCCGGCGGGGTAGCCGGCCAGCTCGCGGGCCGAGGCGAAGATCCGCACCTCGGCCCCGGCCTCGCGCAATGTCGCGGTGGTCTTGAGCACCCGGGAGTCGGCGTGGGCGTCGTTGTAGACCAGCAGCGCGATCCGCGGCCGGCGACCGTGGCGCCGCGGCAGCGTCGGCACCGGCAGCTCGTGCGCCTCGGTGACCGGACTCCCGGCGGGGGCGACGGCCTCCGGCTCCGGCTGCGTGCCGCTACCGCTCATCGTGCCTCCTCCTCCCCCACGTGCTGCCTGGTCACCGGCAGCCTAACGGCCTGGTGCCGGACGCCCTGGCGGCGCGGTGGCGGTGGTGGTTGGGCCCGCCAGCGGGGGCTCCGGCAGCGAAGTCGAGCAGCATCCCGCGAGCCGCTGCCCTAACCTAGCCGCGGTGCGTCTACTGCCAGGGTCCAAGGTGCAGCCCGGGCAGCTGCTCCTCGACGAGCGGCTGGCGGGTGTCGGCATGCTGTGGTGGCGCGCGACCCATCCCTCAGGCCTCTCCGCGCTGCTGGTGAAGGTCCCCGGCCACGGCGCACGCCAGCTGGTGTCGCCGCCGGGCCGGCCGGTCCTCGCCGGCCCGCCCCCCTGCCCGCGGACGCAGCCCGAGCGGATGCTGACGGCCGCGGCCTGCGGGGCGGCGTGGCTCTACCTGCGGCGGGGCGGCGAGAGCGACCGGGCCCGGGCATGGGAGCTGGCGGTCGAGCTGACGGACCGGTTCGGCGGGGACCACGAGGAGCGGTGGTGCTGGCTGCTGGACCAGGCCCGCGAGACCGCACCGTTCCCTCGGTGGGAGGACGCCTCCCAGGACACCTGCTGAGCGCACCGCCACGCCAGGACGACCGCACCGCCCACCCGCCGCTACCAGCCGGCGGGCCGGCGCGCGGGCGCCCCACCCCTTCGGTCAGGAGCGCTGCGGAAGACCGAGGCCGGTTCGCTCCCCCATCTGCTCCAGCGTCAGCCAGACGCACAGCTCGGCCCGGCCCGCCGTCTGCCCCTCGGCGCAGGTGCGGAACAGGTCGCCGTCGGCCCAGGTGCCGCCGAGCTCGGTGACCATGGCGTAGGCGGCCTCGGCCTGGTCGGCCAGCGCCGGCCGGTCCAGCCCCTCCTCGGCGTGGCGGACCAGCAGCGCCCACGCGGCGTCGGCGGTGTTGTCCTCGGCCATCGCCGACTCGCTATCCCGGTAGAAGTCCTCGACGAGCTGGTCCAGCGCCATGCCGAGCGCGACCTGCCGGGGGGTGGCACGGTCGCGAGCGGCCAGGCGCTCCCGCTGGGTGGAAGCCGTGGTCATGCGGTTCCCTCTCTCGGTAGCAGCCGGGGCCGGGCGGCGCCCGGCTCGGCCGTGCCCTCGACCACCACGTCGGTGCCGTCCTGCCAGGCGTTGCTCCCCGTCGTCACCGCC
>NZ_WIQI01000020.1 GCF_009602535.1 Ornithinicoccus halotolerans | reverse complement strand
CCAGGGCGTCCGCCGGGCGGCGCGGGCGGCCGGGACCGTCCTCGTGGCCGACCTCGTGCCCGTCCTCGGTGAGCCGGCCGTGCTCGAGCCGGACCACCCGGTCGCAGCCGCGGGCGGTCTCCTCGTCGTGGGTGACCACCAGCGTGGTCCGGCCGCGGGTGAGGGCCGCGACGGCGTCCCGCACCGCGCCGGCGTTGTCGGCGTCGAGGCCGGTGGTGGCCTCGTCGAGGACGACGACCGGGGCGTCGCGCAGGAACGCGCGAGCGACGGCGATCCGCTGCCGCTGGCCACCGGAGAGGGTGGCGCCGCGCTCCCCCACGACGGTGTCGTAGCCGTCGGGCAGCCGCTGCACGAACTCCTCGACGCGGGCCAGCCGGGCGGCCCGGCGGACCTCCTCGGCGGTGGCGTCGAGCCGGCCGTAGCGGATGTTGTCGGCGATGGTGCCGCTGAACAGGACCGACTCCTGCAGCACGACCGCCACCTGCCGGCGCAGCTCGGGCAGCGCCAGCCTGCGCACGTCGACCCCGCCGAGCCGTACCGCGCCCCGGTTCGGGTCCAGGGTCCGCGTGAGCAGCGCCGTGACGGTGGACTTGCCCGAGCCGGAAGGCCCCACGAGGGCGACCCGCTCGCCCGGGGCGATCCGGAGGCTGATCCCGCGCAGCACCGGCACGCCGTCGCCGTAGTCGGCGTGGACGTCCTCGAGCTCGACGGTCGTCGCGCCGGGGGCCAGTGGCCAGGGGGTCGCGGGGCTGGTGATGCCGGGCTGCACCTCCAGCAGGTCGGCGACCCGCTCCCCGGACGCGGCGGCGCGGGCGATCCGGCCGGTGTACTTGGCCAGGTCCCGCAGCGGCTTCAGCGCCGTCTTCAGGTAGGTCAGGAAGATGACCAGGTCGCCGGGGGTCATCGCCCCGGCCATCACCCGGTAGCCGCCGAGCAGCAGCACCACCGCCGTGGCGACGCCGACCAGCACGTCGGTGCGCCGCTCCAGCGCGGCCGCGAGCCGGCGGGCCTTCACGCCGTCCTTGAGGGACCGGGCGTTGCTGCCGCCGAACCGGCGCTCCATCTCCGGCTCCAGCCCGTAGGCCTGCACGACCGGCATCGCGCCGATGGTCTCCTGCGCCAGGCTGGCCAGGTCACCCTCGGCCCGGCGGGTGCGCCGGGAGGCGTCGGTGATGCGCGAGGTGGAGCTGCGTGACAGCAGCCAGTACAGCGCCGCGGTCGCCACGACCACGACGGCCAGCGCGGCGTCCAGCCACAGCATCACCGCCGACATGAGCAGCAGCGTGACCACGTTCACGACCAGCGGCATGCCGGCGGTCACCGCGACCTCCTGCAGCCGGCCGACGTCGGCGACGACGCGCTGCACCACGTCCCCGGAGCGGGCCCGGGAGTGGTAGTGGCGGTCCAGCCGGGTGACGTGGGCGAACACCCGCTGCCGCAGCGCGGTCGCCACCCGGGAGCCGGCGAGCGCGAACGCGACGGTGGCCAGGTAGTTGCTCAGCGCCCGCATCCCGACGATCGAGACCGTCGCCAGGGCGCAGGCGAGCAGCACCTGCACCGACGCGGCCGGGCCGGCTTCGCTCAGGTCCGCGCCCAGGGAGCGGGTGACCGCGTCGACGACGAGCTTGACCGGCCACGGCTCGAGGACCCGGAAGACGACCTCGAGCAGCAGCGCCAGGCCACCGCCGGCCAGCAACCGGTGCTGCCCGCCCAGGTGGGGCGTCAGCAGGGCGAGGGTGCGGCGCAGCGCGGAGGGGCGGAGCGCGGTGGTGGTGGACACGGCTGACCTCCTCAGGCGACCCGGTCGGGGGTGGCGGCGGACAGCGGCGCGAGCGACCGCTCCAGCACCGCCTCCCAGGAGTGGACGGTCTCGGCGCGGTGGCGGGCAGCGGCACCCATGGCACGGGCCCGGGCCGGGTCGGCGACCAGCGCGTCGATCGCCGCGGCCAGCGCCGCGGGGTCCGAGGGCGGCACCAGCAGCCCGGTCGTCCCGTCGATGACCAGCTCGGGCAGCTGGCCCACGGCCGAGGCGACGGTGGGCAGTCCGGCGGCGGCGTACTCGACCACCTTCAGTGGCGAGAAGTACTGGCCGTCGGTGCCGCCACCGCCGCGCTGCAGCGGGTAGGGGGCGGCCGCCACCTGCGCACCGGCCAGCGCCGCCGGCACCTCGGCCGGGGCGACGGCGCCACGGTGGTCGAGGTCCAGACCCAGCCGGGCGGCCTGTGCCCGCAGGGCGGGACCCTCCGGACCGTCGCCGACCAGCCGGACCCGCCACGGGGTGCGAGCCCGGGCCGCCGCCTCGAGCAGGACGTCGACGCCGTGCCAGGGCTTGAGGGTGCCGACGAAGACCACAGTGGGGCGGTCCTCGCGGCGACCGGCGGGTTGCGGTCGGACGCGGTCGGGGTCGACGCCGTTGGGCACGACCACGACCCCGTCGCGGCGGCCGGTGCGGGCGCTCACCCACCGCGCGACCGGCGTGGAGACGCAGGCGACCGCGCCGGCCGCCGCGACCTGGGTGCGCAGCGCGGCAGCGGCGCCGTCGGCGTCGACCAGGTCACGGTGGGTGCGTTGCTCCTCGACCAACGGCGCGTTCACCTCGAGCACGCCGGGGACGCCGAGCGCGGCGGTGGCCTGGGCGAGGGCGGTGGAGAACAGCGAGTACCGCTCGTAGACCAGGTCGGCGCCGTCGGCCGCCAGCTGCTCGGCCAGCCGGGTGGCGGCGCGGGCCTGGGCGACCTCCCGCGCGGCGGTGCGCTCGGGCAACGGCAGGTCCGGGTCCGGCCTGCCGACGCGCACCCGGTGCACGGGCAGGTCGGCCAGGTCCGCCGGCACCAGGTCGCCGGTGCGGGTGCAGTAGAGGCGGACCTCCGCGCCCCTGCGGCGGAAGGCGCGGACGATCTCCTGCAGGTGGACCGAGGCGCCCTTGCTCCCGAAGGCCGGCACACCGGGATCGGCGCAGACGTAGCCGACGCGCATCACGAGGCCACCTTCGCGACCGGCTCGGCTGCCGGGCGCTGCAGGGCGGCCAGCAGGCGGGACTGCCGGACGGTGTCGTACTCGGCCTCGACGAGCGCCCGGGCGCAGCGCGCGGTGCCGGCCCGGTCGAAGCGGGGCTCGGCGGTCGTGCGCAGGGCAGCGGCGAGCGCCGCGACGTCGCCCGCAGGCACCAGCAGCCCGGTGCCCGGGGCCGCGGCGGTGGCGGGGCGAACCGCCTCGGGGATGCCGGTGACGTCGGAGGCGATCACCGGCACGCCGCAGGCCATCGCCTCCAGCAGCACGGTGGGCAGCCCGTCGGCGTTGCCGTCGGCGCCGACCACGCAGGGAGCGGCCAGCACGTCGGCCCACGCCAGCAGCTCCCGGATCTCATCCTGGCTCCGGGGGCCGAGCAGCTGCACGCTGTCGGCCAGCCCGGCGGCGGCGACCGCCAGCGCCAGGTCGTCCCGCAGCTCACCGTCCCCGGCGATCCGCACCTGCAGGTGCAGCCCCTCGGCGGACAGCCGGGCGGCGGCATCGACCAGCAGGGCGAAGCCCTTCTTCTCCACGAGCCGGCCCACCGCGGCCACCCGCAGCGGCCGCGTCGGGTCGGCCGGGCCGGGTGCTGTGTAGCGGAACTGGGTCAGGTCCAGCCCGTTGCGCACCAGGACCACCCGGTCGGCCAGGTGCGGCCGGTCGCGCAGCAGGAAGCGGCGGTTGTAGTCGCTGATCGCCACCACGTGCGCGGCACCGTCGAGCAGGTGGTCCAGCAACCGCTGGTCGACGTCGGCGTGGAACAGGTCCTTGGCGTGGGTGGTGACCGTGTACGGGATCCCCGTCAGTGCCGAGGCGACGTGCGCCACCCGCGCGGCGGCGTTGGCGAAGTGGGCGTGCAGGTGGGTCAGCCCGTCGGCCCGGACGCGCAGCGCCAGGTCGACCCCCTGCACGACGTCGGAGGCGTCCATCCGCGCGGTCGCCGGGAGCAACCGGGCGAACCGCTCGGCGAAGCTCGGCAGCTCGGCCTGGGCGCGGGCGAGCACCGCCCACCCCTCGGTCAGCTTGGCCGGTCGCGGCAGGTGGCTCACCGGGGCAGCGACCCGCGCGATCTGGGGGTGGAACCGGGCGTCGGTCGTGGGGCGCAGCGCGTACACCGCCAGCTGCTCGCCGGCGGCCTCGCGGGCCAGCAGCTCGGTGACCACGAACGTCTCCGAGAACCGGGGGTAGACCTTCACGACGTAGCCGGTGCGCTCGGCACCGGGCGCGGGGTGGTGGGACGGGTCAGCCGGCGACACCGGACACCTCCTGGGTGGGGACGGACGAGGATGTGAGCAGGTCGGCCGCACGACGGGCCACCGCGGGCAGGCCCCGCCGGTCCAGCGCGGAGCGGTCGACCGAGCGGCCGACCGCGCCGGCGAGCCAGGCTCCGAGCCGCTGCGGGGTGAGCTGGTCCTGCGGGCAGGTCTCCACCGCGCCGACGGCGGCCAGGCCGGTGGCGCGCAGCTGCTGCTCGCGCCGCGGGCGCTCGCGGGGGACGAGGAGGGCCGGCACCTGGGTGGCGAGCACCTCGGTGACGGTGTTGTAGCCGGCCATCGCCACCACGGCGCGGGCGCCGCGGACGGTGGCGAAGCCGTCGGGGACGCGGTCGACCACCTCGGTGCGGGCCCCGGCCAGCAGCTCCACCTCTCGCCGGTGGTGGTCGGGCATCTGTGGGCCGGTGACCACCAGGTGCCGGTGCCCGGGCGGCACCGGCGCCTGCGCGGCGACCCGGCACAGCGCGACGCCGTCCCCCCCGCCGCCGACGGTGGTGACCACGGTCGGGGTCGGGCTCGGCTCCGGCTCGGGCTGCCAGTGCCGCCCGGTGGCCAGGTAGCCGGTGTAGCGGACCAGGTCCTGCAGGCCGCACGGGAGCTCGCCGCTACGGCGCACGTCGTGGACGGCCGGGTCGCCGTAGACCCAGATCTCGTCCAGCCCCGGACGCAGCGCCTCCGCGCCGCCGAGCGCCTCCCACTCGGCCGCGGCGACGGCGGGGGAGTCCAGCACGTCGCGCAGTCCCAGCACCACCCGGGCGCGGGGGCGGCTGACCCGCAGCCGGGTCAGCGCGGCCCGCAGCTCACCGTCGACGCCGTGGGCGTGCCGGTCGATGACCACCAGGTCGGGGCGGAAGCCGTCGACGACGCCCGAGAGCATCTGCCCACGCACCTTCAGCAGGTCGGTCATGGGCACCCGGACGTGGCGCGGGGCGTACCCGTCCCGGCCCTTGCGCAGCCCCGGCAGCACGACGACGTCGAACCCGTCCGGCAGCGCGGCGGAGCCGGCGTGGGCCAGCCCGGTGAGCAGCAGCCCGGTGACCGGACGGCCGGCCAGCCGGGGCAGCTGGCGGGCGAGGGAGTGCGCCAGGGCGAGGTTGCGGCGCAGGTGCCCGAGCCCCTGCGAGTCGTGGCTGTAGAGCAGTACCCGCAGTGGCTGCTCACGATGTGGCACCGACATCGCCCACCTCCGTGTCCGTCGTGCTCGCCGCGGCTCTCGCGGCGTACAGACCAGTGGACCAGCCCGGGATGAGGCGATGGTGAGCAGCGCGTGAGAGCTTCCTCATGCGCGGCGGGGCCGCGGGTCACCCAGGCGTGACCAGCCGGTAGCCGACACCACGGACGGTGGCCAGCCGCTCGGCGCCGAGCTTGCCGCGCAGGTACCGCACGTACACGTCCACGACGTTGGAGGAGCCGTCGAAGTCGTACCCCCAGACCCGCGACAGCAGCTGCTCGCGGGAGAGTACCTGCTGCGGGTGCTCGAGGAACTCCCGCAGCAGCGCGAACTCGCGGGCCGACAGCTGCACGTCGCGGCCGTCCACGCTGGCCAGCCGCGTGGTCAGGTCCAGCCGCAGACCCCCGTGCTCGAGCACGGTCGTGGCGCCGGTTCCCTGGGCGGGCCGCAGCCGCGTCCGGATCCGGGCCAGCAGCTCCTCGAACCGGAACGGCTTGGCCAGGTAGTCGTCGGCGCCACCCTCCAGCCCGGCGACGGTGTCCTCCACCGCGTCGCGGGCGGTGCACATCACGATCGGCAGGTGGTGGTCCATCGAGCGCAGCACCTTGAGCACCATGAACCCGTCCATCCGGGGCAGCCCGACGTCCAGCACCAGCAGGTCGTAGTCGCCGCTGGCGGCGTGCTCGAGCGCGCTCACCCCATCGGTCACCACGTGGGTGCCGTAGCCGGCCGACCGCAACCCCTTCTCCATGAACCGGGCGATCCGCTCCTCGTCCTCGGCGATCAGGATGGTGGTCACGGCCACAGCATCACACGAGGTCAGCCGCCCGGCGCGGGCAGCCACAGCCGGAACGTGCTCCCCACCCCCGGCACCGAGTCGACGGTGACGGTGCCGCCGTGGGCCCGGGCGATCGCCAGCACGATGGACAGCCCCAGCCCCGACCCCTCGACCGGTCGTGCCTGCTCCAGCCGGGAGAACCGCTCGAAGACTCGGTCCACCTGGTCCGGCTCCAGACCCACCCCCTGGTCCTCCACCGAGACGACCAGGTAGCGGCTCGCCGGCTCCGCCAGCTGCGCGCGTACCTGGGCATCGGGCGGTGACCACGCGGTGGCCAGCGTGACCGGGGTTCCCGGGTCGCTGAACTTCACCGCGTTGGCGGCCAGCTGCACCACCGCCTGCTGCAGCCGCTGCCGGTCGGCGCGGACCGTGGGGCCGGCGGCACCGGCGCCGTCGGCGCGGGCCGCGACCCGCCACTCCCGGTCCCCGAGCAGCCGGACCCGGTCGAGCAGCTCGTCGGTGAGGGTGGCCACGTCCAGCTCGGCCGGCCGCACGAAGTCCGGTCGCTGCGACTTCGCCAGCAGCAGCAGGTCGTCGACCAGGCGCTGCATCCGGTCCATCTCCTCCAGCACCAGCGCCCGCGTCTGCGCGACGTCCTCGGGATCGCCGGCCTCCAGCAGCTCCAGGTTGCCGCGGATGATCGTCAGCGGGGTGCGCAGCTCGTGTGCGGCGTCGTCGAGGAACTGCCGCTGCTCGACGAACCCGGCCTCGAGCCGGTCCAGCATGCGGTTGAACGCGGCCGCCAGCCGGGCGACGTCGGTGTCGGTCTCGCTCACCGGCACCCGGTGGGTGAGGTCGTCCGGGTCGATGGCGGCGGTCGCCTGCCCCAGGTCGGTGAGCGGCCGCAGCAACCGGCCGGTGACGACGTGGGCGACGGTGGCGGTGACCACCAAGGTGACGGCGGCGACCAGCAGGTAGGTGCGGATCGATCCCTCGACCTGGTCGCGGACGGGGGCCGCGTCGACACCGACGACGAGGGTGCCGGACCGGTCGTCCCCGGCGAGGGAGACCGACGCGACCGTCAGCCGCAGGTCGTGCCCGTCCAGGGCCATCCGGGCGTAGGTGGTGGCCGCCTCGACCCGGACGGCGCGGACCACCTGGAGCACCTCGGGCCGTTCCAGCTGGAACGGCCGGGCGCCGCCCGGCACGTAGTCGACCTCGTCGTCGACCAGCGTCACCATCGACTCGTGCTCGTTGGGCACCGAGGTCTGCAGGTAGGCGACGAACAGCTCGTCCAGGTCCTGGTAGGGCTCCCCGTCGCCGTCCGGGCCGGACAGCGCCAGCTGCTCCAGCTCCTCGATCTCCTGGCGCAGGTCGGCCTCGATCCGGTCCTCCACCGCCGCGAACTGGACGGTGAACGTCACCGCGCCGGCCACGGCGAGCCCCAGCACGATGAAGGCCAGCACCAGCGCCAGCACCCGCGACCGGACCGACCAGCCCCGGCCCGGACGGGGCGGCGCCGCCGGCTCAGCGGGCACGGGCCGCCGAACGCAGCCGGGCGGGGCCGAGGCCCCACACCAGGAGGTAGAACAGCAACGTCAGCCCGGCCGCGATCGAGGCCGCGGTGAGGTTGAGGACGACGTCGAAGACGAAGAAGGCCACCCCGACGATGGTCAGCCCGAGTGCCGCCAGGCCGGCGGTGGTGCTGCGGTGGGCCTGGGCCACGATCCACGTCCGCAGCCCGTGGCGGAACAGCAGCCGGTGGTAGACGACCGGCGCGACCAGCAGGCCGGTGGACAGGACCGAGCCGGCGAGCACGGCGAGGTAGACGTAGTGCTGGTAGGTACTGAGCTCGGTGAACCGCGCGGCGAACGGAAGCGTCAGCAGGAAGCCGGTGAGGATCTGCACACCGGTCTGGGCGACGCGCAGCTCCTGCAGCAGCTCGCCCCAGTTGCGGTCCAGCCGCTGGTCCTCGGTCTCCCCCTCGTGGGGCCGCGGGGTGGCTGCTGAGCTCATGGCCCCCATCCTGCCGTCGCCGTACCGGCGTGGTCGAGCCGTGCCAGCATGGCCCCGTGGCGGTCGAGCGTGCGGAGCAGGCCGGCGCGCGGGACCTGGCCCGCGCTGCCGACGAGCTCTACGCAGCGCCGCTGGCCGACTTCGTCCCGACCCGCACCCGGCTGGTCAAGCAGGCCCGCAGCGAGAAGGACCGGGAGCGGGCGCGGCAGCTGCAGGCGATGCGCAAGCCCACCGTCGCTGCCTGGCTGGTCAACCAGGTGGCGCGCCGGCACCCGGAGACCGTGGCGCGGATGCGCGACGTCGGCGCCCGGATGCGGCACGCGCAGGCCTCCCTGGACGCCCAGGGACTGGCGAACCTGCGCGGTGAGCGGGACGAGGCGCTGACGCGGCTGCGCGACGCCGCCGGTGAGGTGGCCCAGGAATCCGGCCAGCCGGTGACCGGGGCGACCGCTGACGAGGTGCGCGAGACCGGGGTGGCGGCGCTGGCCGACGCCAGCGCCGAGGAGGCCGCCTGGTCGGGCACCCTCACCCGGGCGCTGAGCTACTCCGGGTTCGGGGAGGTGGACATCTCCGACGCGGTGGTGCGCACCGGCACCGGCACGGTGCTGCGGCGGCTGGACGGTGGCGCCGGCGAGGAGCCCGAGGCCGGGCCGGAGCCCGAGCCACAGCCCGAGCCCGAGCCACAGCCCGAGTCGGAGCCGGAGCCGGAGCCGGAGTCCGCCCCGGAGGAGGACAGCCCGCTGGCCCGGGTGCTGACCCGGTTGCGGCGCACCGCCGAGGAGCTGCACGAGCAGGTGGCGGTCCTCGACGGGCGGACCGAGCAGGCCCGGGAGCGGTTGGCCGAGCGGGAGCAGCAGGTGACCGACGCCGAGGCGGCGCTGGCGGCAGCGCAGCAGCGGCTGGAGCAGACCGTGGCCGAGCGGGACGAGGCCGCGACCGAGCTGGCCGGGCTCGAGCGCGAGCAGCAGGACCTGCGTGCCCAGCACGCCGCGGCACAGGACGAGGTCACCGCCACCGAGCAGGCGCTCGGCGGCCGAGGCTGAGGGGCTGGCGATGAGAATCCCGCCCCGCGGAGGTCGATACCGGGGGACGACAGACGCACGAGGAGAACCCATGGACGCGCGGTTCACGGCACGGCTGGAGAAGAGCCCGGCGAAAGGCGGCTGGACCTACGTCGTCTGGCCCGAGTCGGTGCGGGTCCTCGGGACCCGGGGCCGGGTGAAGGTCAGGGGCACCATGGACGGGTACCCGTTCCGCAGCTCGTTCATGGCGATGGGCGACGGCACCCACAAGCTGCCGGTGAAGGCCGACGTGCGGCGGGCCATCGGCAAGGAGGCCGGGGACACCATCAGGGTCCACCTGCAGGAGCGCATCCAAGGCTGAGCCGCCCAGGCCGGCCCGGTCCGGCGGGACCGCGACCCCGGAGCCGTTCCGGCGGGCCAGTAGGGTGCGAGACCATGTCGGCCTCCCCAGGGCAGCCGCCCGGTGTCCGCATGCCGTCCCGGGTGGTGCTGCCGACCACCCTCGCGGCGGGCACGCTGCTGCTGGCCGTGGCACTGCGGCAGCCGGTCGGGGACGAGACCTGGCTGCTTCTGGCGCTGCTGGCCACGTGCGTGTGGGGCGTCGGCGGGTTGCTGTCCGGGCCGGTCCCGGTGGGCCGGCTGCGGCGGCCGGGGGAGCCCGGGCCGGGCGGGCCCCCACTGCTGGCGCCACTGGTCGTGGGCGTCGTCGCGGTCGCGCTCACCCTGGCCGGGGCGGTGCTCCTGGCCCACCTGCCGGTGGCCGGCGACTCCCTCGAGGTCGTCGTGGACCGGCGCGCCAGCCAGCCGTGGTGGCTGCTGGTGCCCGTGCTGGTCATCGGCGGCGTCGGCGAGGAGCTGATGTTCCGCGGGGCGCTGTACGACGCGCTGGGCCGGTGGCGTCCGGTGGCGGCGACGACCGTGGTCTACACGCTGGCCACGGCCGCGACCGGGCAGCCGATGCTCATCCTGGCCGCCTTCGTGCTCGCGGTCCTGACCGGTGTCCAGCGCCGCGTCAGCGGGGGGGTGCTGGCCCCGGCCCTCACCCACGTGACCTGGACGGTCGGGATGGCGCTGCTGCTGCCGCCGGTGCTGGGGCTGCTCGGCTGACCCGGATTTCCGGTGGTGGCTCAGCGGCCGACACACTGTCCCTGTGAAGATCGGCATCCTGACCAGCGGCGGTGACTGCCCCGGCCTCAACGCCGTCATCCGCGGCGCGGTGATCAAGGGCGACCACATCTACGGCCACTCCTTCCTGGGCGTCAAGGACGGCTTCCGGGGGCTGGTCGCCGACAAGGTGCACAAGCTGCCCCGCAAGCAGGTGCGCGGCCTGTCCCGGCAGGGCGGGACCATCCTCGGGACCTCGCGGACCAGCCCGTTCGAGGAAGGCGCCGGCGGCGCCGACCGGGTCAAGGAGGTCATGGCCAAGCACGGCATGGACGCCGTGATCGCGATCGGCGGCGAGGGCACCCTCACCGTGGCCCGGATGCTGCACGAGGAGGGCGTCAACATCGTCGGGGTGCCCAAGACCATCGACAACGACCTGTCTGCGACCGACTACACCTTCGGGTTCGACACCGCCGTCGCGATCGCCACCGAGTCCATCGACCGGCTGCGCACGACCGCGGAGTCCCACCACCGCTGCATGGTGGTCGAGGTGATGGGTCGTCACGTCGGCTGGATCGCGCTGCACGCGGGCCTGGCCTCCGGGGCGCACGCCGTGCTGATCCCGGAGATCCCCATCAGCTTCGAGCGCATCGTCGAGTGGGTCCGGTCCGCCCAGGCCCGCGGCCGCGCCCCGGTGGTCGTGGTCGCCGAGGGCTTCTCCCTCGACCGGGACAGCACCGGCGGCGGCAGCGGCATCGTCAACCCGCGGGGCGTGGACCACCTGGGCCGGCCCCGCCTCGGCGGCATCGGCGAGGCGCTGACGCCGATGATCGAGCAGGCGACCGGGATCGAGACCCGCTGCGCCACCCTGGGGCACCTGCAGCGCGGCGGGGTGCCGACGGCCTACGACCGGGTGCTGGCGACGCGGTTCGGTGCCGCCGCCGTCGACGTCGTCACCCAGGCCGCGTGGGGAACCATGGTCGCCCTCAAGGGCATCGAGATCGACACCGTGGCGCTGCGGGACGCCACCAGCGAGCTGAAGTCGGTGCCCCGGACCCGGTACGACGAGGCCGCCATCCTGTTCGGTTGATTTTGCGCCGCCCGGACCCCGTCGCGGCCCCGTGTCGACGCCTCCTGGAGCCGCCGCAAGCCGACGAGCAGGCACGATCGGGCTGGAATGTGACAATGCTCACACGGCGAATTTGTTCGCTCGGGGCCAGGCGCGAATCGCCGGACTGACCACCGCAGACAGCGGGACGCGCCCGGGCCGCAGCACCGGCAGACAGGCGGAATAGGGCCGATCGGGCTTGAGTTGTGAGCCTGGTTCGTTAACGTCGAGAGACGTGAGCAGCGCACTCCTGACCCCCACTGGCCCAGCGACCCACTCCTCTCCGGTCACGTTCCGGGAGCCGACCGTGGACGACGGCGGTGAGCTCTGGCGCATCGCGCGGGACTCCGAGACGCTGGACGTCAACGCCTCCTACTCCTACCTGCTGTGGTGCCGCGACTTCGCGAGTACCTCGATCCTGGCCGAGGTCGACGGCCGCCCCGGCGGGTTCGTGACCGGCTACACCCGGCCGGAGACGCCCGACACGCTGATGGTGTGGCAGGTCGCCGTCGACGACGACCACCGCGGGCGAGGCATCGCCCGCAGCATGCTGGAGGAGCTCGTCGACCGGATCCCCGACGTGCGCTGGCTGGAGACCACGATCACCGACGACAACGCCGCCTCGATCGGGCTGTTCACCAAGTTCGCCGACGGCAGGGACGCCGAGGTCACCCGGTCGGAGCTGTTCACGACCGACCACTTCCCGGACAACCACGACCCGGAGCGCCTCTACCGGATCGGGCGCCTCGACTGACCCCCCGGGCGGCACCTGCGGGGGGACGGGGGCCGCGACCGACCACCGATCACCAGCCAAAGGAGCTGACTCACCGAATGACCGCCACGACCGAGCACACCGGCACCACCACGCCTCCGGGCAGTGACCCGACCGGCGCCACCGCGATCTTCGACGCACGCGAGTCCGTCGTGCGCAGCTACTGCCGCAACTGGCCCGCCGTCTTCGACGTCGCCCGCGGCGTCCACCAGTACACCGAGGACGGCCGCCGCTACCTGGACTTCTTCTCCGGTGCCGGTGCCCTCAACTACGGGCACAACCACCCGGTGCTGAAGCAGGCGCTGCTGGACTACCTCGCCCGCGACGGCGTCGTCCACTCGCTCGACACCTACTCCACCGCCAAGCGGGACTTCCTGCACGCCTTCGACGAGGTCGTGCTCGCCCCGCGCAACCTGGACTACAAGATCCAGTTCCCGGGACCCACCGGCACCAACGCCGTGGAGACCGCCCTGAAGATCGCCCGCAAGGTCACCGGGCGCCAGGACGTGGTGAGCTTCACCAACGCCTTCCACGGGATGACGCTGGGCGCGCTGGCCGTGACCGGCAACTCGATGAAGCGTGCCGGCGCCGGCACCCCGCTGTACCACGCCACCCCGGCCCCGTACGACGACTACCTCGACGGTGAGACCCCGGACTTCATGTGGCTGGACCGGGTCTGGAGCGACAGCGGCTCCGGCCTGGCCACCCCGGCCGCCGTCATCGTGGAGACCGTCCAGGGCGAAGGTGGCCTCAAGGCCGCCCGCGCCGTGTGGCTGCGCCAGCTGCAGGAGCTGTGCCGCCGGCACGGCGTGCTGCTCATCGTCGACGACGTGCAGGCCGGCTGCGGGCGGACCGGCACCTTCTTCTCCTTCGAGGACGCCGGCATCGAGCCGGACATCGTCTGCCTGTCCAAGTCCATCTCCGGCTACGGCCTGCCGATGGCCATCACGCTGATGAAGCCCGAGCTGGACCTGTGGGAGCCGGGCGAGCACAACGGGACCTTCCGCGGCAACAACCCGGCGTTCGTCACCGCCACCGCGGCGCTGCGCACGTTCTGGGCCGACGAGACGTTCCAGCGGCAGGTGCAGGCCCGCAGCGAGCAGCTGCGAGCGGGCCTCGCCGAGATGGCCGCGACGGTCGAGGGTGCCCAGCTCCGGGGGCGCGGCCTGCTCTCCGGGGTGGCCTTCCCCGAGACCGACACCGCCGGCCAGGTGGCCGCCGCAGCGTTCGAGCGCGGCCTGCTCGTGGAGACCTCCGGCCCCGAGAGCGAGGTCCTCAAGGCCATGCCCGCGCTGACCATCACCGAGGAGGAGATGGCCGAGGGCGTGCGGATCCTGCTCCAGGCCACCCGTGCGGTGGTCGGCGACTCCCGGAAGGCGGCCGCCGCCTCCTGACCAGCACCCACCCACCCGAGCCGGGAACCGGGCACCCTGCCGAGCGGCAGGGGTCGCCCGGTTTCTGCTCCCCGAGGACCGCAGCCGGCACGACTTCGGCCCCCAGCGGCTACGCCGGCTGCCTGCAAAGAGAGGAAATCACCACCCAACGGAAGGCGAGCGAATGACGATCACGACCACCACGGACGCCTATCCCACCCGACTGTCCAGCGAGCCGAGCGTGATGCCGCGCCAGGACAAGGTGGTGCACGGGACGGCCGCGGACGGGCCGTTCGACGCGGGCGCGCTGCAGCACTTCGAGGACACCGGCTACGTCCTCATCGACCAGCTGGTGACCGCCGAGGAGCTGGCCGAGATGCGGGAGGAGCTGCGCCGGCTGTCCCTGGACCCCGCGGTGCGTGCCGACGAGCGCACCGTGGTCGAGGCCAAGTCCCAGGAAGTGCGCAGCATCTTCGAGGTGCACAAGAGCAGCCCGCTGTTCCGGCGCATCGCGACCGACCCGCGGGTGGTCGGCCGGGCGCGGCAGATCCTGGGCTCGGACGTGTACATCCACCAGAGCCGGGTCAACTTCAAGCCGGGCTTCGAGGGCAAGGAGTTCTCCTGGCACTCGGACTTCGAGACCTGGCACGCCGAGGACGGCATGCCCACGCCCCGGGCGGTCAGCATCTCGATCTCGCTGACCGACAACTACTCCTTCAACGGGCCGCTGATGATCATGCCCGGGTCCCACCAGCAGTACGTCTCCTGCGTCGGTGAGACCCCGGAGGACAATTACAAGTCCTCGCTGGTGATGCAGGGTGCCGGCACGCCGGACAAGGAGACGCTGACCCGGTTCGCCGACGAGTACGGCATCGACGTGCTCGAGGGCAAGGCCGGCGGCGCCATCATGTTCGACAGCAACTGCATGCACGCCTCCAACGGCAACGTGACCCCGTTCCCGCGCTCGAACGTCTTCATCGTGTTCAACAGCGTGGAGAACGCCTGCGGCGAGCCGTTCGCCGCGCCCGCGCCGCGCCCGGCCTTCCTGGGCGCCCGCGAGGTCGAGCCGGTGGGCTGAGGCCGGTCAGTCCTGCCGGGGCCGGGCACCTGCGGGTGCCCGGCCCCGCTCCGGCACTGCGTCGAGCTCGCGGACCAGCCAGACCAGGTCGCCGAGGTCGCTGTCCTGCTCGACCCGTTCGGTGCGCGTGAACCCGACCTTCTCGAGCACCCGGAACGAGGGTGCGTTCCAGACCCGGACCGTGGACCACAACCGGGCCCAGCCCGCCGCGCCGGCGGCCGCGACGACGGCCCCGGCCGCCTCCGTCGCGTACCCGCGCCCGTGGACCCGGCGGATGAGCTCGAAGGCCAGCTCGGGCTCGGCCGGAGTCCCCCGGCCCACCACCAGGCCGCAATAGCCGATGAAGTCGCCCGCGGGCTTCCTGGTCACGGCATACAGCCGGAACCCGCTGCGCTGCGACTCGGCCAGGTCGCTGCGCAGCGAGGACCGCAGGTCGCTCACCGTCGGGCGGCCGTCCGCCCCGATGCGGCGCGCCGACCGGGTGTCCCGCTCGGCCCACAGCTCGCGGACGTCGGCGGCGTCGTCCTCGGACCACGACTGGAGGGCGAGCCGCTCGGTCTTGATCCGGTCGGGCATCGTCCGCTGGTCCACTCCCCGAGCACACCACAACCGGCGACGGCGCGCAGCACGCTGCCCCGGCGGCAGTGGCTGCCGCGGTCAGTGGCTGCTCACGCCCGTCCGGTCGATCTGGTCGTGCGCCTCCGCGGCACCCGCCTCAGCGGTCTGCGCGGCCGATCCGGCGGGCTGCTCGTAGCGGCGCAGCTCCCGGTTGCTGAGGGCCACCCAGACCACGCCGACCACGCACGCCAGGCCGCCACTGACCAGCGCCACGGGGGCCGAGGTCAGCCCCGCGACGAACCCGGCCCGGGCGTTGCCGACGTCGGGGCCGGCCGCACCCACGACGTGGTCGACCGCCGAGACCCGGCCACGGTGGCTGTCCGGCGTGGCCAGCTGCACGATCGCCCCGCGGGCGGTGACCGACAGCGTGTCCGCGGCCCCGGCGACGGCCAGCGTGGCCAGCGCCAGCCACAGCTGACCGGCCAGGCCGAACCCGGTCAGGCCCAGCCCCCAGACGCCGGCGGCCACGAACTGCACCCGGCCGAGCCTGCGGGCGCGCGTCACCGCGCCCGACAGCAGCAGCCCCGCTGCGGTGCCGCCGACGGCGATCGCGCTCAGCAGCAGCCCGAGGACCTGCGGGTCACCTCCGAAACGCTCCTCGTTGACCAGCGGGAACAGCGCGATCGGCATGGCCGTCAGCGTCGCCACCAGGTCGGTCACCATCAGCCCGCGCAGCACCGGGCGCCGGGTGACGAACCGGACCCCCGCCACCGTGGCTCGCCACCCGGCGCCCTGCCCGCGGGCGACCGGGACGGCGGGCAGCCGCCACACCGCCCACAGCGAGACCGCGGCAGTGACGGTCTCGAGGAGGTAGCAGACGGTCAGCCCCCACCAGCCGATGACGGCTCCTGCCAGCGCCGGGCCGACCAGCATGGCCACCTGGAAGGCCAGCATCTGCAGCGCGACACCCGCCGCGACCAGGTCGGCGGGCAGCAGCCGCGGCACGAAGGTGCGCTTCGCCGGCGCCCCCAGTCCGCCGCAGGCCGACATCACCGCGACCAGCCCCAGCAGCAGCACCAGCGACTCCACCCGCAGCACCGCCTGCAGGGCGAGGCCGGCGCCGGCGACCAGCTGGCCCAGCGTGGTCAGCAGGACCAGTTTGCGACGGTCGACCGCATCGGCCCAGGTGCCGCCGAGCAGCCCGCAGACGATGAGCGGTACCGCCCGCACCAGCCCGAGGACCCCCGTCCAGACCGGGTCGCCGGTCAGCTCCCAGACCTGGAAGAGCACGGCGACGGTGGTCACCTGCTGGCCGAGCGCACTGAGGGAGCTGCCGAGCCACAGCCGGCGGAACGGCGCGCTGGACCGCAGCGGGCGCACGTCGAGCAGGTGCCGGCGCGGGCTCACTGCTGGCCCCGGGACGGGGCCAGGTGAGCGTCCACCCGGTCGCGGAACCCGCGCCGGGCCAGCGCCTGCTGGAGGTCCCGCACGACCTGGCTCAGCGGGTACGGGACCTCCCGCTCCAGCTCCTCCCACGCCGCCTCGGTGGCGCGCCACTCGTCCTCCAGCCACGGCACCAGCTCGCGTCCGGCGCCGGTCAGCACCACCCGGCGGGTGCGGGCGTCGTCGCCGGGCGCGCTGGTGACCAGCCCCTCCCGTCGCATCGCGGCAACCGTCTGGCTGGCGGCCGAGTGGGTACGGCCGGTGGCCTCGGCCAGCTGCCGGACCGTCATCGGTCCCTGGTGCGCCAGCCGGATGAGCACCATGCTGAAGCGTGGCCGCACCGCCGTGATCCCCCGCTCGTCGTAGAGCGAGGACAGCTCTTCCTCCATGTGGTCCAGCAGCTGCTTGAGCGGGCGCAGCGTGCTGCTGGTGGTGGGATCGGCGGCAGCGGTCACCGCGGCAATATAACAGCACTGTCAGATATCGGTGGCAGCGGCCGCGGTGAGGGCGCCGCTCAGGCGCCGGCCGCGACCCCGCCGCCCAGCCGCTGGCTGGCCTGCTCGATCGCGCTGGGGGACAGCGCGTGCCCGGTCGCCATCGCCAGTGCACCCCGGACGCCGACCTCCGCGCCCGCGCCGGAGGGCATCACCCGAAGGTGCTGGGTGGCCAGCGGAAGCGAACGCCGGTACACCACCTCGCGGATACCCGCCAGCAGGTGCTCCCCGGCCTCCGCGAGCCGTCCCCCGATCACCACGACCGCGGGGTTGACGATGTTGACCAGCGACGCGACGACCTCGCCGATGTCGCGGCCGCCCTCCCGCACCACCTGCACCGCGGTCCGGTCACCGCCCCGCACCAGGTCCACGACGTCCTGCGACGTCCGTGCCGGCACCCCCGCCTCCCGGAGCCGGTCCGCCAGCGCCGGGCCGGCCGCGACCGCCTCCAGGCACCCCTCGTTGCCGCACCGGCACATCACGCCCGTGCCGCGCGAGACCCGCACGTGGCCCAGGTCACCGGCCGTGCCGCGGTCGCCGCGCTGCAGCGCGCCGCCGGAGATGATGCCGGCCCCGATGCCGGTCGCGACCTTGATGAAGACCAGGTCGGACACGTGCGGCAGGTGCACCTGCTGCTCGCCGAGCGCCATGATGTTGACGTCGTTGTCCACGAGCACGGGGACCGGCAGCGTCCGCTGCAGTGCCCCCGGCACGTCGTACCGGTCCCAGCCGGGCATGATCGGCGGGTTGTTGGGGCGTCCGGTGGAGTGCTCCACCGGGCCCGGGAGGCCCAGGCCCACGGCGGCCAGCTCCGCCAGCCCGCGGCGCTGCCGCTCCAGCATGCTGGTCACCGCGTCGGTCACCCAGCCCAGCACCGCCTCCGGCCCCTCGGCGACCTCCATGTCGACCCGCGCCTCCTGCAGCACCTGGCCCGCCAGGTCACCCAGGACGGCGTGGACGTGCGTGGCGCCCACGTCCACGCCCGCCACCACCCAGCCTGCGGGGTTCAGCGCCAGCAGCGCGGGACGGCGCCCGCCGGTGGACACACCGTCCCCGTAGGGCGTGACCAGCCCCAGCTGCTGCAGCACCTCGATGCGGGCACGCACCGTCGACCGCGACAGCCCGGTGGCCTCGGCCAGCTGGGCCCGGGTCCACGGTCGGCCGTCCCGGAGCAGCTCGAGAACGTCACCGGGGCGCACGCCGTGCAGTGAACCACGGCGGAACTTCGCACGTCTAGACAGCATCTTCTGGATACCTCTCGACAAAAGTCGTCGCGCTCTGCCACAGTGCCTTCCATGCGCGCCGACGAGGACGTAGCAGCGGGGGTGCCCGAACCAGCCGTGGTGCTCCGGGTCGAGGGACTCACCAAGAGCTTCCTGGGCACGACGGTGCTGCGCGACGTCGACCTGACGGTGCGGGCCGGCGAGGTGCACGGCCTGGTCGGCGAGAACGGCGCCGGCAAGTCCACGCTCATGAAGGTGCTCGCGGGGGTGCACCAGCCGGACTCGGGGACGGTGCGGATCGAGGGCCGGGAGGTCCACTTCACCCACCCCGTCCAGGCCCAGCGCGCCGGCATCTCCACCGTCTTCCAGGAGTTCAACCTGCTGCCCGACCGCACCGTCGCGGAGAACCTCTCCCTGGGCCGGGAACCGCGCCGCCGCGGCCTGGTCGACACCCGCCAGATGGTCGAGGACGCGGCCCGGCTGCTGGCCGACCTCGGGGTGGAGGGGCTGGACCCCCGGCGGGTCACCCGCTCGCTCTCGGTCGCCGAGCAGCAGGTGGTCGAGATCGCGAAGGCGGTCGGCCAGGACGCGCGGCTCATCTCCATGGACGAGCCCACCGCAGCGCTGGCCGAGCACGAGGTGTCGCTGCTCTACTCGATCATCGCCCGCATCCGGGCCCGCGGGGTGGCGATCCTCTACGTCTCGCACCGGCTCAAGGAGGTCTTCGACCTGTGCGGGCGGATCACCGTCCTCAAGGACGGCGAGCGCGTCGTCACCGCCGCGGCCGCCGAGCTGGACGAGCAGTCGCTGGTCCGGCACATGGTGGGCCGGCCGCTCACCACGTTCTTCCCGGACCCGGCGCCGGGCACCACGCCCGGCGAGCCACGGCTCACCCTGCAGGACGCGGGGAACGGGTACGTCGACGGCATCACCCTGCAGGTGCGCCGCGGGGAGATCGTCGGCCTGGCCGGACTGCAGGGCTCCGGGCGCACCGAGCTGGTCGAGGCGGTCTTCGGCGCCGAGCCGTTCACCCGCGGCCAGATGGAGCTGGACGGCGCCCCGGTGCGGGTCACCACCCCGCGGCAGGCCATCCGGCACCGGATCGCGCTGGTGACCGAGGACCGCAAGGCCACCGGGCTGGCGCTGCAGCAGTCCCTGCTGGACAACGCCCTCGGGGTGGTGCGGGCCAGCTTCCCCCGTCGCACGGCCGCGGCGCGGGACGCCATGCCAGGCACGCTGTCCTCCCTCGCCGTGTCCGCCCGCAGCCTGGCCCAGGAGGTGCAGTACCTCTCCGGCGGTAACCAGCAGAAGGTGGTGCTGGCGCGGTGGCTGGCCATCCGGCCCCGGGTGGTGCTGCTGGACGAGCCCACCCGCGGCATCGACGTCGGGGCCAAGCACGCCGTCTACGAGCTGATGCGCGGGCTGGCTGCCGAGGGGGTGGCGGTCCTGATGGTCTCCAGCGAGCTCCCCGAGGTGCTGGGGATGGCCGACCGGATCCTGGTGATGCGGGACGGGCGGCTGGCCGGCGAGCTCACCGGTGCCGCCACCGAGGAAGAGGTGCTGGCCGTCGCGACGGGCGCCGACACCCACGAGGGCGCCGCATGACCGGCGCGCTGCGGCTGCCCCGGGGGGTGCCACTGACCTCGACCGGCATCGTCTACCTGGTACTGCTGCTGGTGGTCCTGCTCAGCACCGTGCTCACCGCGAGCGCCGGCCGGAACTTCTTCAGTCCCGGGAACCTCTCCGCGGTGCTGACGGGGATGAGCGTGCTGGGGTTCATCGCCATCGGCCAGACGCTGGTGATCCTGGCCGGCAGCCTGGACCTCTCGGTGCCCTACGTCACCAGCCTGTGCAGCCTGGTGGCCGGCACGGCCATGGCCGGGCAGACCAGCAACGTGGTCCTCGGCGTGGTCGTCGCGCTGGGGACCGCCTCCGTCATCGGCCTGGTCAACGGGCTGGTGGTGGCGGTGCTGGACGTGCACGGCTTCATCGCCACCCTGGGCATGGGGCTGATCATCAGCGGCTACCTGGCCAGCAACTACCAGGGCAGCGCGGGCAGCGCGCCCCGGGCGTTCCGGCTCTGGGGGGCCACCCACATCGGGCCGGTGCCCCTCTCCACCCTGGTCATGCTGGGCTGCGCCGCCCTGGTGATCGTGCTGCTGCGCCGCACCCGGATGGGCCACCACCTGTACGCGGTCGGCGGCAACCGGGAGGTGGCGCGGATGTCCGGCGTGCAGACGGTGCCGCCGGTGGTGGTGGCGCACGTGCTGTGCTCGCTGCTCTCCGGCGTCGCGGGTCTGCTGCTGCTGGCGCGGCTGAGCGTCGGCAGCCCGACCATCGGGTCCCAGGGCGGCTACGACCTGATGTCGATCGCAGCGGTCGTCCTGGGCGGCACCGTCCTCGGTGGCGGCAAGGGCAACGTGCTCGGCACCCTCGGCGGCGTCGCGATCTTCGCGGTCCTGGACAACGTGATGAGCGTCATGGCCGTCAACCCGTTCCTCAAGGACGTGGTGCGCGGCCTGGTCATCATCGTCGCGGTCGCGGTCTACGCCCGGCGCAGCACCGGTGGGCGTCCGGCCCGGTTCGAGCGTCCCTCGGTCACTGACGCCGCCCTGCAGGAGGCCCGATGAGCGCCCCGACCGTCGTGGACAGCACGCCGCGGCCCGCCCTGCCCGCCCGGGAGGGGAGCCTGCCCGCGCGGGTGCTGCGGGGGGCCGCTACCCCCGGCGGCGGTGTCGTCGTGCTGGTGCTGCTGCTGCTGGCGGCGATCATCGCGGCCAACCCGGTCTTCGGGCAGCCTGAGTCCCTCATCCGGTTCGTGGGGCGGACCGCCCCGATCGCGATCGCCGCGCTCGGGCAGTACTTCGTCATCGTCTCCGGGGAGTTCGACCTGTCGATGGGCGCGGTCGTCACCACCCAGGTGGTGATCGCGGGCAACCTGATCGGCCAGGAGGACTCCCGGGTGGTCCCGGTCCTGCTGCTGATGCTGGTCATCGGCGCGCTGATCGGCGTCGTCAACGGGCTGGCGACGACCTGGCTGAAGGTGCCGAGCTTCATCGTCACCCTGGGCACCATGCTCGCCCTCTCCGGGTTCGTGCTGTGGTGGACCGGCGGCGCCGCCCAGGGCAACCCGGTCGACTCCTTCCGGCAGATCGGCCGAGGCGGCATCGAGGGGGTCCCCGTGGTGGGCGTCCTCCCCTACCCCGCCCTCATCCTGACCGTGCTGGCGGTCGGCGCCGCCTGGCTGCAGACCCGTCCGTTCGGCCGCACCCTCGTCGCCGTCGGTGACAACCCCGAGGCCACCCGGCTGGCCGGCGCGTCGGTGTGGGGGCTGAAGACCCGCGCCTTCGTTCTGTCGGCGCTGTCGGCGACCGTGGCCGGGATCATCCTCGTCGGCTACGCCGGCGTGCACCCCTCGGTGGGCCGCGGCTACGAGTTCACCGCCATCACCGCCGTGGTCCTCGGCGGCGTGGTGCTGGGCGGCGGCCGCGGGTGGGCGCTGAGCGCGGCGGCCGGCGCCTTCGCCCTGGAGCTGTTGTTCACCCTGCTGACCTTCCTCGGCGTGCGCTCGACCTGGCGGGACACGGTGCAGGGCGTGATCATCATCGTCGCCGTCGCCGTGGCCGGCCGCGCCTGGCAGCGGCGCGCCACCCGCAGGCGGCCCGCCGCCCCCGACACAGCTGAGACCGACCCGGGCACAACGACAGGAGAGAGATGATGCGTACCACGATCGCGCGCGGGGGCCTGGCAGCCCTGGCGTCGCTGGCGCTCGTCGCCGGCTGCTCGACCGACCAGTCCCTCGACAACCCGCCCGCGGAGGAGGACCCGGCCGCGGCCGAGGACACCGCCGGGGACACCGCCGAGGACACGGCTGAGGACCAGGCCGGCGGCGGCTCCGACGAGTGGTTCGACCAGGCCGTCTACGAGGAGCAGGACCAGCAGCGCAGCGCCACCTTCGAGGGACCGGAGGACCAGCCGTGGCTGCAGTACATCGACGGCGAGATGGCCGACACCTCCGAGTACACCGCCGACGGCCCGCAGAAGGTCTGCTTCTCCAACGCCTCCATCGACAACCCCTGGCGGCAGACCGGCTGGATCACCATGAACCAGCAGCTGCAGGTGCTGCAGGACGAGGGCGTCATCAGCCAGATGGAGACCCGGGACGCCCAGGCCGACGACAACGCCCAGATCGCCGACATCGACTACTTCATCGCCGAGGGCAACTGTGACGCCTTCGTCATCTCGCCGAACTCCACGGCGGCGCTGACCCCGGCGGTCGAGCGGGCCTGCGACACCGGCAAGCCGGTCGTCGTCTTCGACCGCGGGGTGGAGACCGACTGCGCCACCACTTTCATCCACCCCATCGGTGGCTACGCGTGGGGCATCGACACCGCCGAGTTCCTGCTCGAGCACCTCGAGGAGGGCGACAAGGTCATCGCGCTGCGGATCCTGCCCGGGGTCGACGTGCTCGAGCACCGGTGGGCCGCCGCGCAGCGGATCTTCGAGGACGCCGGGATCGAGGCGGTGGACTACTTCACCGGCGCCGACCCCACGGAGATCAAGTCGATCATCTCCGATGAGCTGACCACCGGCGAGGTGCAGGGCGTCTGGATGGACGCCGGTGACGGAGCCGTCGCCGCGATCGAGGCGTTCGAGGACGCCGGACGGGACTACCCGGTGATGACCGGCGAGGACGAGATGAGCTTCCTGCGCAAGTGGGAGGACACCGGGCTGACCGGGCTGGCGCCGGTCTACTCCAACTTCCAGTGGCGGACCCCGCTGCTGGCGGTGGAGAAGATCTTCGCCGGCGAGGAGGTGCCCCGGGAGTGGGTGCTGCCGCAGGAGCCGATCAGCGAGGACGAGCGGGCCGACTTCCTGGCCGCGAACGAGGGCATGCCCGACGGCCACTACGCCAAGTTCGGCGGCGAGGACCTGCCCGGCTACCCCGAGGTCTGGCAGGAGCGCATCATCCCGTGACCGGCCCGGTCCGTCCTGCCCCGCCGCTACCGCTCTGACGGAGGTGTCCGCGTGCGCCCGATCGGGATCAACACCTGGGTGTGGACCTCGCCCCTGACCGATGACTCCAGCGGCCCGCTGCTGCGGCACGTCGCCGAGCTCGGCTTCGACGCCGTCGAGCTGCCGCTGGAGCAGCCCGGTGACCTGTCACCGGACGTGCTCGGCCCGCTGCTGGAGGAGACCGGGCTGTCCCCGCACGTCGTGGCCGCCATGGCCCCCGGCCGGGACCTGCTGGCAGCGGACCCGGAGACGGTGCGGCACACCCAGGACTACCTCCGGGGCTGCCTGGACCTGGCCGGGGCGATCGGGGCGCCCGCCGTGTGCGGGCCGGTCTCCAGCGCCACCGGCCGGGTCTGGCGGATGTCCGGTGAGGAGCGCCGGGCGGCGGAGCGGCAGTGGCGCAGCGCGCTGGCGCCGCTGGTCGAGGAGGCCGGTGACCGCGGCCTTGCCCTCGGGTTCGAGCCGCTGAACCGCTACGAGACGTCGCTGGTCAACACCGTCGAGCAGGCGCTCACGGCGCTCGAGGGCCTGCTCGGGCCCGCCCTCGGGCTCGCGCTGGACAGCTACCACCTGGGGATCGAGGAGCGCTCCACGGCCGGAGCGGTCCGCACGGCCGGCGAGCACCTGGTCCACCTGCAGGTGTGCGGCAACGACCGGGGGGCGCCCGGGGGCGACCAGACCGACTGGCCGGCGCTGGTAGCGGCCCTGGACGACGTGGGCTACCAGGGGCCCCTGGTCATCGAGAGCTTCACCCCCGACAACGCCGCCATCGCCCGGGCGGCCTCCATCTGGCGGCCGCTGGCGGCGAGCCCGGACCAGCTGGCGCGGGACGGCCTGGCCTTCCTGCGCTCGCTCGCCACCGACCACGACCTCCCCCCGACCGAGACGAGGAAGCCATGACGCCCGACCATCGCCAGGACGCCCCGCTCGGTGTCGCCGTCGTCGGCCACTCGTTCATGGGCCGGGCCCACTCCAACGCCTGGCGCAACGTCGCCGCCTTCTACCCCGACGCCCCGGCGGTTCGCCGGCGGGTGCTGGTCGGCCGGGACGCGGCCAGGGTGGCCGACAGCGCCGCGCAGCTGGGCTGGGAGGAGGCCGCGACCGACTGGCGCGCCGTGCTGGACCGCCGCGACGTGGACGTCGTGGACGTCTGCACCCCTGGCCACCTCCACGCCGAGGTCGCCGTCGCGGCCCTCGAGGCCGGTAAGCACGTGATCGTCGAGAAGCCGCTGGCCAACACCGTGGCGGAGGCGGAGCGGATGCTCGCCGCCGCCCGGCGAGCCCGGACCGACGGGGTGCGCGCGATGGTCGGCTTCAACTACCGACGCGTGCCGGCCCTCGCCCTGGCGCGGGAGCTGGTGCGGGAGGGCCGGCTGGGGACGGTGCGGCAGGTCCGCGTGAGCTACCTGCAGGACTGGCTGGTCGACCCGGGGGCGCCGATGACGTGGCGGCTGCGCCGGGAACGGGCCGGCTCCGGGGCGCTGGGCGACCTCGGCTCGCACGCCGTCGACCAGGTGCACGCCCTGCTGGGCGAGCCGGTCATCGAGGCGCAGGGGCGGCTGCAGACGTTCGTCACCGAGCGCGACGGCGAGTCCGGACCGGAGCCGGTCACCGTGGACGACGCCGCGTGGGCGACGCTACGGACCCGGTCCGGCACCGTGGTCAGCCTGGAAGTCTCCCGCATGGCGACCGGCCGCAAGAACGCGCTGCAGGTCGAGGTGTACGGCTCCGCGGGGTCGCTCGGGTTCGACCTGGAGTCCCTCAACGAGCTCCGGCTGCTGACCGCGGAGGGGGAGCAGCGGCTCCAGGGTCCGCGTCGGGTCCTGGTCACCGAGGCCGACCACCCGTACCTGGACGCGTGGTGGCCACCCGGCCACATCCTCGGCTGGGACCACACGTTCACCTCCCAGGCTGCCGACTTCCTGCGCGCCATCGCCCGCGGGCAGGACCCGGCGCCCGGCTTCGAGGAGGGTTACGCCGTCCAGCAGGTACTGGACGGTATCGCTCGCAGCGCGGACGCCGGGGGCGCCGCCGTCTCCGTGACCACCACCGCACCGACGAAGGAGTGACCGACCGTGACCGAGACCAGCACGCCGCGCCGCCGCTTCACCCTCTTCACCGGCCAGTGGGCCGACCTGACGCTGGAGGAGGTCGCCTCCCTGGCCGCCGGATGGGGGTACGACGGGCTCGAGATCGCGGTGTCCGGGGAGCACCTGGACGCCTGGCGCTGGGACGACGACGCCTACATCGAGGACCGGCTGGACGTGCTGCGCCGCCACGGGCTGCAGGTGTGGGCGATCTCCAACCACCTGAAGGGCCAGGCGGTCTGTGACGACCCTATCGACGAGCGCCACCGGGCGATCGTCGGCGACCGGGTGTGGGGCGACGGGGACCCCGAGGGGGTGCGGCAGCGCGCCGCTGAGGAGCTGCAGCACACCGCCCGGCTGGCCCAGCGGCTCGGCGTCGACACCGTCGTGGGGTTCACCGGCTCCTCGATCTGGAAGTACGTCGCGATGTTCCCGCCGGTGCCACCCAGCACCATCGAGGCCGGGTACCAAGACTTCGCCGACCGCTGGAACCCGATCCTGGACGTCTTCGACGAGTGCGGGGTCCGGTTCGCCCACGAGGTGCACCCGTCCGAGATCGCCTACGACTACTGGACGACGGTGCGGACGCTGGAGGCGATCGGGCACCGGGAGGCGTTCGGTCTCAACTGGGACCCCAGCCACATGCTGTGGCAGGACATCGACCCGGTCGCCTTCATCACCGACTTCGCCGACCGCATCTACCACGTGGACTGCAAGGACACCCGGATGCGGACCGGCGGGGGGCGCAACGGCCGGCTGTCCTCGCACCTGCCGTGGGGCCACCCGCACCGGGCCTGGGACTTCGTCTCGACGGGTCGGGGCGACGTGCCGTGGGAGGACTGCTTCCGGGCGCTGGCCACCGCCGGGTACGAGGGGCCGATCTCGGTGGAGTGGGAGGACGCCGGGATGGACCGGCTCCATGGCGCCAAGGAGGCGCTGGAGTACCTGCGCGGGCTGGACTTCCCGCCTGCCACCGCCAGCTTCGACGCCGCCTTCGACCAGGGCTGAACGGCGCCGGCCACCCTGACTCGCCGGGGTGCCCCGCACGCAGCCGCGGGAGGCGGTCGTGGCACGCTGGAGCATGCCCTCCACCGAGCGCCCGGTGACCGCCGCCGACATCGACGCGGCCGCGCACCGTCTCGACGGGATCGTGACCCGCACCCCGCTGACCGAGCAGCGTCGGCTCAGCGCCCTCGCCGGTGCCCGCGTGGTGCTGAAGCGGGAGGATCTGCAGTCGGTCCGCTCCTACAAGGTCCGCGGCGCGACCAACCTGATCGCGCAGCTGGACGAGGACGAGCGGGCCCGCGGGGTGACCTGCGCCAGCGCCGGCAACCACGCTCAGGGCGTGGCCTTCGCGTGTAACCGGCTCGGTGTCCGGGCCCGGATCTTCCTGCCCCGCACCACCCCGCGGCAGAAGCGGGACCGGGTGGCACGCATCGGGGGCGAGTCGGTCGACGTGGTCGTCGAGGGCGCCGGCTACGACGAGGCGTCGGCGGCAGCCGACCGGTACGCCCAGCAGAGCGGGGCGGTGGTGGTACCGGCGTTCGACGACGCCCGCACGGTGGCCGGGCAGGGCACCGTCGTCCGGGAGGCGGTCGAACAGCTCGGGCAGGTGCCCGACGTCGTCGTGGTGCCGGTCGGCGGCGGCGGGTTGCTGGCCGGGACGGTCGCCTGGCTGCGCGAGCACAGCCCGGGGACCGAGCTCATCGGGGTGGAGCCGGCCGGCGCGGCCAGCATGTCGGCGGCGCTGTCCTCCGGCGGGCCGGTGACGCTGCCCCACATCGACCCGTTCGTCGACGGGGCCGCGGTGCGCCGGGTGGGCGAGCTGCCCTACCAGGTCGTGCACGAGGCCGGTGTGCGGATGACGGTCATCCCCGAGGGCCGGGTGTGCCAGGAGATGCTGGCCCTCTACCAGGCCGACGGGATCGTCGCCGAGCCGGCGGGAGCGTTGGCACCGGCGGCCGTCGCGGATCTGCTCCCGGCACGGGAGCAGACCGTCCTGGTGGTGCTCTCCGGCGGCAACAACGACGTGCTGCGCTACCCCGAGATCGTGGAGCGGGCCCTGGTCTACGAGGGACGCAAGCACTACTTCCTGGTGGACTTCCCGCAGGAGCCGGGAGCGCTGCGCCGCTTCCTCGACGAGGTGCTCGGGCCCGAGGACGACATCGCGCTGTTCGAGTACGTCAAGCGCAGCAACCGCGAGACCGGCCCGGCCCTGGTGGGGATCGAGCTGGGCCAGCCGGAGGACCTGCCGCCGCTGCTGCAGCGGATGGCGACCTCATCCATCCAGGTGGAGCAGATCCCCCCGGACAGCCCGCTGTTCCGCTTCATCCTGTAGCGGCCGCCTCCGACGTCTCCGGCGCTCACGGAGCGGCCGGGCGGCGGCGGGACCACAGCGCCCGCAGCCCGCGTAGCAGCAGCTGGTGGACCAGCACGCCACCGGCGGTGTTGAGCGCGCCCAGGCCCGCGGCGGTGAGTACCTCGCCCTCGGCTATGACGCCCTCGATCAGCAGGAGGGTGGGCCAGGCGAGCGCGCCGCCGATCACGGCCTGCCACCACCACCGGCCGAGCAGCAGGCCGACCAGGACCATCGTCGGGATCACGGGACACCTCCACAGGTGACCTCACCCTGGCACTACCCCGTCGGCGGCGTCCACTGGCGGCCCGCCACCGAGTCGGCCCCCGCCCGAGCCACCCGCTGCGGTGGGTCACCCCCCGGGCCCGGACCGGTCAGCGGAGCAGCAGCCAGGCCAGCAGCGCGGGCCCGGCCAGGGTGAGCAGCAGCAGCAGGAGCACCCAGGCTCCCGCCGGGACACCGGTCAGCGAGGCCAGCCGGGCGGCGTCGGAGGACCGGTCGCGGCGCCGCCGCCGGCCCCGAGCCAGGTCCAGCACCGCCCGTGGCGCCGTGAGCAGGAGCATCCACAGCAGCACGTGGGCCGCGCCGACCAGCGCCGCCGGTGGCAGCAGCCAGCTCGCCACCGCGACGCCGCCGCCCAGGCCGAGCACCAGCAGCCAGCCGGTGACGTTGCGCACCACCAGCATCAGCACGGCGCAGAGCGCGACGAACCCCCACAGCAGGCCCGCGGCGTAGCCGTACCCGAGCAGCCAGGCCCCCGCCAGCCCGGTGACCGTCGGCGCGGGGTACCCGGCCAGCAGCGTGAGCACCATGCCCGGCCCGCGAGCGGGGCCGCTGGAGGAGGTGAGCCCCGAGGCGTCGGTGTGCAGCCGGATCCCGCTCAGCCGCCTCCCCGCCAGCAGCGCGACCGTGGCGTGGCCCACCTCGTGCACCAGCGTGGTCGCGTGCCGAGCCGCCCGGGCCACGGGCGGGAGCGCGAGCAGCACCACCGCGACGCCGGCGAGCGCGAGCACGGTCGCCGGCTCGGGCACCGACTGCGGAGTGACCGCCCGTCGCCAGACCTCGGTCAGCACCTCCACCAGCGACTCCACCGGGCCATCCTGCCCGGCGCTGCTGTCACCCGGCTGAGCGGGCGACGCGGCGCGGCCACCAGAACGGCTCGCCCAGGCTGTGCACCACCGCCGGCACCAGCACGGTGCGCACGACGAGGGTGTCCAGCAGCACCCCCAGGCAGATCACCGTGCCGATCTGGGCGAGCACCACCAGCGGCAGCACGCCCAGCACCGCGAACACCGCCGCCAGCAGGATCCCCGCGCTGGTGATCACCCCGCCGGTCGCGGCGAGGGCCCGCAGCACACCCTCGCGAGTACCGCTCGCGGGCGCCTCCTCCAGGGTCCGGGTGATGAGGAAGATGTTGTAGTCGACACCGAGCGCCACCAGGAACAGGAAGGACAGCAGCGGCACCGACTCGTCCAGCGCCGAGAACCCCAGCGGGCCGGTGAACAACCACCACGAGACACCGAGCGCCGCGGTGTAGGACAGCACCACCGAGGCCACCAGCAGCGCCGGCGCCAGCACCGAGCGCAGGATCCCGGCCAGCGCCAGCAGGACCAGCACCAGGATCGCCGGCACCAGCAGCCACCGGTCCCGCTCGGCGCCCTCCCGCGAGTCCAGGGCCTGGGCGCTGGTGCCGGTGACGTGCCACGCGGTCCGCTCCCCGTCGGGGGCCTCCTGCAGTGCCTGCCGGACCCGCGCCACCAGCTGGGCGGCCTGCTCGGTGCCGGCGGGCTCGTCGTGCAGCAACCGCAGCTCGGTGACGCCACCGCCCTGGCCGGCCGGGCTGACGGTGACCACCCCCGCCACCTGGCCGAGCCGCTCGGTGAGGTCGGCGACCGCCGTCGGGTCCTCGGTCTCGCTCACCACGACCACCGGGTCGGCGAGGCCGGCGGGGAAGGACTGGGCCAGCCGCTGCCCCGCGGTGATCGCCTCCGGCTCCTGCAGGAACTGCTCCGACGGCGAGAGCCCGAGCCGGACCTGGGTGCTGCCCGCACCCGCGGCCAGGAGCACTGCGACGGTGACCGCGACCATGACCGGTGCCCGGCGCGCGACCAGGTCACCGACGCGCCGCCAGCCGGTCCGGCCCTCGCTGAGCACCTGCTGGCCGACCCGTGGCACCCGCGGCCAGAACACCCACCGTCCCGGCAGCACCAGCACCGAGGGCAGCACCAGCAGCACCGCCGCCGCGGCGACCGTGACGCCGACGGCGCACGCCAGCCCCAACCCGCGCGTGGTGGGGAAGACCGAGAACAGCAGCACCAGGACGCCGATGACGACGGTGGCCGCGCTGGCCAGGACCGCCTCGGCCGTCCGGCGACGGGCCACCGCCACCGCGGCGTGCCGGTCGTCGCGCAGCCGCAGCTCGTCGCGGTACCGGGAGACGAGCAGCAACGCGTAGTTGGTGCCGGCCCCGAAGACCAGCACCGACAGGATGCCCTCGGTCGACTCGTCCCACGGGACGCCGGCCAGGGCGAGCACCTGGGTGGCCAGCACGACCGCCACCCGGTCCGCCAGCGCCACCACCGCCAGCGGGAGCAGCCAGAGCACCGGGCTGCGGTAGGTCACCAGCAGCAGCACCGCGACCACCGCGGCCGTGACGGCGAGCAGCGTGGTGTTGGCCCCCTCGAACACGGCCGCGAGGTCGGCCTCGATCGCCGCCGGACCGGTGACCTGCGCCGTCACCCCGTCCGGCGCGCCCTCCCGCAGCACCTGCCGGAGCCCGGCAACCTCGGCCTGCGCCTGGGTGGCGGTCTCGGTGGGGACCTGCACGACCGCGGTGGCGGCAGTTCCGTCCTCGGCCGGGGTGAGGGCCGGGCCGGCACCAGTGACCAGCTGCTGCCCCGCCGGCAGCTGCCCGAGCAGCTGCTCGAGCTGCGGCAGCTGCTCCGGGATGTCGCCGTCAGCAGTGAACAGCACGACGGCGGGAGCCTCGTCGTCGTCCTGCGGGAGCCGCTCCCGCAGCACCTCGGCGCGGGTGCTGTCGTAGCCCGCCGCCAGGTCATCAGTCGTGGCAGGGCTGCGCTCGGCGGGGCCGACGCCCAGCAGCACCCCCAGCCCCACCAGCAGGCCGAGCAGCGTCACGGCCCACGCGCGGCGACGCCGACCGGTGCCGTGGCCGGTGCGGTGGCGCCCCGGCTGCGGCGGCCCGGCGACCGAGCCGGTCCTCGTCATCACCGGCTGAACCTAGCCGGTCGCCGGTGGGCACGCACCGGAGAGCCGGCCGTGGCGGCGCGCGACCCGGGTCACCCGCGGGGCCGCCCCAGGATCCAGTAGCCGCAGAAGTAGACCCGGCGCTTGTCCATCCCGCGCTCGGAGACCAGGTGACGGCGCACCGAGGCCGCGAGCTCCTTCTCGCCGCACGCCCAGGCGAACGTCGGGGCCGGTAGGTCAGCCGCGGCCAGTGTCTCGGTGACCGCCTGGCCGGGGGCGCGGTCACCGCGGTCGACCACGGCCACGGTCCCCGCCAGCCCCGCGGCCAGCGGCGTCAGGTCCGGCAGCACCCCCGGGCCGGGCACCTCGAGGAACACGTGCGGCCGCACCCCGGGACCGGCCTGCTCCAGGATCCCGCACAGCGCCGGGAAGGCGGTCTCGTCGGCCACGAGCACCTGGTCGCCGGCGGCCGAACCGAGTCGGTAGCAGCTGGAGCCGGTCTGGAACCCGGCCAGCTGCCCGGCCTGCGCGCGGCGCACCCAACTCGACCCGGGTCCGTCGTCCCCGTGCGTGACGACCTCGACATCGACCTCGCCGGCCTCCGGCCGGTGCCGGCGCACGGTGTACCACCGCAGGTCCGGGCGCTCCACCTCCGGCAGCTCGCCGAGGGCGCCCCGCAGGTTGCTGCCGGCGAGCCGGGACAGGTCCGGCAGCTCCTGCCCGGGCTGGGGCATGACCAGCCCGAAGTACTCGTCCGGCCCGAGCGTGCGGTACTCCCGCAGCTGCGGTGCGGCCAGCGTCAGTCGCCGGTAGTGCGGTGTCACGTCCACCACGTCGGTGACCGTGACCGGGAAGCCGTGATGGTGCTCCCGTTCGATGGGCATGGCCATGGTCCGCGCGTACGCGGCGCGGCGCACGCGGGTCCTGACGCGCTCCAGGGTCGTGGTCACGAGGCACCTCCTGCGGTGGTGGCGGTAGCGGCCGCGCCCGGTCGGGCGGCGGCGCCGGGTCGGGCGCTGGTCGAGCGGTGCCGGCCCACCGGCACCACGGTCAGGTCGCCGTCGGGTTCCTCCCAGCGGACCCGGCAGCGGACACCGAAGACCTGCTCGACGGTCTCGGCGGTGACGACCGCACGGGGGGCGCCCTGGGCGGCGATCCGGCCCTCGCGGACGGCGACCAGGTGGTCGGCGTACCGAGCCGCCATCGCCAGGTCGTGCAGCACCATCACGACGGTGGTGCCCTGCTGGGTGGACAGGTCGCGTACCAGGTCGAGCACCTCGACCTGGTGGGCGATGTCGAGGAAGCTGGTCGGCTCATCCAGCAGCAGCAGGCCGGTGCGCTGGGCCAGGACCATGGCGATCCAGACCCGCTGCCGCTGCCCGCCGGAGAGCTGGTCGACCTCCCGGCCGGCCAGGTCCTCGGTGCCGGTCACCGCGAGCGCCTCGGCCACGACGCGGTCGTCGTCCCGGGTCCACTGCCGCAGCAGCCCGCGGTGGGGGTGGCGGCCGCGGCTGACCAGCTCGGCGACGGTGATGCCGTCGGGCACGACCGGGCTCTGCGGGAGCAGGCCGACCTCCCGGGCCACCTGCCGGGTGGGCATCCGGTGCAGGTCACGGCCGTCCAGCAGCACCTGGCCCGCGGTCGGCCGGAGCAGCCGTGCCAGCCCCCGCAGCACCGTGGACTTGCCGCAGCCGTTCGGCCCCACGACGGCGGTCACCTGCCCGCGGGGCACCGCCAGGTCGAGGCCCTCGACGACCGGGCGGCCCTGGTAGCCGAGGGAGACACCCTGGGCGACCAGCGCGGTGCCGCCCGTCGCGGGAGCGGCGGGCCCGGCGTCCGGGCCCATCCCGCCCGCCGGGCCGCTCACCGCGGGCGGCGCGTGCCGGGTGGACGGGGTCTGGACGGCGGTCATGCGGCCTCCTGGCGTGAGGGGCGGGTGGACACGAGCAGCCACAGCAGGAACGGCGCGCCGGCGAGCCCGGTGACCACGCCGACGGGCAGGTTGGTGCCGGGCAGCGCGTACGCCGCCAGGTAGTCGGCGACCACGACGATGACGGCGCCGACGACGGCGGCGGCCGGGATGGAGGTGTGCCCGCCCAGCAGCCGGCGCGCGATCGGACCGGCCAGGAACGCGACGAAGGCGATCGGCCCGCAGACGGCGGTCGCGGTGGCGGTCAGCACCACGACCAGCCCCATCGCCTGCGCGCGCACCTGGCGCGGCGGCACGCCCAGGCCGTGGGCGAGGTCGTCGCCGAGCTCGACCAGCCGCAGCCGACTGGCGACCGCGGCCAGCAGCGGCAGCGCCACGGCCACGACGAGGGCCATCCGGCCGATCTCGGCCCATCGGACGCCGGTGAGGCTGCCGGTCAGCCACACCATGGCCTCGTGGGCGCGGTAGACGTCGGCCGTGAGCAGCACCCAGTGCACGACCGAGGTGAGCATCGCGGCCAGCGCCACGCCGGTGAGGATCATCCGGTAGGGAGCCGCGCCCGCCGCCGCACCGGACAGCAGCAGGATCGCGGCGGCGACGGCCGCGCCGCCGGCCAGCGCGGCGACGGTGACGGCCGGGCCGCTGCCGCCGAGGACCACGAGCGTGAAGACGGCCGCCGCCGAGGATCCCATCGTGATGCCCAGCACGTCCGGGCTGGCCAGCGGGTTGCGGGCCATCGCCTGGAAGGTCGCGCCGGAGGCGCCCAGCGCCAGGCCGGCGCAGGTGCCCGCCAGCGCCCGGGGGAGCTTGGACTCCATCAGGATGAAGCTGGCCCCCGGGATCTCGGTGCCGGTGACGATCCGCAGCGCGTCCGGGACGGTGATGGTGAAGTCGCCCAGCAGGACCCGCACCAGGAACGCAGCCAGCCACCCGGTCACGAGCGCCGTCAGCACCAGGCCGGAGCGCCGACGGGTGCGCGCCCGCACCCGGGCGGGGAGACCGGGGTCGCCCGGCGGCGCGGTGGCCGGGCCGGCCGGTCGGGTGGCGGCGGTGGTGGTGCCCAGCGTGGTCATCGCATCGCCGTCCGCCGCACCAGCAGGATGAGCGCGGGGGCGCCCAGGACGGCGGTCATGATGCCGACCTGCACCTCCGAGGGCGGGGAGACGACCCGGCCCAGCACGTCGGTGGCCAGGACCAGCACCGGCCCGACGAGGGCGCTGCCCAGCAGCACCCGGCGGTAGTCGGGGCCGGTGACCAGCCGGACCAGGTGCGGCACGACCAGCCCGACGAAGGCGATCGGGCCGGCCAGTGCCACCGCGCTGGCCGCGAGCGCGACCGCGCCCAGCGCCACGACCCCGCGGGCGAGCAGCGTCCGCTGGCCGAGGGCCCGCTCCAGGTCCTCCCCGAGGGCGGTGGCGTTGAGCACGGGACCGGACAGCGCCACGATGAGCAGCCCGGCGAGCAGGACCGGGGCGACCCCGGTCACGAGCTCGACCGAGCGGCCGGCGATCGAGCCGACCTGCCAGAACCGGAACACCTCCAGCGCCCCGTCGTTGGTCACCAGCACGCCGGCGACGACGCTGGTCACTCCCGCGGTGAGCGCGGCGCCGGTGAGCGTCATCGTGAGCGGCTGCGGCCCGGCGGGCCCGAGGGAGGCCACCCCGTAGACGACGGCTGCCGCCAGCACGCCGCCCAGCATCGCGAACCAGACGTAGCCGCTGGCGCCACCGAGGATCCCGGCCTGGATGCCGAGGACGATGGCCAGTGCCGCGCCGGCGTTGACGCCGAGCAGACCGGGGTCGGCGAGCGGGTTGCGGGTCAGCCCCTGCATCGCCGCACCGGACAGCGCGACGGCCACCCCGACCAGGACGCCGATGACGGTGCGGTCCGCGCGGGCGCGGACGATCGACTCGGTCGGCGAGCCGGTGCCGTCGCCGCCGAGCAGCGGCGCCAGCCCCTGCAGCACGTCGGCGGGCGGCAGCGTCCGGGCGCCCACCGCGACCGACAGCCCCGCGCACACGGCGAGGACCGCCAGGCCGATCAGGCCCGCGGTCCACCGCACGCGCGGCGGCGTGCCGGTCAGCGTGGTCACCGCTCCGCGCCCTCCTCCAGCTGGCTCGCGGCCTCGGCGGCCTGCGGCAGGAACTGCTCGATGACCACCGGGATGGACAGCGGGGTCGGGGAGGTGATGGCGGTGACCAGCGGCTGGTCGGTGAGGACGGCGTAGGAGCCACGCTCGAAGGCGGGCACCTGCTGCAGCAGGGTGTCGCTGGTGATCTGCTCGGCCTGGGCTTCGTCCTCGGTCCAGAAGAAGACCAGGTCGGCGTCCAGCTCATCGGCACGCTCGGCGGACAGGGTCGCCGAGAAGCTGTCGTTGCCCTCGCTGAGCTCGGTCACGATGCCGGCGTCCTCCATGCCGAACTCGCGGGAGATCTGCGGGCGCAGGTCCTGGGTGGTGTAGAGGCCGATGCTGGACAGGTCGCCGGGGGTGAACCAGGTCCACGCCACGGTCCGGCCCGCCAGGCCCGGGTGCTCCTCGCGGGCGGCCTCAATGGCGGCCTCGGTGTCGGCGAGCACCTGCTCGGCCTCGGCGGTGCGGCCCAGCGCCTGGCCGACGATCTGCAGCGACTCCCGCCACGGCGTGGCCCAGGCGACCTCCGGGTAGGCCACGGTGGGGGCGATCTTGGACAGCCGCTCGTACTCCTCGGCGGTCATGCCGGAGTTGGTGCCGAGGATCAGGTCCGGCTGCACGGCGGCGATCTCGTCCACGGGGATGCCGTCGCTGTCGTCGTAGCGAGCGATCTCGGCAGGGTCACCGCCCTGCTCGGTGACCGCCTGGTCGAACCAGTCGGTGGAGCCCTGCTCGTTGCCGCCCCAGCTGATCTTGGTGGCCCCGACCGGCAGCTCGCCGAGGGAGACCATCACGTCGTGGTCCACCCAGCCCACGGTGGCGACCCGCTGCGGGTCCTCCTCGATGGTGGTCTCGCCGTGGGCGTGCTCGATGGTCACCGGGAACTGGTCGCCGGCCGGCTCGCCGCTGGCGGTGCTGCCGGCGGCGTCACCCTGCCCGCTGCCGCCGGTCTCCCCACCTCCCGCCGGGCCGGTGCTGCACGCCGCGAGCAGCACCAGGCCGGTGCTCGCGACTGCCAGGGAGGTGAGGGATCGGGACATGGACGGCTCCTGCGGCTCGGTCAGCTCTGGTGCTCGGCCGCGCGGACCGAACACCGCTGAGGTTAGGCAGCCCTAACTCCATTTAGCAAACGGGCGGCTGCGGTATTCGGCCGCGAGGACCCGCCAGACCCTGCGCGGCTCCCCCGGCACCCACCTACGATGGTCGGCATGGCCGCTACCGACCCCCGGTCGGTGCCCACCCTCGTGGTCACCGTGTCGGACCGCTCCGCCAGCGGGTCCCGCCCCGACCGGTCCGGGCCGCGGCTGGTCGAGCTGCTGACCCAGGCCGGCCACCGGGTCGACGGACCGCTCGTCATCCCCGACGGCGCCGACTCGGTCGCGGCGGCGCTGCGGGAGGCGGTGGCCGAGGGCTACCGGCTCGTGGTCACCACCGGCGGGACGGGCGTGGGACCCCGGGACTACACGCCGGAGGGCACCCGGCAGGTGCTCACCCGGGAGCTGGACGGGGTGGCCGAGCAGCTGCGCCGCGAGGGCGCCGCGCACACCCCGATGGCCGCCATCTCCCGCGGCACGGCGGGCGTCATCGACCCGGCCGAGGGCACCGGCGGGGGCACTCTC
Source organism: Ornithinicoccus halotolerans (assembly GCF_009602535.1). Lineage (GTDB taxonomy): Bacteria > Actinomycetota > Actinomycetes > Actinomycetales > Dermatophilaceae > Ornithinicoccus > Ornithinicoccus halotolerans. The sequence goes on along the minus strand of NZ_WIQI01000020.1, from coordinate 1,311 downwards.
GTGGTCAACCTGCCCGGCAGCGTGCGGGCCGTCGAGCAGAACCTGCCCGCGCTGCTGCCGCTGGTGCCGCACCTGCTGGTGCAGCTGGACACGGGGGACCACGGATGACCGAGCAGCCGCTGACGGACGGGTTCGGCCGGCGACACCGCGACCTGCGGGTGTCGCTGACCGACCGGTGCTCGCTGCGCTGCACCTACTGCATGCCCGAGCAGGGCGTGCCGTGGCTGGCCAAGCCGACGCTGCTGTCGACCGAGGAGCTGCTGCGGCTGGTGGCGATGGCGGTCGACCTGGGCGTGACCGAGGTGCGGCTGACCGGCGGGGAGCCGCTGCTGCGGCGCGACCTGGTCGACGTGGTCGCCGGCATCGCCGCGATGACCGGTGACGACGGGCCGGTCGAGGTGTCGATGACCACCAACGCCCTCGGCCTGGACAGGGTCGCCGACGACCTGCGGGCGGCCGGGCTGGCCCGGGTCAACATCAGCCTGGACACCCTGCGGCCCGACACCTTCCGCGAGCTGGCCCGGCGGGACCGGCTGGACGACACGCTGCGGGGGGTGCGGGCCGCCGCCGAGGCGGGCTTCCACCCCGTCAAGCTCAACACCGTGCTGCTGCGCGGGGTCAACGACCAGGAGGCGGTCGACCTGCTCGCGTTCGCGCTCGAGCACGGCTACCAGCTGCGCTTCATCGAGCAGATGCCGCTGGACGCCGGTCACACCTGGACCCGCCACGGCATGGTCACCGGCGAGGAGATCCTCGACCGGCTGCGCACCGCCCACCGGCTACAGCCGGTGCCCACCCGCGGCAGCGCACCGGCCGAGCTGTTCCTCGTCGACGGCGGCCCGGAGACGGTGGGCGTGATCGCCTCGGTCACCGCACCGTTCTGCGGGGCCTGCGACCGGCTGCGGCTCACCGCCGACGGGCAGCTGCGCACGTGCCTGTTCGCCACCGGCGAGACCGACCTGCGCACCCCGCTGCGCGCCGGCGCCGGCGACGAGGCGCTGCAGCGGCTGGTGACCAGCGCGCTGGCCGGCAAGCGGGCCGGCCACGACATCGACGACCCCGCCTTCCTGCAGCCACCTCGACCGATGAGCGCCATCGGCGGCTGAGCCGGGTCACCCCAGCGGGCGCTCCCGCCAGCGAGCCAGCTGCTCGGGGGTGTCCACGTCGCCCAGGTGCTGCTCGAGCCCGGTGGCCGCCGCCAGCCGCAGCGGCTCCACCAGCCGGCGCACCGGTGCCCCCAGAACGACGGCTTGTCCCAGCCGACCGCCCAGACCGCGCGCGCCATCACCGGGGTGATGTCGGGGCCGAGGT